>CAZJPA010000087.1:0-11414 GCA_964547755.1 uncultured Sphingomonadales bacterium
TCCTGATCGTTGCGCCCAATACGCCCCAGGCGCGCGAGACGGTCACGCGCGTGCAGAAGGAAATCGACGCTTGGTTCCTGCGGCACGGCTTCGGCGAGGCCGGGCTCGGGATCGCCATGCGCGCGGCCAGTCCCAATGATTTCGTCGATAAGGAGCGCTTCCGGCGGATTCAGCAGGCCTTGGTCGCCGATCTCGACGTCGTCAAGCATCAGCGGTTCGGTCTGTGCGGTGGCAAGGCGCCGCCGGCCGTCTTCGCGGATGCTGCCTTTTCCCATGGCGTCTGCGCCTATCAGGGGCGCTGGCCGGCGGAAGTGAAGCAACATGCCGAGGACAAAGCTCCCACCATCAGCAGACTGACCCGCGACCAGCTGCGGCTGGGTCAGATTCTGGCGCAGCAGCGGCATCTACGGCTGCGGGTCTGGCGCGCGGGCGATGGCGCGGAAAAAGACGATGCGAAGGCCGGCGAGGGTGAGAAGCGTCTGGAGGTCGATCTCTTCGGCTACCGGCTCGCCTTCGCTGCGATCGGCGATCAGGAAAAGGCGCGGCGCGACGATGCGGGCCTGCTGCCGGCGCGGGTGTGGGATCTGTCGCTGCCGACGGATGAGGACGCAGCGCCCTGGCACGGGCTCGCCTGGCGGGCGATCAACGCCTTCGTGCCCATCCACGACGGGGACGGGGAGCAGCACAAGAAGCGGGAGGCGCTCTACGAGCTGGCGGGTCTCGCCGCCGATGATAGAGGCGAGCGGGATGGTGGCATCCGTACCTTCCAGGAGCTGGCCGCCGAGGCGCTCGAATTGGAAGAGGGTGATGAGCGGGAAGCGGGCAAGGCACGCGGTGTGCCGGCGCTGATGGTGGCCAAGGGTGACATCGACAATCTCGGCCGCCTGTTCGAGAAGGGGCTGGCTGAGCCCACCTTCGCCAAATGGGCGGCGCTGTCGCGGCAGGTGAACGCCTTCTTCACCCTTTACGTCCCATGGCTGCTGAGAAACAAATTTCCGGCGATCTACACCGTCTTTGCCGGCGGCGACGACTTCTTCTTCATCGGTCCGTGGCATCAGATATTTGGGTTTGTCACCTGCTTGCGCGAATGCTTCTGCCGGTATGTCGCTCATAATCCGGGCATTCATTTCTCGCTGGGACTGGTCATGGTGAAACCGCAGGTGCCCGTTTCGACCATGGCGCGCATGGCCGAAGAGGCGCTGGACGAGAAGGCGAAGAAATACCCCGGCACGGACGGCCTGCCGCCCAAGAACGCGCTGTGCTGCTTCGGCGAGGTGGTCTCCTGGGGAGGAAGCAATGACGGCGCGGCGCGCGCAGCGGCACGGCCAACCTGGCTGTTTCTGGAGGCACGCTATCAACGGCTCGAAGCGCTGCGCAAGACGGCCGGTTTCACCAGCGGCTATCTCTACGACCTCCTGCGCATGATCGCCATGCGCGAGAAGGAGGAACAGGATCCACGCGCGGCCGGCTGGCGGGCGCTGCTGCGCTATCGCACCCGCCGCCATGTGGTGGACAGGCTGCGTCGCCTTGACGACGACGAACGCGCGGCCTTGCACACGGAACTGGTCGAGGAGGTCGGCAGCAACGGCATCGAGCGCTGCGGCCCGGCCTATCGGATCGCGCTGTTCCGCCATCTCTACGCGCATCGGGGCTATCGGAAGGGAGACAGACGATGACACCAGCGCCAGCACATCGCGGCAACCACGGGGGTGGCGCACCCGCAGCGGCTGCCGCCCCGTCGAAGAAAAGCGACGAGCTGAAGCGGGCGATCGCGGACTTCACGCCGACATTGCTGTCCGACATCGCGGATGAGTGGGCCAAGGCCGTGGCCAGAGAAGGCGGCAACACCAAGAACAAGTCGACGCAGCTGCGGCGCTTCTACAACGAGGTCTGCCACTGGCACGAGCAGGCAGGGCGTGCCGGCCGCTCCTTTGCGGAGATCCTGCCCTTCGTGCTGATGATCAAGGCCAAGGTCGCCTATGCGCAGGCGCGCGGACATGTCGGCGATATCTATTACGCCATGATCTGCGCGGGGCTGGAGGCGATCCACAAGGGCACATCTGAAGAAGAGCAGCGTCAGCGCCTCGAACGCTTCAAGCTGTTTCTCGAATCCTTCACCGGCTTTCACGCCGCCCAAGAGAAGTTGAAAGGACAGGAATGATGGGCCTGAAACTGGACAGAATTTCCGAGATCACAGGCGCAATCACGCTGAAGACGGGTCTGCACATCGGCGCGGGCGATGCCGAGATGCATATCGGCGGCATCGACAATCCCGTCATCAAGCACCCGCTCACGCAGGAACCCTACATTCCCGGCTCCAGCCTGAAGGGAAAGATGCGGTCGCTGCTGGAGTGGTGGTCGGGCGCGCTCACGGATGACAAGCCGCTTGGCTGGGAGAAGCGTAGCAACCCCGATGCAGCCATTATCCTCAAGCTCTTCGGCGTCTCGGGCGGAGAGCAAGTGCCGGCCAACGAGATGGAGGATTTCGGCCCCGGCCGGCTGAATTTCTGGGACTGCATGCTGGATCCGGACTGGAAGAAGGAGGTGGAGGCGCGGAACCTGCCGTTGACCGAGGCCAAGTTCGAGAATTCCATCAACCGCATCTCGGGCACCGCAACCAATCCGCGTCAGACCGAGCGCGTGCCGGCCGGCGCCCGCTTCCACTTCCGGCTGACGATGCGGCGCTT
This sequence comes from uncultured Sphingomonadales bacterium, assembly GCA_964547755.1. Lineage (GTDB taxonomy): Bacteria > Pseudomonadota > Alphaproteobacteria > Sphingomonadales > Rhodothalassiaceae > J084. The sequence goes on from CAZJPA010000087.1 coordinate 2,688, forward strand.
TGCGGGTGACGGAGAGGACTTGCTTGCCATGCTCAAGCGCGGCCTGCGGCTGCTCGAACTCGATTCCCTCGGCGGCAACGGCTCGCGCGGATACGGCAAGATCGCCTTCCAAGACCTCAAGCTGGACGGCGAGGCGTTCACCCTGCCGGACGATCCCTTCGTGGAAGGCCAGAGCGACAAGGCCGCCTGACCGGCGGGCCGCATCTTGACGAACTCGGACTTGGGGGACGGGCCATGACATGGCTGCGCATCCGCATTCGGCCGCTGACCGCCTTCGGCTCTCCGATCCGGGGCGACACGCTCTTCGGGCAGCTCTGCTGGGCGGTCCGCGAGCGCTTCGGTGAAGAGCGCCTGTCCGCACTGCTTGACGGTTATACGCAAGGCCGCCCCTTTCTCGTCGTCTCCGACGGCCTGCCCGCCGGCCATCTGCCGCGCCCGCAGCTGCCGATCGGCCGGCTGGGACTGGGGGACGAAGTCAAGGCCGACCAGCGCAAGACCTTCAAGAAGCGCGCCTGGATGCCGGAAGCTGCGATCGGCGGACAGCCGGATCTGCGCGCCAGCATCCGCGCGCTGTGTGCCGAGCTGGCGAAGGAAGCGAATGAAAAGAAACAAAAATGCAAGGAGAGCAAAAAGCAGAAGAATGAAAAAGGGCCCCGCTGGAAGGCGGTTGTGCACCTACACAACAGCATCTCGCGGACCACCGGCACCACCGGCGACGGCGCCTTCGCTCCCTATGGGCAGGACGAACATGTGTGGGAGGGCGGTGGACAGAGCGATGGCGGCCTGGACCTCCACTGCGTGCTTGACGAGGCGCGTCTGTCCCGGGACGAGCTCGCAGGCCTCCTTGGCGATGTCGGTCGGATCGGCTATGGGCGCGATGCGAGCATCGGCCTCGGCAAGTTCGCTATCGAGGAGGTGTGCGCGGACCGGCCCGCCGGCCACCCGCAGGCCAACGCCTGGCTGACGCTCGCGCCCGCGGCGCCGCAGGACGGCCCACCGGTCGGCGAATGGCGCAGCGCGGACTGCTTCTATCAGCCTTTTACCCGCTTCGGCCGGCACGGCTCGATCGCGGCCGTTGGCCCCAATCCCTTTAAGAAGCCGATCCTGCTGGCCGATACGGGGGCGGTGCTCACGCCCGTCTCGTTCGACCCCCAGACGCTCTTCATCGGTCATGGTCTGGGTGGTGAAAGGGCGCAGATCTCGAACGACCTCGCCTTTGCCGGGACGGTCCACCAGGGTTACGCCCCGGTGGTGCCCGTGCATCTGCCGCCTGCGCCGGTCACGAACGACGACACTTGCCAGAGCGCGGCCCGCCCGCAGGAGGAGGCTGTCCCATGAGCCGCTTTCTCGAACACTACACGGCCTGGATCACGCCGCTTTCGCCCATCCACATCGGCACCGGCGAAGACTACGAACCGACGAATAGTGTCGCCAGCGGAAAGGAGCTTATCCATTTCGATCCACTTGGACTAAAACTAGCTCAGGACGAACGTGAGCGTCTGATCGGAATTCTAAGCGGATTGGATCGCTATGGTGCAGCCCCTACACTCTTGAAAATTCAGAGCTTCTTTTCCGCACAGCTTTCTCGCATCTCGGATGCGGCACTCATCCGCATTCCGTTACCGCTTGGTGTCGCCGAACATATCCGCGCGACGAACAGGCCTGTTCCCAAAGTCTCGCCGAGCAAGAGCAAGAAGGAAGCGAAGGGTGCCATTAACCAGTTGGCAATTCCGCGCGCGATTCGTCACCCTCATACGGGTGCGTTCTTTCTGCCCGGAACATCTTTGAAAGGAGCATGGCGCACGGCTTGGCTCGAGAAACGAGTGAAGGATCTTGAGGCGCAAATCCCCAACAAATACAAACATCAGAGATTCGAATGGGAGCTGCTCGATGGCAGCTTCGCACGCGATCCCTTCCGCTTCGTCAAGACAGGCGATGCTACCGGTGATCCTGCCGGTGCAATTCTGCTCGTGCTTGACGTCGCTCGCGCGCGACCGCGCAAGAACGATCCTGCGGTCATGACGATGGTGGAAGCCGTGCTGCCTGGTCAGTTCCGCAGCTGGCAGACAGCTATCGCATTCCTCCGCGCATCCACTGGAGCCCGCAGAATTGCGGACAAACTGCCCGCTCAACAACTAAGCATGCGAAAACTGGTCCATAGCATCAACACATTCTCCCTGCGACGGTGGAATGCGGAGTGTCAGGAACTGCAACACAACACGTTCCTCGCGCGTGACTGGATGATCGAAGTGGACCGTCTATTGAAGAGGGAAATGCTGGACAGCCTCCGGAGTGGCCAAGCCCTGCTCATGCGCCTGGGCCATTATTCTGGTGAGGATTTTGTGTCCTACGGTAACGAAGTGCGCCGCGAAACCGGCAATTCGCCCCGACCACGCAAGAAAATGAAGGGACGGGAGACCACGCCCTGCATTCGAATGGCCGGCCGGAGTAAGACCGATCGCGAGGCGCTGCCCTTCGGCTGGGTGCTGGTGGAGCTGGCGCCAGCGGGCGAGAAGCCGCCGCCCAACCCTGAGCTGGAGAAATTCTGCGCCCGCTGGGGCGAATGGGCGGGCTGCAGAGTCGACCCCGAGCCCACGAATGGTGGAGGCGGACCGACACCACCCATTCCGGGCGGAGGAGAACCACCCCCGCCGGGCCCTCCGGACCTGTCAGACATTCCCATTCCGGAAACCGCGAATGGATACCGCATCACTACTCTGCGTGATCAGGTCGTCAAATCCGCAGACAGGCCGGAAAATTATCAACAGATGCTCGAGAACCTGACGAAACAGGCTCTCAACTGGACACCGGAAGAAAAAGCGGCCCTCGTTGCAATCGTCGATCGGCTGATTCGTCCGCAACTGGGGAATCGCGCCAGTCACTTCAAATGGCGGCAACTGCTCGACCGGATAGACAAGTTGCGCTCCCAGCGTTGAAGTCTGGCGCCGTTCCGGCACGGCGGCTGCGGGGTATAGCGGTGCCGAGATGCGTGCGCAGGGGAAAATGATGCTTCAGAAAGCGACGGCGAACGACAGCAGAGCGGGATCGATGGCAGCACAGCCGGCACGCGGGCCTGCCGCCTCCCTCCTGCCCTCCTTTCCCATCGCCCGCCTGCGCTTCGAGGCCGTGGCCGCGCAGCCGTATTTCACACCATCCTTTGCCGGCTCCGTCTTGCGCGGGACCTTCGGCCATGCCCTGCGGCGTTTGGTCTGCATGACCGGACAAAGCGACTGCGCGGCCTGCCCGCTCTACCGCCGCTGCCCGTATCCTGAAGTTTTCGCCCCGCCGCCTCTGACGCAGCCGGTTCGGGGGCGCGATCTGCAGCAGCCGCCGGTGCCTTACGTGATCGAGCCGCCCGCCATCGGCCGCCGCTGGATCGAAGAGGGAGAGGTTCTTCGTTTCCACATCCTGCTGATCGGTCCCGCCGTCGCCCGGATACCGCATGTCGTGGAGGCGATGCGGCGGGCGTTGGCGCACGGATTGGGACGAGGCCGGACCCGTTTCATCCTCCAGCGGGTCCGGGCGGCGCCACCGCGCCCGTTCCGAACGCCGCGCTCGGGAGAATCGGCGACGGCATCTGCGGGCGGCGGGCCATCGGACAAGCATGAGACGCCGTCTCTTCCCCTCTTCGATTTCTGCGATCCGGAAGCCGAGACGGCGCCGCTTGAAGCCGCCATCGTCCCGCCGGCCGCCATCGCCCGGGCCTTTCCTGGTCCGATGAGGGGTCCTTCGACCGATCGCAAGATCGCGCGCATCCGCATCCGGCACATCACCCCCTTGCGTCTCCAGCGTGCGGGTGACTTGCTCGACCATCGCCGGCTGCGCCCGCGCGATCTGCTGATCGCCATCTGGCGCCGCTGGACCTTCCTGGAGGCGGCATACGGAACACCCGAACAGGCGGACCGGCCGCTGGCCGATTGTCTCGAAACGGCGGAACAGATCACGGCCAGACGTGACGACCTCTTCTGGTGGGACTGGACCCGGCGATCGAGCCGGCAACGCCGTACCATGACGATCGGCGGCGTGCGCGGAAGCTGGACGTGGGAAGGTAAAGGTCTGGCCGAACTGCTCCCGCTACTGACGCTCGGCGCCGTGCTGCATGTCGGCAAGGAGACAAGTTTCGGCTTCGGGCGATACCGGATCGAAAACGCGGACTGAGCGCCGACCGGGAGAGCTGCGATGACGACGACACTGTTCACTTTTCTGGGGACGACCAATTACACACCCGTCCAGTATTATTACCGTCCGCCCGATGACAATGAAAAAGAAAGCGGCTGCCGGAAGGCGGAAACCACCAAATTCATTGCCCGCGCCATCGTGGAAATCTTCGCCGTCGATCACGTAACCGTCTTCGCGACAGAAAAGGCTTGGGACACGCACGGAGCCGATCTGTGCGCGCAGCTTCCCATCCGCCCCGAACGATGCACGATTCCGGACGGCCGGTCCGAAGACGAACTGAACGAAATATTCCGCATCTTCATCGAGAGGCTGGAAGAGGCGCGCTCCCAAACCAAACAGGTCGAAACGGGGACAGATTCCCGCGCTGCTGTGGACGGGCAGCCCGCTATCTTGATCGACATCACTCATGGCTTCCGGGCCCAGAGTTTTCTGGCCGGCGCGGTGATCAGCCTGATGCGCGCCGTGCACGACGACTGGCCGCGAACGCGCATCCTCTATGGCGCCTACGAGGCCCGGGACGAGAGCGTCTCGCCGGCGCGCGCACCGATCTGGGACATCACCACCTTCCTTGACATGGTCGACTGGGCGCAGGCCTTGCGGCTGTTCCTGAAGACCGGCCGCGCGGAAGAAGCGGCGGCACGCGCCCGGACCCTCGGGCATACCCTTCGCAAGGAATGGGCACAAGGCGGGCGGCGCGGCCCTGGGCCGAAACTCGATCAGTTCGCCGAATCGCTCGAAAGATTTTCCCGCGCTTTCTCGACCGTACGCACGGGCGACCTGCTTCTGCAATCTGCCGATGGCAAACGCCGCTCATTGGCGGAAGAATTGCTGGAGCGCGCCGAAGAATCGCAGGCGGAGATCCGGCATCACTTGCCGCCGCTTGCCACCATCATCGATGAGCTGATCGAAATGCTGCAGCCGCTTTCCGGCTCGCCCGCGCATCTGGCCGGACCCGAACACGCCGACCTGGTGGCCGCACTCGCCGCACTCTATCAACGCTTCGACCGTCCGCTTCAGGCCGTCGCAACCTTACGCGAAGGCTACATCAATCTCGCCTGCCCGCCTGATGCCGCCTGTCCGGGACGGAGAGGCTTCAATGAAAGCGCCAGAAAGACGACCAAAGACCTGGCACAGGAACTTTTCCCGACCTTCAGAAACAAGGTCGGCGACCTGCGCAACGACCTGCTGCATGGGGGGTACCGGAAGAATGCGCGCAGCCCCAGCACGATAGACCATAATCTGAAAGAAGCGATCGAGTCCTTCAGAAAAGAAGGTAACAAGAGTGGCACCTTCATCAATCTCTCCAATCACCCGAGCCAGGACTGGACGGAGCCCCAGCGCCGGGCCGCCGAAGCACTGGGGCACCCCATTCACGACATTCCCTTCCCGGACGTTCCGGCGGATGCGGACGAAGGTGAGATCGACCGGATGGCGACGGAACTGAGCGAAAGGATCCAGGCGATGAAGCCCGCCGCCGTTCTGGTGCAGGGTGAATTCACCCTGGCTTTTGCGATCGTCTGCCGGCTGGAAGCGGCCGGCATTCCCTGTTACGCGGCCGCCACGCCCCGCCTTGCCGAAAAGAGACCGGACGAGGACGACACAACCGTGCGCCGATTCCGTTTTACCCGTCTGCGTCGCTATCGGGTGCAGACTTGAAGCGATATCATCCCGCAACGACGATTGCGTATGATTTGCCCCTCTCGGATAAGTCGGAAGCCGTGTAAATCATTGAAAAAAGGCGGCTGCGGCCGGGATCGGACCATCGTCCCCTTGGCTGTCGGTGTCGGCACATATGTCTTGAACCTATTGAGCGCAGGATATGGGAACGTGCGCCGATGAATTCGTGGTAGAGCCGGGCGAATTTCGGGGTGAAGTGCCCGCTCCCGTTCCGATGTGGTATCGGCATGGGGGGATCTTCCATATGAGGGAGTGTTGCCATGCCACTCTATGCGCATCTGTCTTTCGAGGAAAGAGAGTAAATTGCCATATTGCGAGCCGCGGGCCGGGGTGTCCGGTTCATTGATCGCGCAATTGGCCGCCGCGCATCCACCATCAGCCGCGAACGACGGCGCAACAGGCTGCCCTCCGGCAGCTACAGTCCGCGCTTTGCTTCCGGAGTCTACATTGAGCGCAGGGAGCGAAGCGCTGTCCCCGAAGAGGACGACCAACTGCGCCAATTCGTCTGCGCCCGCCTCTCGGAAGGCTGGTCTCCGGAGCAGATATCGGGCTGGCTCAAGAGCGGCGCGGGGTCAGGGCTTCGCCCCCTGGGCATGGAGGCGATCTATGCCTTCATCTATCGCGCCAGCCAGAAGGCGGAAAGGCTGTGGCTCTATCTGTGCCGGCGCCACAAGCAGCGCGGCAGGCGCAAGAGGCGTGGCGGAGATGGCGTCATCAAGGATCGCGCATCCATCCACGACAGGCCACAAGCTATTGATGCTCGCAAGGAAATCGGACATTGGGAGGGTGATCTGATCTTCTGCAGGCGCACCCGGCCCGTTCTCGTTCTTCACGAGCGCAAGAGCCGCTTCACCATGGCCGCGCGCCTCACCGGCAAGAACGCCGCCGAGACCGCCGCTGTCATCATGAACATCTTCCGCCGCCTCTCTCGGGAGCTGTGCAAGTCCATCACCTTCGACAACGGAACCGAGTTCGCTCATCACAAGCTGTTGCGGGAAGTGCTGAACATGACGACCTGGTTCTGCGATGCCTACGCATCATGGCAGAAGGGCGCGGTCGAAAACGTCAATAGCAGGCTGCGACGCGATCTGCCGCGCAAGGCCGATCTCGACAAGCCGTCCGATGAAGACCTGCCGGACATCGCCTTCATGCACAACATCATCCCAAGAAAATGCCTCGGCTTCAACACGCCCATGCAGGCCATCTTGAACCAGATCCGCATCAATGCCACTACCTCGTTCAACAACGGTGTTGCTCTTCGCGTTTGAATGCGCCGAATCATGCGCGCATTTTACGCATCAACACTATCTATAGCTGTTCTTTCTGACAGACTCTACACGTCTTACCCCCTATCCAGCTCCTTGATGGAATATAGACTGTGTGGAGAAAAGGCTAAGAGTACGGCTTAGGCAGAACACTTTCTCGGTGAGTCGCTCTTCCTTGATACTATCCATGACGCTGAAATTGAAAGGATTTCTTTCGGCTTTATACTGAACCGTTCATCCAATTTTAGGACTCCATTGCTCAACAGCTCTCTCGCTCTCTGATCCACGTCCGTCTGGGCATCCAAGATGCGATGGCCTACGGACTTGAACAGCCTTACAAAATCATCGTGTCTCAACCTGTTCATGTACATGTACCTGTTTCCGGCATACCGCTTCCACTCCTCATCGGAGTACTGAAGGAAGTTGATGGCAGATATTCTCTTGTCGGAATGCGAAAAATGATCACTGTAGTCGATCCTGTGAACGAATAGGCCATCGTCTCTTATTATTCTGTTTCCTTCCTCGAGGATCCGCTTCAACACCTCCGGTGGGATATGCTCAAACACCGTATACGATGTATGAAAATCAATACCCTGAGGAGGCAAGCCGGTGCTGGCGGCATCACCGGGAGCAATATAGTCAATTCGGCATAAATCAAGAAAGGCACGGGTCGAGAAGTCAACATTTCTGCTGAACGCCAATAGGTCATCGAGCCTTCCCTTGTCCAATAGGGATCCGAACAAGCTCTGAATTTCTCCATCATTGTCGGAGATGTATCGAAGGCTTTCCTCGACCAACTCCCCCTTCAGGTACGGATTCAAGTCTATGGTAATGGTTCTTTCCGCGCCCATCAGCCAGTAGGCTAAGGGGACAAGGGGCACCCTTCCCGTCCCGATCTCCAAAAAGACCTTTCCGGATGGATCCTGGCCATGCTTCTCGATTCGTTTCCAAATTTCGATCCCAGCAGACAGCCCGCTTACCGGGTCGATTCGCCGTAAGCCGCCGAAATGCCTTTGAATCCAGTAATAGGTGGCATATGAAACCGAAGGCGGGAGAAGCGAAACGGCATTCTGTATCATGGCTTTCAGTTTCCAGTGCATTTCACGTCCTTTTTTCCGACATGGAGTCACCCCGTTTCAATGAGCAGTTCAGCACTTGGCGCATACACCCCCTGTTTCGACCCACTGCCAAAAATGTATTGGACTTTTTCAGCCCCTGATTTCCACCTACAAAACGTGTTCATATCCTATGCGACACGATCCAACCACAACTCCAGATAGATACCCACCGCCACCGGAGCCTCCACCGAAGAGGGAGTCCGAAAGCGTGCTGTGCAGCAGATCCGTCCCCGGCAGCTTCAACGCACCCGCATAGCCAAAGCGCGTAAAGCCTGTGTCCGCCGTCTCCCCCCACGGACCATAGCGCCAGCTCGCCAGCACAGATCCCGCATCGTTCGCAATCGCCACCACAGACCCCCGCTCATCCTGATACAAAAAGCGCCGATCCCCCACACCAGACCCCTCATACCAGGCTATCCGCTCGTCCACACCAGGACCCGGCACATAGCGACGCGTCACCGCCCCGCTCGACCCGTCCACCTCCGCAA
>CAZJPA010000088.1:0-4807 GCA_964547755.1 uncultured Sphingomonadales bacterium
GTGTCATCCGCCATTCTCTTCCTCGTCACCCGCCGACTTGATCGGCGGGTCCAGCGGGCGGGGAAGGGGGCCTCAAGCGTCGGGAATGTCGTCACCGCTGGCTGGATTCGCCGCTCTCCGGCGGCGAATGACGCAGAAGGGAGAGGAGGTGACTCATAACGCCTCGTCTTCAAGCAACAGGGATATCTCGGCCGCCGGCTGGATTCGCTGGATAAACCGGCGAATGACGATTCGCTGATCAGTGATGGTCCGTCAGCCTTGGTCGCCCGTCGTCGGTCATGAGAAAGCAGCGTGGTGCAGGGGCGCGAAAGGACCGGGACGGCTCTGCGTTCGCCTCCTTCCGGGCCGGATGGCACGCGGATTGCTTTCCATTATGGCGGTTGTGCATCCCGGTGTTGCTCGGATGCTTGCGTTGAACAGGATCCCGGTTATGGTTAACGCTTGGGCCGTTAGGCCTTTCTTAAAGCTTGCGATGCGAGGAACAACAACGGCCCTCTTGGGGCCTGGAGGAGTGAGACAATGGCGCTCAAGCTCTCCTTGAAGCCGGGTGAAAAATTCGTGGTCAATGGCGCCGTGATCCAGAATGGGGATCGGCGGGCGACTCTCGTCATCCAGAACAAGGTTTCGATCCTGCGCGAAAAGGACATCATGAAGCCGGAAGAGGCGAATACGCCGGCGCGCCGGATCTATTTTCCGATCATGCTTGCCTATCTCGATCAGGAAAACAAGCAGGACTATCTGCTCGAATTCATGGCGCGTATGACGGAATTCCTCTCAGCCGTCGAGACGCCCGAGATCAAGATGCTGTGCTTGGAAATCAGTTCCGAAGTGATGAAAGAGAACTACTACAAGGCGCTCACCAAGACACGCAAACTCTTCGATTTCGAGAAGGAGCGGCTCGCCCATGTCCCTTGACGCCTATCGTCGCAGCCAGGCCGCGACCGAATCACCGCGCGAGACCGAGTACCGCCTGTTCGCGCAGGTGACGGCCGCCATGATCGAGGCCCGGGACAAGGGGTATACCGGCGCCAAGCTCATGGAATCCTTGGACTGGAACCGCCGTCTGTGGTCGGCTCTGGCTGTCGATTGCGCCAATCCGGACAATCAGCTTCCTGAACAGACGCGCGCCCAGATCATCTCGCTATCCATCTATGTCTCGAAGACGGTCAGCGAGGTTATGTTGGGCCGCGCATCGATCGACGACCTCATCGCCATCAATCGCATCATCATGGAAGGCTTGACAGCCGCTGCCGGCCAGCAGTCCCTGCCCCCCGAGAAGCCTGCAGGCGAAGCAGCGCTGCCATCGGGCGGCATCACTGTCGAGTGATGCGGCGCAACACGCGCAGGCCTTCTCGCCTTTTCCGGGACTCGAATCGCGAATGCAGACAAGCCCCGGTATTTCCGATATTTTTTTCCGGTCTCTGCTTATGGGATCAGATTCGGCCCGCCCGTAAACGACGTGATACTTGCGTTTCGTTCTGGGACAGGGGGAAGATCTTGTGGTTGGTATGGGAACAAAACGCGATTTTGCGCTGCCGCTTGTCACCGGGGCACGCTTGCCGCTAACGTTGCTCACCGTCACCTCGGGACAGTCTCCCGAGCGTCGCAAGGCCCAAGTCTCCCATCAGCGGGGAAGGTGTCGGGCCTGCCGGTTTCCGAGTGCCGATCGCGTGGGGCGCAGGCATGCCGCTTGCGGCCGCAGCCGCGGTGCGCGGTGAGGGACGGTAGAGGGATGCAAAACGCCACAAGCCGGATCGGTCGTCGTTCACACCGCTGACAGGACAACGATAGCCGAACGACACGCATGTTCGGGGAGGGAAAAAGGATGGATCCCGCAGTAGAGGAGGCAGGTCAGGTTTCGCTTACGGGAGCAGCTTCCACCACGGCGGCGATCGATCCCGATGAGGCCTGGCAGTGGGCCTGTGCCCAATTGCGACGCGAATACGGGCGGGCTCAGGTGGATCGGTGGCTGGCGCCGTTGCGGCTCACCCGTCTCGGTCCTGGCCGCGTGCGGCTCGAAGCGGCGAATGCGGTGCTGGGAGACTGGGTGCGCCGGCATTATCTGGATCGTATTCGCACATTGCTTGCCGGGGTCGGGCTGATCGTGGAGGATCTGAAGATCACGATCGCGGACGGGGAGCATTCCTCCTGCAGCGAGCAGGCCGTCACCACCCGGGAATCGCGCCATTTTCCTTCAGAGACGGTACATAATAAGGACAATGACCGGGATGGTGTCGGCTGTGACAGCCTCGGCGGGCGTCTGGAACCACGCTATCGATTTGAGACTTTCGTGGTCGGCAAGTCCAACGCCTTTGCGCATGCGGCGGCCCGTCGGGTGGCCGAATCGGCGACTCCTTCCTTCAATCCCCTCTTCCTTCATGGCGGGGTGGGGCTGGGCAAGACCCATCTGATGCATGCCATCGCCTGGGCCTATCGGGAAAATTTCCCGGATCGGAAGGTGATGTATGTGTCGGCCGAGCAGTTCATGTATCAGTTCATAGCGGCCGTGCGCTATCGCGATACGATGAGCTTCAAGCAGCAGTTCCGTTCGGTGGATCTGCTGTTGCTCGACGACGTGCAGTTCATCGCCGGCAAGGATTCCACGCAGGAAGAATTCTTCCACACTTTCAACGCCCTGATCGAGGCGCGCAAGCAGCTCGTGATCACGGCGGATCGCGCACCGACGGATCTCGAAGGCCTGGAGGAACGGATCGTCTCGCGGCTCGGCTGGGGGCTCGTCGCGGACATCCATCCCACAGACTACGAGCTGCGCTATGCCATTCTTCAGGCCAAGGCGGAGGCCATGCAGGCGGTGCGGCTGCCGGAAGAGGTGCTCGATTTTCTCGCCCGCAAGATCACATCCAACGTGCGGGAGCTCGAAGGAGCGCTCAACCGTGTTGTCGCCTATGCGGATCTTGTGGGCCGGCCGGTGACGTTGGATCTCGTGCGCGAGGTGCTGGCCGATCTGCTGCGGGCCAACGACCGCAAGATCACGGTGGACGAAATCCAGCGAGCGGTCGCCGAATACTACAATCTGCGCTTGAGCGAACTGCTATCCGCCCGGCGCTCGCGCAATATCGCGCGTCCCCGACAGGTGGCCATGTATCTCGCAAAGCAGCTCACCGAGCGCTCTCTGCCCGAAATCGGCCGGCGATTCGGTGGGCGTGACCACACGACTGTCATCCATGCCGTGCGCAAGATCGAGGAGCTGCGCCAGCAGGATGCGGCGCTCGATGAGGATATTCATCGCCTCACCCGCCAACTTCAGTCGTGAAAACGCCGCCATCGTTCCCGGCGGTTGAGAGGCGCACCCACCGAGCGACGAGGGGGCATGAGACTGTGGCCTCCAGGGGGGGGCGGCGCCGTCTTCAGCGTGGTTCCGGGCGACTGGGTCAATTCGGCGCAATCCGTAAGGGTTTTTTAGCGCTTTACGGCGACAATCGCGTCTGCGGTGCTCTCCGGTGGACGGTTGATACGCAGCCTTGTGGAGAGCGGACACAGGCGAAAAGGAGGAATCGGCAGCCATGCCTCTAGAACCGGTTCGCTCAGCCTTATTGGACGATACAGCGGGCTATTCCCGCAACAAGGCCATGTTTCTTGACTGCCTGGCTCTGATCGAGCGCCTTCACCGGCGGCTTCTCGATGTCATCAAGGACCGGCTCGAGGAAGCCGGGCGCGGTGAGATCAACCCTGTCCAGGCATTGTTGCTGTTCAATATCGGCGATCATGAGATGACGGCGGGCGAGCTGAAAACCCGCGGCTACTACCAAGGCTCGAATGTTTCCTACAATCTCAAGCAGCTCGTCAAAATGGGCTACATCAATCACGAACGGGCGACTCATGACCGGCGCGCCGTGCGCATCTCGCTCACCGAGAAGGGGCAGGAAATTCGCCACATGGTCGATACCCTCTACGAGGAGCAGCTGGAGGAGCTGCTCGAAGATGGGCTGTGGAACGAAGACGATCTGGCCCAGGTCCGCCGCAGCCTGCGTAATCTCGAGCGGTTCTGGACGGATCGCCTGCGTTTCTCTTTTTCCTGAGGTCTTGTCTCAGCCGTCTTGAGCAGGCGTTGTCTTGCCGATCCCGGGCATGTGTGGTGAGGCGTGCCTCACTCTCGGATGATCCAGCGCTTGGGCGGGATACCCAGATAGAGCAGGACGCTGGTCAGATCCGTATGGCGGATGAGGCCGTGTGCGTGTGCGGCGATTACCGGCTTGGGGTGAACGCCGATCGCGATGCCGGCTGTCTGCAGCATGGGCAGGTCGTTCGCCCCATCTCCCAAGGCCGCCCAATGCGGAGACGTCAGCCCCAGCCGGATGCCGTGTTCCTGGAGGAACCGCGCCTTGGCTTGTGCATCCACGATTGCCCCCAAGACCCGACCGGTCAGACGTCCGTCCGCCGTCTCCAGCTGGTTGGCATGCCAGGCATCGGCCCCCAATAGCGATGCGACATGGCGCACGATCGGCGTGAATCCACCCGAGACGATCACGGTGAACACGCCTTCCGCCTTTAAGGTGGCAAACAGGGTACGCGCACCGGGACGCAGGGGCGCATGTCGCTGGGCGACATCCATCAGGGCGGTCTCGGGCAGGCCAGCCAACAGCGCGACACGCTCTTTCAAGGCTCCGGCGAAATCGAGCTCGCCACGCATCGCCCGGTCGGTAACCGCCCGCACCTGTTCGCCGACGCCGGCAAGGGCAGCGAGCTCGTCGATGCATTCGGCCGCGATCAGGGTCGAGTCCATGTCCGAGATCAGGAGCCGGCAGGCCGCCTGTGTCGCTGGTTGAACGGCGTGATCGACGGCCAA
>CAZJPA010000088.1:4907-11411 GCA_964547755.1 uncultured Sphingomonadales bacterium
TCAGGAGCCGGCAGGCCGCCTGTGTCGCTGGTTGAACGGCGTGATCGACGGCCAATCCCTCCACCGCGGCTTGCGTCATCCTGTGCGCGTGCTCAAGTGCGCGGGCGGGAAACAGCACCTCCACCGCATGAGGCAGCAGACGGCGATGATGGGGCGGTGTCACCGCCTGCTTCGTCGCCTGTTCGGTGAGCCGCGTGGTGGCGGCCGTCAGTTGCTCCTCTTCGCCCGGCTTGACCACGAGGGTCACACGGGCCACTAACCGGTCGGAATCGGATGCCACAGCAGGCTCCTTACGATTTGGGTGTCCGGCGGGACGGGCGCGATGGATGCGCAACCCGCGGCCGGGAGTTAACAGCGTGACCCCTGAAACCGCAAGAGACGACATGCGGGCCGTCGTCATCTTCGGCCCGACGGCCAGCGGCAAGAGTGCGCTCGCGGCTGCTCTCGCTCGGCGGCTGAACGGCGTCGTCATCAATGCCGATGCCCTTCAGCTCTACCGCGATCTGCCTGTCATCACCGCCCAGCCGGAGCCGGCCTTGCAGGCGATGGCGCCGCATCGGCTCTATGCGGTTCTCGCCTGGCGCGAACGGGCTTCTGCCGGCTGGTGGCAACGGGCCGTCCAGCCCGTTCTGAAGGCAAGCTGGCAGGAGGGGCGCATCCCGATTCTCGTCGGCGGAACGGGGCTGTATCTGCGCGCGGCCTTGTGCGGTCTTGCGCCTGTGCCCAAGGTGCCCGAGTCCGTGATGGTGGACCTGCACCGGCGACTGCAGGCGGAGGGACCGGAACGCCTGCATGCCGTGCTCGCCCGTGTGGATCCTGCACTTGCGCAGCGTGTGAGCCCGCAGGACCGGCAGCGTATCCTGCGCGCGCTCGCCGTCTGGCAGGCGACCGGCACGCCCTTGAGCGTCTGGCAGCAGCGGGGGCGCGAAGGCGTGCCCTTGTCCGCGGCGGCGGCTCGGGGACAGGTTGCCGGATTTGTTCTCTGGCCGGCACGCGCAGCACTCTATCGCCGCATCGATGCCCGCTTCATTGCGATGATGGAGTCTGGCGCGCTGGAAGAGGTGCGCGCGCTGGCTGCGGCCGATCTTGATCCGGATCTGCCGGTCATGAAGGCTGTCGGCGTGCGTCCGCTCCTGCGGCATATCCAAGGTGCTTGCGATCGTGACGAAGCGGTCGCGCTCGCCCAGCGCGACAGCCGCCGCTACGCCAAGCGCCAGCTGACATGGGCGCGCCACCAGTTCCGGGGCTGGACGCGGGTTCCTGTTGCGCTGCAACATGACGAAGCGGAAGCGCTGGCCGCCAAGCTGGTCACGCGGCTTGGCGCGGCGGCGGTCGATCTGACCGCTTGGTGGCGGGCAACCGCCCGGGAAAGGAAGACAGCATGAAGATCTACCGCGACGGCGACGGAGATATCGACGTCATCCGCGCGCGCCGGGTGGCGATTCTGGGTTACGGCAACCAAGGCCATGCCCATGCCCTGAATCTGCGCGATTCGGGGGTGGATGTTGTTGTCGGTGCGCGGCCGGAAGGGCCGTCGGCGCGCGCTGCCGCACAGGCAGGCTTTCCCGTGTTGTCCTATGCGCAAGCTGCGGCATGTGCCGATGTCGTGATGATGACGCTGCCGGACGAACATCTTTCCGACATCTACACCGCTGATGTCGCTCCCCATCTGCGCGAGAAGGGCGCGCTGGGATTCGCTCATGGGTTGGCCGTCCATTTCGGGCTGATCGCGCCACGGGCCGATCTGGACGTTTTCCTGATCGGGCCGAAGGGCGCCGGCCGCTGGCTGCGCGCGGAATACGAGGCGGGCAGGGGACTTGCCTGTCTGTTGGCCGTGCATCAAGATGCCAGCGGCTGCGGCTTCGATATCGCGCTTTCTTATGCTCTGGCCCTGGGCTGCGGGCGGGCCGGTATCATCGAGACGACCTTTGCCGATGAATGCGAAACCGATCTCTTCGGCGAGCAGGCGGTGCTGTGCGGAGGCATTCCAGCCCTGATCGCAGCCGGTTTCCGGACTCTCGTGGAAGCCGGTTATCCGCCGGAACTCGCCTATTTCGAATGTGTGCAGGAGGCGAAGCTCATCGTCGATCTCATTGCCGAAGGCGGCTTCGCCTACATGCGCGAGCGGATCTCGAACACGGCCGAATATGGCGGCGCGCTGGCGGCCGAGCGCCTGGTGACGCAAGAGACCAGAGACGAAATGCGTGCCATCCTCGCCGACATCCGCTCTGGTCGCTTCGTCGAGCGCCTGATGGTCGATACCCAGGCCGGCAGCCCAGAGCTCGCTCGCCTACGCCAAAAGCTTGCCGATCCGGCGATCGAGGCGGCCGGTCAAACCGTGCGCAAGCTCGTGGTCGGTAAAAGGGTCTGACCTATCCCACTGATGAGAGAGCGTCATCTTGTGAAGGGCAAGGAGTCTCTTGTGAAGGGCGAGGAGTCCTGCGAGCCGGGCTGTTCGCTTGAGGGCGAGGGCCGCAGACGCCCTTTTTGACGCATCTTGTAGGCCGGACAGGGGGATCCCACATCATCTCGCAGCCCATGTCGGATTGCAGTGCGCATCACACTCTTGCCAGGCATGGCGCATTCATGCTCAAAGCAGGACAGCAAGGGCCGGTTCCGGTGCGTCGGGCGCAGGAGACCGCAGGCCTCGGACATCACGACATCACGATGTCCGGTCGTCATGACAGGGCTGGAACGGGCTTGATGGGTTCAGCGAGGCGATGACGGACATGTTTTCTCGGATCCTGGGCTGGTTTTCTTCCGACATGGCAATCGATCTCGGCACGGCCAATACATTGGTCTACGTGAAGGGCCGCGGGATCGTGCTCAACGAGCCATCGGTGGTGGCGATGAAGACGGTGGCGGGCCGTCGTCAGATTTTGGCTGTCGGCAATGAGGCGAAAATGATGCTGGGGCGCACCCCCGGCAATATCGAGGCGATCCGCCCCTTGCGCGACGGCGTGATCGCCGATTTCGAAGTCGCTCAGCACATGATCCGCTACTTCATCAGAAAGGTGCACAACCGCTCCTTCGCCTCGCCGGAGGTGGTGATCTGCGTGCCCTCAGGCTCGACCGCGGTCGAGCGCCGCGCCATTCGGGAGGCGGCGGAAGAAGCCGGTGCGTCGCGTGTCGCACTGATCGAGGAGCCGATGGCGGCTGCGATCGGCGCGGGCTTGCCGGTGACCGATCCTCAGGGCTCGATGGTCGTCGATATCGGCGGGGGCACGACGGAGGTCGCCGTGTTGTCGCTTGCGGGCATCGTGTTCGCCAATTCGGTGCGCGTGGGCGGCGACAAGATGGATGAGGCGATCATCGCCTACATCCGGCGCACCCAGAATCTTCTTGTCGGCGAAAGCACGGCCGAGCGGATCAAGAAGCAGATCGGCACCGCCATGACGCCGGAGGACGGTGAGGGGCTGACCATGGAGATCAAGGGACGCGACCTCATGAACGGCGTGCCCAAGGAGATCACCATCAACCAGCGTCAGGTAGCGGAAGCCCTGGCCGAGCCCGTGAGCGCGATCATCGAGGGAGTGAAGGTCGCTCTCGAACATACCGCACCGGAGCTGGCCGCCGATATCGTCGATCAGGGCATCGTGCTGACCGGCGGCGGCGCGTTGCTCGCCAATCTCGATCAGATGTTGCGCGAGGCGACCGGCTTGCCGGTTTCGGTGGCCGAAGAGCCGTTGACCTGCGTCGCGCTGGGCACGGGTCGGGCGATGGAGGACGAAAATCTCCGGCCCGTCCTGCTGATGGAAGATTGAACGGCCTGTCGGGGCGTGATCGGTCGGTCGCAGCGTGAAAACCGGGGAGGCGTGGAGCCGGATTGGCCGGGCGCGTAAAAGCATGGCTTTCTCATCGGACCGGCAGCCGCAGGATGCGGCGGCTGATGGTGGGCGGTGTTCTGCTTGCCCTTGCCCTGTTCCTGCTGGGGCGTTTCGACAATCCGGTCAGCCGCACGATTCGGGAGACGGCGCTCGACCTGGCCACACCCGCGATCGCGGTGGCCGCGGTCCCCGTCCGCTGGGCGCAGGCGGCTTATGGCTGGATCGAGGGACTCTTCACCCTCCATGCTGAAAATGCCCGTTTGAAGGCCCGTTTGCGTGAGGTCGAGCAGCAGTTGGCCGCCACCGAGCGTCTGGCCGAGCGGGGGCGGATCTTGTCGGCGCTCTTGGGCTATCGTGAGGCTCCACACCACCTGGTGGCCAGCGGCCGGCTGGTTGCCTTCGACGGCGGTGCTTTCCAGGAAAGCGCGCTCATCACGGTCGGTCGGCGGGATGGCGTGCGGGTGGGCGACGCGGTGGTCGCAGATGCGGGGCTCGTCGGCCGTATTCTTGAAGCAGGAGAGCATGCCAGCCGCGTGCTGCTGATTACCGACCTCAACAGCCGGGTGCCCGTGCGTCTTGCGTCCAGCGGTCTGCGGGCGATCGCAGCCGGTCGCAATGGCCCGCACTTGAGCCTGTTGTTTTTGCCGGCCGGTACCGCCCCGCAGCCCGGCGAGTTGGTGACGACATCAGGTGCCGACGGCATTTTTCCGCCCGATCTACCGGTTGGACGCGTGGTCGAGCAGAAAGAGGGAGAGATGCTCGTCGAACCCGCCGTAGCCTTCGGTCTGCTCGATCGGGTCGCCGTGCTGGCGGCGGTTCACCGGGCTTTGCTGGAAGACGACGAAACAGCCGGTCGCATGACGCAGCCACAGCCGGAGGATGACCGGTGATCCGCCGGGCGGCAGGTGATCCCAAACGGCGTGGGCGAACCATCTGGCCCAGATGGCAGTTGCGTTTGCGCTTGTGGCTGCGTCGGCTGCCGGCTCCGCTGTGGCACGCGGTCGTGCTGGTGACGGCGGTCCTCGTTGCCGGTGTTATCACCCGGTTTCTCGGCGCTCGATGGCCGGCGCCCAATCTGGCGCTGGTGGCGGTGTTCGCGCTGTCGCTCATCGGCCGGAGGGCGCTTTCCGCCTGGGTCGTGGGCCTGGGCGGATTTCTGCTCGATCTCGTGAGCGGCGCCCCCTTCGGTGTCAATGTTCTGGCGCTGCTGTTCGTCCACACGATCCTGAAGGATGGCCGATCCCAGTTCCGGCAGGTGGGGATGGGTGCGCTGACGATATTCTTTTTCAGCACCAGCGTCACCTATGCCATGATGACTTGGCTGTTCGGGTCGCTGGGATATGCTGCGGCCTTGCCGGTTCGCCCTTTTTTGATGCAGGCGGGGGTGACCGTGCTGGCCTGGGTCGCTTTGGTGCCCCTGCTGCGCGGGAGGCAGCTGTTCGCCGCTTGATCTCGCGAGCCGGTCACGAGCCGGAATAAAGGACGGAAGAATCGTGAAAGGCGAGCTTGCCCGTTTCCAGCTGTTTTCGCGCCGCGCCCTGCTGGTGGGAGCGGCGGAAGTGGCCCTTGGTCTGTTGCTCGCGGGGCGGCTTGGCCAGCTGGCCATTCTCGAGGGTGAGCGCTATCGCCTGCGCTCCGATCAGAACCGCATCGCCTTGCGGCCCCTCGCTCCGCCGCGCGGCCTGATTCTGGATCGCGAAGGTCGGCCGCTTGCGGCCAATCGCCTCGACTATCGGGTGCGTCTGGTGCCCGAAGAAAGCGATGGGGTGGATGGGATGCTCGCCCGACTGGCCGCCTTGCTCAATCTGGATGAAAGGGACCTGGCCGTGGTGCGCCGGCGGCTCGCGCGTCGCAATCCCCGCGAGCGCGGCGTGCTGGTCAAAGACCATCTCGACTGGGAACAGTTTGCGCGGCTCAACGTTGCGTTGCCCGGCTTGAAAGGCGTGGAAGCCACGGCCGGCCTGGCACGCGAATATCCGATCGGGGCGGCGGGGGTGCATGTCGTCGGCTATGTGGGCGCGCCGAGCCGGGACGAACTCGACGGCGATCCATTGCTCCGGCTTCCGGACATGCGCGTCGGTAAGCGTGGCACCGAACGCGGGTTCGAGCCGGTGTTGCGGGGACAGGCCGGGGTGTTGAAGATCGAGGTGGATGCTTATGGCCGGCTCGTGCGTGAACTCGAACGCGAGGCCGGGACGCCCGGCGCAAATGTTCAATTGACCATAGACCGCTCTTTGCAGGCCTGGATTGCAGATCGGCTGGGCGAGGAATCGGCCGGGGTGGTCGCCATCGATATCAAGGACGGCGGCATTCTTGCTTATGCATCGAGCCCCGGTTTCGATCCCAATCTCTTCGTCTCAGGGATCAGTCGGGAAAATTGGCAGGCCTTGCTCAAGGATCCCCGGCGTCCGTTGATCGACAAATGCGGCGCCGGTCTCTATCCGCCCGGTTCGACGATCAAGCCGATTGTGGCGCTGGCCGCCTTGCATCATGGAGTCGTCGGGCCGGATGAGAAGGTCGTCTGCACCGGCAAATATGCCTTCGGTGACAATGTCTGGCACTGCTGGAACCATGAAGGACATGGGCCCGTTGATCTCGTGCAAGCGATTGCGCAGTCCTGCGGCGTCTACTTCTATGTGATTGCGCAACGCCTCGGGATCGACCGGATCGCCGCGGC
>CAZJPA010000089.1:0-10917 GCA_964547755.1 uncultured Sphingomonadales bacterium
AGTTTCCATATTTATTTCTTACCTACTTATTGGCTGGCTTACAAAAGTAGTAAGCCGCCCTCGGAGACGGCCGGCGCCGGCGGCGCGGCCGGCGCTGCCGATGCTGCCGATGGGGAGGCCGGCTCCACCGCTGCCGTCTCTGCGACACCGCCGTCTTCGGTTTCGACTGTCATCAAGACCTCACCGACGCGCACGGTATCCCCCACCTTGACGGGGATGTCCTTGACGATTCCGTCATAGGGCGCCGGCAATTCGATCGCCGCCTTGTCGGATTCCACGACGAAAGCGGTGTCGCCGTCTTCCACCTTGTCCCCAGGCTTGACGAGAATCTCGAGGACCTCGACCTCGTGCACGCCTTCGCCGGGATCCTGAAGCCGGAATTCTTTCAGCATACCTGCCTCCTTAGAACCTTTCCCGTTTCGTCACAGCGCAAGCGTGGCGCGCGCCTCGTCGGCGATGCGCTGCGGCGACGGCAGGAAGAGCTGCTCGCGCGCGAAAAAGGGCGGCGGCATATCATAGCCGGTCACCCGCGCCACCGGGGCCTCGAGATGGAAGAAGACCTTGTCGTTGAGCCGCGCGATGATCTCGGCCGCCGGGCCGAAGCTGCGGCAGGCTTCATGCACAACGACCACACGACCCGTCTTCTTTGCGGATGCGGTGATCGTCTCGTCGTCCAGGGGTGAAATGGTCATCAGATCGATCACTTCCGCCGCAATCCCGTCGGCAGCCAGCATGTCGGCCGCTTGGAGGGTGCGCGGCATCATGGCACCATAAGCGATCAAAGTGATGTCCGTACCCGTGCGCACGACTTCCGCCTGGCCGATGGGCAGAGTCTCAGGCTCTTCCGGCACCTCCTCGCGAAAAGCGCGGTAGATCGCTTTTGGCTCGTAGAAGACGACCGGATCGGGATCTTCGATCGCGGCTCTCAGCAGGGCGCGCGCTTTGCGCGGGGTGGACGGGATCACGACTTTGAGGCCCGGCGTGTGCGCCCAGTAGGCTTCACGCGATTCCGAATGCAGCTCGAAGGCACGCACACCGGCACCATAGGGCATGCGGATGACCATCGGCATCGGGAACCGCCCGCGCGTGCGCCAGCTGTAGCGGGCGACGTGGTTCTCGATCTGATGGAACGCGGTGTAGGAGAAACCAGAGAACTGCATCTCGGGCAGCGGAATGAGGCCGTTCATCGCCATACCGATGGCCATGCCGATGATCCCGGCCTCGGCCAGCGGCGTGTCGATCACGCGCTCCGGTCCAAACTCCTCGATGAGTCCCAAGGTGACACGGAAGATTCCACCATCCACGCCGACATCCTGACCCAGGATGACGACGCGATCGTCTTCGGCAAGCTTTTCTTTGAGCGCCAGATTCAGCGCTTCGACCATGGTCAGCTCAGGCATCGGGGCGACCCTCCCGCTTGATTCGCTCCAAGAAGTAGGCGCGTTGTTCGGCAAGCTCCGGCGGCTGTGTGGCGTAGATGTGATCGAAGATCACGTCCGGTCTGCCCGCCTCGAACTCGCGGATCTTCGCCTCCGTCGTCTTCCAGGCACGCTTGAGCTCATCGCGGATCTCCTCGCGCAGGCCCGCGAAGTCGGCATCCGACATCACGCCCTTGGCCTTTAGATATTTCTCAAAGCGTGGGATGGGGTCCTTCTTTTCCCATTCCTTGACCTCGTCGTCGCGGCGGTAGCGTTTGGGATCGTCGGCGGTGGTATGCACGCCGAGCCGATAGGTGACGCACTCGATCAGTGTGGGCATCGATTCGCTGCGCGCGCGTGCAATCGCCTCTTGGACGGCGACATAGACGGCGAGCGGATCATTCCCGTCCACCTGAACGCCATCGAACCCATAGGCCACCGCCTTCTGAGCGATGGTCTTCGAACGTGTCTGCCGCTCACGCGGGATCGAGATCGCCCACTGATTGTTCTGGCAGATGAAGATCACCGGTAGTTCGAAGACGCCGGCAAAGTTCATCGCTTCATGGAAGTCACCCTCCGAGGTCGCGCCGTCACCGTGAAAGACCATCGTGACCTCGTCGGTGCCCTTGTATTTCGAGGCATAGGCGATGCCGACCGCGTGTTGGCACTGGCTGCCCACCGGTACGCACAAAGGCAGGTCATGCTTGTCGTCCGGCACGCGCACACCTTCATTGTAGCCGGCATAGAACAGCCAGACGTCCTCGGCGGTCAGCCCGCGGTAGATTTGCGCCGCCGTTTCCCGGAAGGAGGGGATGAACCAGTCCGTGGGTTTCAGCTGCACGACGGCAGCCACCTGAGCGGCTTCCTGGCCTTTGATCGGCGCGAAGGTGCCGATGCGGCCCTGGCGCTGGAGCTGAAGCGTGCGCTCGTCAAAGAGACGGCAATAGACCATCGCGCGATAGATGGCCTTCAACGTCTCTTCCGGGATATCGGGTTCGAGCTTCTTGTCGACCTTGCCCGTCCAATCGAGGATGGAAAGCTGCTCGATGGGCCGGGGGCGCTCGACGATCTTTCTGGGCATCGGCGTCCTCCATACGGTCCAAAGATCCCTGTGCGCCAGAAGGCATGACGAGCTCTTTTGCTCGCTGCCACCACTGGTGGCGCACATGCATTGGGAAGGCTGGGAACACCGGCTCACCGGCCTGCATGGGCAGCGGCTTTTCGCCATCACACCCCATCTGCCCGACCCGCTACTTGAGGCACGGACTTGTCGTGTCCACACCGGTGGGCCGACTGTCGTGTTCCGACCGACCGCTTCCCGCCTTCCGTTATGTGTTTTGGCGGCCGCACCACCATCTTGGTGGCAGGGGGCAGATAACGCAAGCGGCGGCGGGGAGCAAGTCCCGCTCTGGCACCGAGGAAACGACGACGAACGCGTGCGGCCCTTCGGCCCTTCACGGAATGCGGGAAACAGGGCCGATACGGTGGGAAAACCAGCGGCGTCGATGTGCGGGACGTCCGTGAGGGACGGTCGTTGGGGCGAGTGCTGGTTCTGGGCGCTGTGCGAGGGGCGACTCGCGGCGGCCGTCCGGGCCGCTCTCATTCGTGTTCTGAAGCCAGGGGGGGCACCGTCCGCCGGGCGTGGCGGCGGGCGGTGTTCCATCGTGTGGTGTTGAACCGGATCGATCGGGGGGCTGGCACGAGTTCGTGCCAGCGCATTTGCGGCACCTTCTCTCTCGTTTTACTCTCTACGTTTTAGAGATGCTAGCGCAGAAGATGGCGAAGCAGATCCGCCTTCCGCGGCCAGGGACGCGGCATTGCCGGTGCCAGCGGGCGCGCCTCGTGCAGCATGGCGTCAACCGTCTCACCCGTTACCGGATGGCGCCAATGGGGGGCGATCTCCTTGAGCGGTATCAGCACGAAGACACGCCGATGGAGACGGGGATGCGGGAGCACGAGCGATTGCGATGTCTTCTCGTCGGCCGCGGCCAGACGCCAGCTGGTCGCGTCCGGCCAGATCAAATCACCAGCGGCGATGATGTCGATGTCGAGCGGCCGTGCCGCCATCCGAGGGGTGGTCGGATCACGACCGAACATCTCCTCGATTGCTTTCGCCAGCAGCAGGCAGGTGGCGGCCGGTCCGGGCGCGTGCACGAGAATCACCGCATTCGCATAATCCGGATCATGCCGACTTCCGCCCTCAGGGGCGGTGCGGTAGATACGTGAGGCCTGGCGCAGGGCAAAGCCGGCTTCGCACAAGATCTGCACGGCTCTGGCAAGGGTGTGAGGGGGAGACAGTCGCCGCCCGTTGATGGGGTCGCGGGCAGGCAAATTGGCTCCCAGCGCCAGGAGGAGAGGCGTTCCCGACGCAAGCTGTGGGCGTTCGTGTGGATCGGCGATTGTCGTCTTCATGCCTGCGAACTTGGCAGCAAGCCCTGCCTTGTGGCAAGGAGCGCGAGATGCTGGTAGAGGGCTGGAGCCGGGTGAGCCATGCGCTTCCTGTACCGCTCACCCAGCAAGAACGGAACAGAAAAACGAGGGGGATGTCGGTGACAGATCGCACTACGACAACGAATCGAATGGATCCGAGCGTATCCGACGATATGGGTGAAGACGTGCTGTTCGCCCGCCAGGGGCGGCTGGGAATCATCACGCTCAACCGTCCCAAGGCGCTCAATGCCCTGACCACGGCCATGTGTATCGCCATCAAGCGCCAGCTCGATGCCTGGGGCGAGGCGGATGATGTCGATGCCGTGTTGATCGAAGGGGCGGGCGAGCGTGCTTTTTGTGCAGGCGGTGATGTCGTGCGTGTGGCCCGCTCCGGCCAGGCAGGAACCGATGAATGGTATCAATTCTTTTTTCACGAATACCGCATGAACAGCACCATCGGCCATTTCCCGAAACCCTACATCGCGTTTCTTGACGGGATTACGATGGGCGGCGGATTCGGGGTCTCCGTTCACGGCCGCTTCCGGGTCGCGACCGAGCGTCTGCTGTTCGCCATGCCGGAAACCGGGCTCGGCCTCATCCCGGATGTCGGTGGCGGGTATGTCCTGCCCCGTCTGCCGGGCGAGGTCGGTCGCTATTTGGCGTTCACCGGTTATCGAGCGAAGGCGGCGGATTCCCATGCGATGGGCGTGGCAACCCATGTCGTGCCCGCGACGCGTCTGCCTGAACTGCGCCAAGCGCTCATCGACGCCGGGTCTCTCGATGAGGAGCGGGTGGCCGATATTCTCGCCCGTTTTCACGAAGATCCGGGAGAGGCGCCGTTGTGGAGCGTGCGAGATCGCATCGATCGGCATTTCGTGGGGCCGCGTGTGGAGACCGTTCTCGAATCGCTGGCCGGGGACAGCGATGCATGGGCGCAGCAGACGCGCGAGGAGATGCTGAAAAAATCGCCCACCTCCATGAAGGTCACGGCCGAACAGCTCCGGCGCGGCGCCGGTCTGGATCTCGACGAGGACCTCAAAATGGAGTTCCGCATCGTCAATCGGATCGTCACCCATGGCCGTGACTTCTATGAAGGAGTGCGGGCGATTCTGATCGACAAGGACCACAAGCCGCACTGGTCTCCGGCGCGTCTGGAGGATGTGTCCGATGAGGAAGTGGCGGCGCATTTCGCCTCTCTTGGGGAACGGGAACTCACATTCGCCTGACCGGGGAGCTGAGCGGAGTCGCGTATGACGGCCGCCTGCATGCAGGCAAAAAACGCCCTGTCCCCCAAACGACGGCGTGGAAGAAAAGAGCGGGATCCGGATCCGTAGGTTCAATCGATCAAGCAGGAGTGGGAGTGATGACGAAGATCGCCTTCATCGGTCTCGGCAACATGGGGTTGCCGATGGCGCGTAACCTGTGCAGGGCCGGCTATGAGGTTGTCGGATTCGATGTCATGGACACGCGGCGGGAGGCCTTTGCACAGGCCGGCGGCCAGGTGGCGTCCTCGATCGCGGATGCGGTGGCGGATGCCGATGTCGTGATCACGATGCTGCCGGCGGGTGAGCATGTGCGCCGTGTCTATCTGGGGGAAGACGGCGTGTTGGCTCATGCAAAGCCGGGCACATTGCTGATCGATTCGTCCACCATCGATGTGGAAACGGCGCGCGCGGTGGCCGCTGAAGCGGCGGATCGCGGCTTTCTGATGGTGGATGCGCCGGTCTCCGGCGGTGTCGCGGGGGCCGAGGCGGCGACGCTCACATTCATGGTGGGTGGGCCGGACGAGGCCTTCGCCCAAGCGCGGCCTATTCTGGAGAAGATGGGACGCAAGATCATTCATGCCGGTGGTCCCGGCACCGGGGAAGCGGCGAAGATCTGCAACAACATGCTGCTTGCAATCTCGATGATCGGGACAGCGGAGGCCTTCGCGCTCGCACGCAAGGTGGGTTTGGCGGACGATAAGTTTTTTGAAATCGCCTCCCAATCTTCCGGGCAATGCTGGTCGCTGACATCCTATTGTCCCGTGCCGGGGCCTGTGCCGGCGGCCCCGTCCAATCGCGATTACAAGCCCGGTTTTGCGGCCGCCATGATGCTGAAGGATCTCAAGCTCGCGCGCGCGGCTTCCGAGGCAACCGGCGCAGCCACACCTCTCGGCCATCACGCAGAGGAACTGTATCGCGAGCTGGTGGACGCCGGCTTCGGCAATCTCGATTTCAGCGCCATCTTCAAGCGTCTTGATGGTGCGCTCTAGCCGCGCTGGACGGATTGTCCGCATACCGGCCTTCATTTGCAGGATGTGCCGATGTGGGAAAGGGCGGCGCTGCGGTAGGTGGGGTATCCGTTTCGTCGCTTTTTCGCAGATTCTTGAACCTTGAATTTGCAATCAACGCCCGAATTCCTGTATGCTGGACCCCACGGGGGCGGCGTCGGAAAGAGGGCAGGATCGATGCAGCCGGCCGGCATTGGCAGCGGGCGACTGTACGAGGGGCTCGAGTCTTGGGACCGGGCCTTAAGGCAGGTCTGTGGGCCGTTCGAAACGGAGCCGATTGCTGTCTATACGCCCGCAGCTGGAAGCGGGGCTTTTCGTGGACGGATCGGTGTGCATCGCACAAGCGGTCTCGAAGTGGCCGAGCTCGATATCGATCCCTGTCGGATCGTCAAGCGCAGGCGGGCGCTCGCCCATTCCGAAGATCGCTATGTCTTTCTGATTCTTCAGCGTGCCGGTCAGGCCCGGCTTTTTCAGAACGGTCGGATGGCGCATCTTCGTCCCGGCGACTGCGCACTGATCGATTCGCGGCGTGAATCCGAATTCATCCTCGCCGGTGGCATCCAGCAGCTCTCTTACCACCTCCCATGGGAGCGGCTGCGCGATGGCCTGGGCCAGCTTGCGGCCGAACGTCTGCCCTTTGCGACCACTGTTCCCGGCGGCACGCCGGAAGGGCGCCAGCTGCAGCGTTATCTCATCGAGCTGGTCGCTCAGCCGCCGGATGCCCAGACGGCGGAAGAGGCGGTTGCGGGGTTGGTCGCGACCTTGGCCGAATGCGTCGCAGGATGGCGGGGCGAGCCGCTCGCGCGTGCCGACCGGCTGCTGGCCATGCTTGATGTCTATCTTGAGCGCCATCTCCACGATCCGGATCTCGATATCACGCGCATGGCGCGCGAGAACAATCTCTCCCGGCGCAGCCTTTATCGTCTGTTCGCCTTGCGCAATACGTCACCCCTCGGCTGGTTGTGGCGCTTGCGGCTCGAACGGGCGCACGACATGCTGACCAATCCGCGATTTGCGGCCTGGAGCGTGACGGACATCGCTCTGGCCTGCGGTTTTCGGGATCATGCCCATTTCACCCGCCGGTTCAAGGAGCGTTATGGGCAGCCGCCTTCCCTGCTCAGACGGGCGAGCTGACGGTCAATGAATTCCGGGCAGAGGTCATTCCCGTTTTTCTGGATCTGGGGACGATTTATACAATTAATACAAATGATTGTATTTTAGGCTCGCTCACCGTTTTTGATAACAGGGCGTGCAGAAATTTGGAAATGCATCTTGCGCGCCGGAAGAAATGCATTCCTCGAAGCTGGGCCATGGAGGATAGCGCGATACCACCTTTTTGCGCGGCTTATCCGGGAGCGTCGGCTTGCCGCGCAAGGTTTGTCGCGATGTCGGATCTGGCGGCAGAAGAACTGTCGCCGCAAAAGGTAAGATTGACAATTTTATGCGCTCTCTGTTAAGAATTGATCATAGAAATGTGACGAGTTCGTGTGAGAGGAAGGGAAAGTTTGCGTCGCTTGCGTGCGATGGTTGCGGCAATTCTGGCGGTGGCCGTAGCGTTCGTTCCTGCTGTGGCGGCCTCGCAGGGGCTTGTCCATGATCATGATCGCATGAGTTCTGAAACAGAGCGGCGTGTCGTGCTTGATTTGTTGGCCGATCTAAGTTCTTCCGAGGATCGTGCGGCGGAAGAGTTTTTACGGTTGCATTTTGTTCTCGACGGTGACGAGGACGAAGCCGCTTCGCCAATCAGTGATGGTTTCTGCTGCGCCGGCATAGGAGCGATATGTGGTGTGGCGCTTTTGCAAGATGTCGTATTGAAGTTGTTGCAAGCCGGGTCTGATTTTGGTTGGCATCTGTTGGCACAGGCCCGATCCGTTCGTCTTTCTTCTCTTACTCCCCCTCCACGTCTTTCGTGAGGATTAAGACTGGGCGCTTTTCTCGCTGATGCACGGCTGCGTGTGGCGGGAACAGCCGGCCCTTTTCCTAACGGCGTGTCAGGAAGCCAGACTGTGTCTGGGACGTCTGGCGGACCACGCTTCGGGACATGGAACAACGACCATCAGATGCCGGTGCAGAGCCGGTGAGCCCCGGCTTGTTGGGCGACGATGCTCGGGACGCATGTCCGGAAGTTCGTGCAGAATACGGTAAAGACTTGGAGGACTTGGAAAATGAAGCATGCAAACTTGCATGAAGAAGTGCAGCTGCATGTGCAGGGCACTTTGCGCACGGCTTCGATAGCCGCATTGTTGCTGGCAATGGGTGTTTTTGTGCCGTTGGCATCAGCGGCGGAAGAAGCGGCTGAGGAAGACGGCAAGAACAAGGCGCACAAGGAGCTGTTGATCGAGGAGATTGTGGTCACGGCAGAAAAACGCGAAGCTTCGCTACAAGACGTGCCGGTATCGGTGACAGCCTTGACCGGTGACGATATGGCTGCAATCGGCATCACGACGATCGAGGATGTGCAGCTGTTCGTGCCCGGTATCACGGTCACCAACGACGCCATGGCGATCGTCAACATCCGGGGTATCGGCACGTCGGCCTTCGGCGTCGCCACGGATCCCAGTTCGACGGTGCATATCGACGGAGTCTATATTCCGCGACCGACGACTGGTTACCAGGACATGTTCGATGTCGAGCGTATCGAACTGCTTCGTGGTCCTCAGGGTGTGCTGTTCGGGCGTAATTCCACCGGCGGCACGCTGAATATCATCACTCGCTTGCCCGCCGATGCGTTCGAGGGCAGGCTGGGTGTTACCGTCGGCAATCTGTCGAAGCGCAAGTTCAGTGGAACGGTTTCAGGACCGCTCGGCGAGCGGGTGCGCGCGCGGGTGACCCTGATGAAGAACAACCGCGACGGTCGTTTCAAGGACGTTCTGACCGGGCGGGAGTATCAGGATCAGGATACTTTCGCTGGACGGGCGGCGATCGTCTTCGATGTCACCGATCGCCTGGAGTTCATTGTGCGTGGTGATGTCAATATTGATCGGGAAAATGGCTATCCGGCGGTGTTGCAGAACTATCGCCAGGATTTGATCGATGCCGGCGCTGTGCGTCCCGCCAATCCGAAGCGCCAGATCGCATTGGACGCACCGGTATTCCAGAACGTCGACAATTATGGGATATCCAACACGGCGATCTGGACGGGGGATGAGATTGGCTTCAAGTCGATCACCTCCTATCGTCGCAGCAAATATGGGGTGCTGATCGATGTGGACTCCACGAATCTCTTCCTGCGCAATGTCGGATTCGACGAGCGCTCAAAGAGTTTCACTCAGGAGTTGCAACTCTATTCGGTGGATGAAAGCCGCCTCGAATGGATCTTCGGCCTCTATTACCTCCGTGAGGACGGCAACGATAATCTCACGATTGTTGACCTCACACGGAATCTCGCCATTCCCGGCGACAATACCACCAATGCCTATGCCGCATTCGGTCAGATCCGTTACCATGTCACCGACGCGTTACGTGCCACATTTGGGCTGCGCTACAGCTATGAGAAAAAGAAATTTGCCTTCGGTGTGCTGGCCGGTGGTGTGCGCGTGGTCGATGCCGGCAATAGCGCGGACTGGGATGCATGGACGCCGAAGTTCGGGCTGGACTATCACGTCAACGATGACGTGATGGTGTATGTCACGGCCAGTCGTGGTTTTAAGTCGGGTGGCTTCCAGGTTGGCGAGGCGACGCCTTTTGATCCCGAGTTCCTGTGGAGCTACGAGGCCGGTGTGAAATCATTTTTGGTTGGCCGCCGTCTGCAGGCAAACATTGGCACCTTCTACTACGATTTCAGTAACCTGCAGGTGGTCCAGATCGTCAACGGCATTTCCACGACCAACAACGCCGGCAAGGCGATTCTGAA
This sequence comes from uncultured Sphingomonadales bacterium, assembly GCA_964547755.1. Taxonomy (GTDB): domain Bacteria; phylum Pseudomonadota; class Alphaproteobacteria; order Sphingomonadales; family Rhodothalassiaceae; genus J084. The sequence continues at coordinate 9,974 of CAZJPA010000089.1, forward strand.
GGGCTTCGAGGCAGAGTTCGTGGCCCTGCCAACCGATGCGTTGACGATCAACGCATCAATTGCCTATCTCGACGCCACCTATCGACGGTTCACCGAAGTGGTCAATGGCGTCGAGGTGTCGCGGCGTGGAAACACCCTGCCCAATTCGCCGAAGTGGAAGATCATCCTCGGGGCAGAGCATGTGGAGGAATTTGCTGACGGTTCGACGCTCACCTTGCGCGGGGACTTCAGCTGGCAAGACGATGTGTTCTTCCGTCCCAGCAATCTGCCGCAGTTCGCATTCCATGATTATGCGGTCGTCAATGCACGGCTGAGCTATCGGCCGGCCGGCGGTCGTTGGGAGATCGCGTTCTACGGGCGCAATCTGACGAACACGAACTATCAGACCTACCGCACTGCGGGCATTGCGCCGACCGGGATTTCGGATGAGAACTTACCGCTGGCCGTCTTCGGTGAGCCGCGGGAATATGGCCTGCAGGTCATATTCGATTTCTGATTTTGCCTGTGTCGGCGAAAAAAAGAATGTGGGAAGGGTGGTGTCATGCCGCCCTTCCCCACTTGAAGGCAGCAGATTGAGAGGGGGGGAACTCTTGAAATGGGAGGGGGGTGTTCTGTTGGCGAAGGAAGGAAAGAGTATGTCGGGACTGAAGATCCTCGTATTCGGTACAGCTGTATTGGGAAGTGTCTGGGGTTTGGGAGCAGTAGATGCCCGTGCAACAGTCCGCATTGATAACGAGCAAACTTCACAGGCAAACCAAAATGACGATGCGGCCGAAATCCGGCGTCTGCTTCACGAACATGCAACAGCGATCGCGCGCATGGATATTGCGGGAATTGCGCGTGTGACGCTGACAGATAATAACTACAGCACGATTGAGGGCGGTCATGCCAATTGGGGCTGGGCGAATTATCGTGACCGTCACCTCAAGCCAGAGTTTTCTTCC
>CAZJPA010000090.1:0-10868 GCA_964547755.1 uncultured Sphingomonadales bacterium
GCGGGGAGACCAAGGGGCGGATGTGGGCACGGCCCACAGGGCGGTAGCGTGCCTGGCGTTGGCTGGCTCGGTCGAAACGGTGGCTCGCGTCAAGCAACACCGAGTCTTCGCGACAAGGCGTTACCCAGCTCATGCGCGCGGGTGATAGCGGTTGGCGCTTGGCGCCGGGATGCGTGCTGCGCGGCACGTGCCAAGACTCCAGCGCGAGATAGGAATTGAAGATGGAAAGGACGTTCTCTCACCCCTTACCCGATCTCAACGGACGATCGATCCTGGTGACGGGTGGGACCGGTTCGTTCGGGCGCGGCTTCGTCAAGGCTGTGCTTCGCCAGTACACGCCCGAACGCTTGATTGTATTCTCGCGCGACGAGCTCAAGCAGCACGAGATGGCCCAGGATCCTGCGCTCCGAGGCACCCGCGGGATGCGTTTCTTCATCGGCGACGTGCGCGACGGTGAGCGACTCGAGATGGCAATGCGTGACGTCGACGTTGTCATCCACGCCGCCGCGCTCAAGCAGGTCCCGATCGCGGAGTACAACCCCTTCGAGTGCATCCACACCAATGTGCTTGGTGCCGAGAACGTCGTACGCGCGGCGCTACGTACTGGCGTGCGCCGAGTGATCGCGCTGTCGACGGATAAGGCGGCTAGCCCCCTCAACCTCTACGGGGCTAGCAAGCTCGCGGCGGACAAGATCTTCGTGGCAGCGAACCATCTCAGCGGCTCCATCGGGACCCGGTTCTCGGTGGTGCGCTACGGCAACGTGCTCGGCTCGAGGGGCAGCGTGGTTCCGTACTTCCGTAAGCTGGTGGCCGACGGGGCGCCAAGCATTCCGATCACCGATCCACGCATGACCCGCTTCTGGATCACGCTTGATCGCGGAGTCAATCTGGTCCTGTCGAGCCTTGAGATGATGCGCGGAGGCGAGATCTTCGTGCCCAAGATCCCGAGCATGAAGGTTACCGACCTCGCCCGGGCAATCGCCCCCGACCTCCCCCAAGAGCTGATCGGAATCCGCCCTGGCGAGAAACTCCACGAAGTGATGATCACTCGCGACGACAGCCACAACACCATCGAGCTGGACGATCGCTACGTGATCGAGCCGGCCTTTGCCTTCTGGAGCCGGGAGCCCTATACCGCCAACGGTGCCCGTCCCGTGCCCCCAGGCTTCGAGTTCGCAAGCGATCGCAACAGCGAGTGGCTCGATGTCGACAGAATGCGATTGCTGCTCGAGGAGGTCGGCGTCTGATGGGAGATGCTCGCTTCCTGCCCTACGGCAGGCAGTGCATCGGGGCCGACGATGTAGCAGCGGTCACGCGCGTGCTGAGGAGCGACTGGCTTACCACCGGACCTGAGACCGAACGCTTCGAGCAGGCATTGGCGGAAAAGCTTGGCGCACCCCATGCGGTGGCCTGCAGCAGTGGCACCGCCGCGCTGCATATGGCCGCCATGGCCCTCGGAATCGGACCCGGTGACGCCGTCGTGGTCCCGGCGGTTACCTTCCTGGCGACCGCCAATGTGGTGGTCCGTGTCGGTGCAGAGGTGGTCTTCGCCGATGTTGATCCCGGTACCGGCCTGATGGGGCCGGAACACCTCGAGGGAGCGCTGAGGTGCCTTGCGGATGTCCGGCCTGTGGCGGTGTTCCCGGTGCATCTCAACGGCCAGTGCTGTGATCTGCCCGCGATCCGCGCCTTGGCCGATGCGGCGGGCATGCGGGTGGTAGAAGACGCCTCCCACGCCATCGGTGCCCACCACCCGTTCGGCGATGGGGATGAGGCGCCGGTCGGGGCGTGTGCCTGCAGCGACATGGCCACCTTCTCTTTCCATCCGGTCAAGACCGTGGCCATGGGTGAGGGCGGGGCGGTTACCACCGGCGATGCCCGGCTGGCCTCGCAGCTGTGCCGACTGCGCAATCACGGCATGGTGCGCGAGTGTAGAGAGTTCCGCGACACGGAACAGGCCCTGGACACCGCGGGAAGGGCCAACCCCTGGTACTACGAGATGCACCTGCCGGGGCTTAACTACCGGGCCAGCGAACTGCACTGTGCCCTAGGGCGCAGCCAGCTGGCCAGGCTGGACCGCTTCGTCGCCCGCCGTGCGGAACTAATGGCGCAGTATGAATGCGTGCTAGCGCCCTTCGCGCCCACGATCCGCCTCCTCGACCGTGTCCCCGGAACGCCCGCTTGGCACCTGTGCGTGGTGCTGATCGACTTCGCTGTCCTTGACATCGATCGGGCAGCCCTGATGCGCGCGCTGCGGAAGATGGGGATCGGTAGTCAGGTGCACTACCTGCCGCTCTATCGCCAGCCCTGGTACCGGGAACGTTATGGCGATCTACGTTTGCCCGGAGCGGAGGCCTACTACGAACGCTGCCTCAGCCTGCCACTCTATCCTGCGATGACGGAAGGCGACGTGGAACGGGTAGCCGGCGCCCTCGTCCAGGTAACCGGGCTGGGATGAAGGCGGCCCCCGAACTGATCCTTGGCACGGTTCAGTTCGGCCTGCCCTATGGCGTGGCCGGGCCACGAGAGGGGGTCTCCCGAGAGGAGGCGCAGGCCATACTTCGCCACGCCCATGTGCAGGGCGTGCGCTGGCTGGACACCGCCAGCGACTACGGGGAGAGCGAGCAGCGCATTGGCGAGGCGCTGGGGGATGCGGTGGACCTGCGCATCATTAGCAAGCTGCATGCGCTCGACCCAGCTAATGCGCGCTCTCCCCAGGAGCAGGTGCTGGCCTCGGTGCGGGCCTCACTGGAACGTCTTCGCCGGAAGCGCCTGGAAGCGGTGCTGGTGCACCGACCGGCAGACCTGTTGGGAGAGGCCGGCGATGCCATCTGGCAGACCCTGGAGGCTCTGCGCGGGGAAGGGCGCATCGGGCATCTCGGTGTTTCGGTCTACAACGGCGTGGAGATCGACACCCTGCTGGCACGCTATCCGCTGGAAGTGGTACAGCTTCCCCTTAGCCTGCTCGATCAGCGCCTGCTGGCCAGCGGCCACCTCGACCGCTTGCACGAGCGCGGCGTGACGGTCCATCTGCGCTCGCTGTTCCTGCAGGGGCTGCTGCTGCTGGAGGGGCCACTGCCGGATCACTTCGCCCCGCTGCGTCCGGTGCTCTGGCGGCTTCGGGCGGACCTCGCCCGACAGGGACTCCGGCCCCTGGGTGCGGCTCTGAGCTTCGCCCGCGCCCTGCCCCAGGTCGAAGGCATAGTCATTGGCGTGGATAGCGTCTCCCAACTTGATGAGATCCTCGCCTACTGGCGCACACCACAACAGCTGAAGCTAGATTGGACCGCTTACGCCGTTACCGATAACGAACTGCTCGACCCCAGGCGCTGGCCGGCGCGCGATGTCATACAGGCAATCAGCAGCTGATGGTGCACCTCGGCATCCTTGGCATTAGCGAAGGCAATGGCCATCCCTATTCCTGGGCCGCTATCTACAACGGCTATGATGCGGCGGCGATGGCCGACTGCCCCTTTCCAGCGATACCCGCCTATCTGGCGAAGCAGCGCTTTCCGGATGATGCGATTAGTGATGCCAGAGTGACTCATGTCTGGACCCAGGATCGCGGGCTTTCCGAGCATATCGCTCGGGCCAGCCGGATTGCGCACGTGGTGGATGACGCGCGCGACATGATAGGCCAGGTGGATGGAATCCTACTGGCGCGTGATGATGCGGATAATCACCTCGCCCATGCGGCGCCGTTCCTGGAAGCTGGCCTTCCAATCTTTATCGACAAGCCTCTGGCGCTGAGCGTCGCGACCGCTAACGAACTCTACGCGCACGAGCGCTATCCAGGGCAAATCTTCACCTGCTCAGCGCTGCGCTATGCGGCCGAGTTCCAGCTCGACGACGTGGCTCGCGCAGAGATCGGGGACATCCGCTACGTGCAGGCGACGGCGGCTAAGGATTGGGACCGTTATGCCGTGCATGTGATCGAGCCAGTGCTCGCGATGTTGGGATCACAGGGCCCGGTGCGCGTTGCGAAGGTCTGGAACGACGGCGGCATGACGGTGGTGCATCTATGCTGGGACAGCGGTCGGCGCGCCAGCTTCACTACGCTCGGCGCCGGCCTAGCCGGTCCGATTGCCCTGCAAGTCGTAGGCACGAAGGGATATCGCAACATGGTCTTTAGAGACAGCTTCGCCGCCTTCAGGGCGGCGCTGCTGGATTTCCTGCGCGGCATAAAGGAAAGGCGCGTCATGGCGGCTCGCGATTTCGTGCTTGACGTCGTGGCGGTGATCGAAGTGGGACGCCGGCCGGCTTGAGGAAGGAGTCATGGGCGGTCTTCCCCAAAGCATCCTTATTACCGGCGCCAGCGGTAAGCTGGGTCGCCGCCTGACGTGCCATTTCCTGGCGCAAGGTGTGACGGTCATCGCCGTCGGACGCCGAGAGGAGGCGCTGGCTGATCTGGCTGCGGTCGTGGACGAAAACGCTGCGGCCCGGCTGTGGACACTGGCCGTGGATCTGGCGGCGCCCACCGCACCGATGAAGCTGATGCAGTATCTGGACGCGCAGAGCCTATGCCCCGCGGCGCTGGTCAACAACGCGCGCAGCCTGGACAACCTCGCGGTGGACAAGAACGGCCACACCCCGCGCGACGCCTTCATGGGGGAGTTGCTGCTAGGCACGGTTGTTCCCTACGAGCTGTCGATGGCGCTGGCGGGGCAGGCCGGGGGAAAGCTGGCCACGATCGTCAATGTCGGGTCGATGTACGGTGTGGTCGCGGTTAACCCGGCGCTCTATGACGATCCCGCGCACCAGTCGCCGATCCAGTACAGCGTCGCCAAGGCTGCCCTGATTCACCTCACGCGAGAGCTGGCAGTGCGCCTGGCGGACAAGGGCATCCGCGTCAACGCCGTCTCCTTCGGTGGGGTGGCGGGCCGGGTGGACGAAGTCTTCAAGACCCGCTACGGCGGCCTGTGCCCGATGAGGCGCATGCTGACCGAGGACGAGATCGTCGGCCCGGTGGAATTTCTGCTGTCGCCGGCTTCGGCGGGCATGACTGGCCACAACCTGCTGGTGGACGGGGGCTGGTCGGCATGGTGACGGGCGGCGTCATCGCGGTGATCCCGGCACGCGGCGGTTCGAAACGGATTCCGCACAAGAACATCGTCGACTTCTGCGGCAGGCCGATGATCGCCTGGACGATCAACGCGGCGCTCCAGTCGGGCCTGTTCGATGCAGTCTTGGTCAGCACCGACGACGAGGAGATCGCCTCGGTCGCTCGGCACTTCAGGGCGGAGGTTCCGTTCCTGCGCGCCACCCATCACGAGGATACGGCGCCGGTCTCAAAGGCGACGCTGGCGGCGCTGGACCAGATGCGGGCGCACACGGGTCACGATTTCGCCACCGTGGTGCAGCTCATGCCCAACTGCCCGCTGCGTGGCGCCGGCGAAATCCGCGCCGCCTATGATCATTTCGTCGCCAACGGCGCGCCGATGCAGATTAGCTGCTTCCGGCTCGGCTGGATGAATCCCTGGTGGGCGCTGCGGCTGGACGAATCCGGCCACGGCACGCCGCTGTTTCCCGACGCGCGCAGGAGGCGCTCCCAGGAGCTGGAGCCGCTCTATGGACTCACCGGCGCGATCTGGATCGCGCGCACTGACGCGCTGCGCGCGGCGCAAGATTTCTACGGACCCGGGCATATTTATTACCCGCTCGACTGGAAGGCGGCGGTGGATATCGACGACGCGGACGACCTGGACATGGCGAGGGCATTGTTCGCACTCAAGGCCGGCGCGCGGCCGTGGGCCGCCGGTGGCTGAACCGCTGGCCGTCTTCCGCGTCGACGCGGCGCCGGAAATCGGCGGCGGCCACGCGGTGCGCTGCCTCGCCCTGGCCAATGCGCTGCGCGCGTCCGGCTGGCGCTGCGCCTTCGCCGGTCGGCCGGAGACGGTGGATATGGTGCCCGCGCTCGCTCACGCGGGCTATGACTGGTGGCCGCTTTCCATCGATGCCGATGGCGCGGGCGAGCCCGCGCAGCTTCGCGCGAAAGCTGGCGGGTGCGACTTGCTGGTGACGGACCATTACGGGCGTGACTCCCGGTTCGAGTCCGCCTGCCGCGGTTGGGCGCGGCGGATTCTCGCAATCGACGATCTGGGTGACCGGTCCCACGACGCCGACATCCTGCACGATCCGCTGGTCGGGCGGGACGCCACGGACTATGCCTATCTGGTACCGGATCGCTGCCGGCTGCTTCTGAGCCCGGCTTATGCGCCGCTGCGGCCGCAGTTCTTCCGCGCCCGCGCCGAGTCGTTGGCGCGCAGGCGCGACGGCGGTGAGGTTCACCGCGTGATGGTGAGCCTTGGGGCCACCGATCCCGGCAACGTCACGGCGGTCGTGCTGGAAGGCTTGAGCCAGGTTTCCGCCGATCTCGTGATCGACGTGGTGATGGGCCCATTGACGCCACATTTGGATCGCGTGCAGCGGCTGGCCCAGGCACTTCCGCAGCAAATTCGCGTCCATGTGGGTGTGGCCGACATGGCGGCGCTGATGAGCCTGGCCGATCTGGCGATCGGGGCCGCTGGCACCACGAGCTGGGAGCGCTGCGCCGTCGGCCTGCCGACACTGATGGTCGTTACTGCAGCCAACCAACGAGCCATTGCGGATGCCCTGGTGGCGCGCGGTGCAGCGCAAGGGTTGGGCGAGGGCGCGGCCCTTACCCCCGAGCAGGTAGCCGGTGCGGTGCTCGACTTCGTCCAGTCGCCGCGGTGGCGGGTTGAGATGGTACGCCGGGCGGCGCTGGTCTGCGACGGGCGCGGGGCGGCGCGGCTGGCCATGGCGGTGGCCCCAGCCCGGGCCAAGGACGGCCGTCCGGTGACCCTGCGCCCGGCCTCCATGGACGATGCCGAGATCATGCTTGCCTGGCAGTGTGCCCCGGGCGTGCGGCGATTCGCTCGCAACCCCGCCATGCCCGGGGAGGCGGAGCACCGGGACTGGCTGGCCGCGCGCCTGGAGAATCCCGACTGCCTGCTTAACATCGTCCTTCACGGCGACGAGCCCGCTGGCGTGCTGCGGCTAGATGCGGTTTGCGACACTTCGAGGCCCACCTTCGAGGTGTCGATCCTCATCGCTCCTGATCGGCAGGGGCTGGGCCTGGGGCGCGCGGCGCTAATGCTGGGCCGCCGGCTGGCGCCGGAGGCCGAGTTCCTGGCCGAGGTGCATGAGGATAACGCGGCCTCCCACGCCCTCTTCCGCAGCGCCGCCTTCACGTTGCGCGACGGGGCCTACCGGCTCGCGCCGGGCGCGGAGGACCACCCATGACGGCGCCGGAGATCGTTATCGCAGGCCGCGCCGTCGGCCCAGGCCATCCGCCCTATGTGATCGCCGAGATGTCGGGGAACCACAACGGTGACCTGTCGCGCGCCCTGGCGCTGGTCGAGGCAGCCAAGGCGGCGGGCGCGGACGCAGTGAAGCTGCAGACCTACACCGCCGACACCATCACCATCGACCATGACGGCCCCGGCTTTCGCATCGAGGGCGGCCTGTGGCACGGGCGCAGCCTTCACGATCTCTACCGCGAGGCGCACACGCCCTGGAAATGGCACGATGCCTTGTTCGCCAAGGGCCGGGAGATCGGCATCACCGTCTTCAGCTCCCCCTTCGATCCGACGGCGGTGGACTTCCTCGAGTCGCTGGACGCGCCGGCCTACAAGATCGCCTCTTTCGAGGCGGTGGACCTGCCGTTGATCGAAAAGGCCGCGGCAACCGGCAAGCCGGTCATCATCTCCACCGGCATGGCGGACGAGATCGAGATCGCCGACGCGCTGGCCGCCGCGCGGAAGGGCAGCGCCGGTGGCGTGGCGCTGATGCATTGCGTCAGCGGCTATCCCACGCCGGTGGCGGAGGCGAACCTGCGCACCATGCCCGACATCGCGCGGCGCTTCGGGGCCGTTACCGGACTGTCGGACCACACGCTAGGGACGGCGGTCGCCGTGGCAGCAGTGGCGCTGGGCGCCAGCCTAGTCGAAAAGCATTTTACCCTGGGCCGCGCCGACGGCGGACCGGACGCTGATTTCTCGCTGGAGCCGGACGAACTGGCGGCGCTCTGCCGCGGCTGCCGGGACGCATATGCGGCGCTGGGCGAAATCACCTACACACGCAAGTCGAGCGAAGAGCCGAACAAAGTCTTCCGCCGCTCGCTCTATGTGGTCTGTGACGTGGCTAAGGGGGAACGCCTATCGGCGGAGAATGTGCGCTCTATCCGGCCCGGATTCGGCATCGCACCGAAGCATCTGCCGGAGGTACTGGGCCGCCGTGCCACACGTGACCTTCCGCGCGGCACGCCGCTCGACTGGTCGATGATCGAGTCTGATGGTTGAGCAACGGAATAGGTCGACAAGGCCGATGCAGGACTTGGCGCGGACCGCCGCCATGGTGCGCGAGTTTTTCGTCGTTAATCCGTGGCGGATGGTGGCGATGCTGGCCTGCTTGCTGTTGGCTGGGCTGGCGGAAGGCGTTGGCTTTATCACCCTGCTGCCCGTTCTTGGCATCGCCACCGGCGAAGGCTTATCCCGGGACAGCGCGCTCGGCGCCTGGCTAGGAGACCTCTTCGAGACGCTCGGCTTTGTCCCGCCATTATGGTTACTGCTGTCGGTGGTTGTGGGCGGTGTCCTCACGAAGGCGGGGTTAACGTTGCTGGCGGTGCGCAACGTGGGCTACGCGGCAGCCGATTTCGCCACCGAGCTGCGCCTCGCCTTGATCCAGAAGCTGATGGCTGCGCGCTGGCAGCATTTCGTCTCCCAGGCGACCGGGCGCATCACCAACGCCATCGGAGTCGAGGCCGGGCAAGCCGCCGCCGGTTACAGCTCGCTGGCGAATCTGTTGGCGACCGGTATCCAAGTCGGTGTGTTCAGCCTGCTGGCGTTGCTTGCCTCCTGGCAGGTCACGGTCATGGGGCTTCTCGCCGGGTTTCTGATGATCTTTCTACTGCAGCGGCTGGTCGGTATGGCTCGCCAAGCGGGCCGCGCGCAGGTGCGGGTGATGAGCGCGCTTGTCGGGCGGCTGGCCGACGGCCTCCAACTCATCAAGCCGCTGAAGGCCATGGGGCAGGAGGATACTCTGCACCCTCTATTGGAGGCGGAAGCGCGAGACATCAACGCAGCCCAGCGCCGCCTGACCTTCTCTATGGCCGGCCTGTCCGCCTTTCAGGAGCCGGTGTTCACCGTGTTCCTGGCCGTCGGCGTCTATGTAGCGTTGACCCACACGGCCTACGCGCTGGCGGACCTCCTGTTCATGGCGATCCTGTTCCAGCGCATCGTGGTGCGCACAGGCGGTCTACAGGTCCAGTACCAGAAGATGACCAGCTTCGAGAGCGCCTACTGGTCGATCCGCAATGCTATCGACCGCGCGGCCGATGCGGCGGAACCCCTGTATGGCGGCGCCGCGCCGCCGGCGCTCGTCGAGGGTCTGCGGTTGGAGCATGTCAGCTTCGGTTATGACGGCGTGCCGGTGCTGCGCGACGTCACCATAGCGGTGCCGGCACGCCAGCTCACCGCCATTATCGGCCCCTCCGGCGCGGGAAAGACAACGCTGGTCGACCTTCTTATCGGCCTGCTGGTTCCGGATGCGGGCGAGATCACCATCGACGGCTTGCCGCTTCGAGAGATCGACGCACGTGCCTGGCGCAAGTCCATCGGCTATGTGCCGCAGGACCTGATGCTGCTGCACGATACCATCGCTGGCAACGTCACCCTGGGCGATGCGTCCGTTTCCCGCGCGGATGTCGAGGCCGCGCTGCGCGCCGCCGGCGCGTGGGACTTCGTGCAGTCCCTGCGCGAAGGGCTCGACACAGTGGTGGGGGAGCGCGGCGCGCGACTTTCCGGGGGGCAGCGGCAGCGCATCGCCATCGCCCGGGCGTTGGCGCGCCGGCCCAGGCTCCTGATCCTGGACGAGCCTACCACGGCACTGGATCCGGAGACAGAGCGCGCCATCTGCGTTTCCCTGCACGATCTGACGCGGGAGATTACGATCCTCGCCATCTCTCACCAGACGGCGATCGTAGATGCGGCAGATGTGGTCTACCGCATCCTCGGCGGCAAGGTGGTGGCGGCCGAAGACATGAGGCGCGTGCCCGCCGACGCCCTGCGCGCATCAGCGGAGCACGAGGGATGATTCTTGGAATGGATCACTTAGCTCTCACTTGTGTCGAGCTTTCAAGCGGCACAGAATTCCTTCAAGCGGTAGGATTCAAATTGCAGTTCATGCAGACGGGTGTTCCAAATGCTCTAGAGAAGGCCCGTTTCCTTAGCCAATTCAACGCCGACCATTCCGTTGCATTTCTTCGTGGTTCGTCTGGTGTGGCGATCGAATTGGTGCAGCATGGCACGTCTTATGGCCCAGCAGTTCAAAACATGTCGATGCCCGTTATTCGTGGCCTACCCATCGAGGTGGAGCAGAGCGCTAGAAACCTTGAATCGGTGCTGTCGGTTTGTCGAAACGCGTTTGACACCGTTTCATTGGTTCCGATGCGTTGGCCCATCTTTGATGCCGACTTCCTATGTCACGAAACAGGAACTCGTGAATCCCCGTCACTTTCTGCCCTCACAGTGCCGGTACAAGATCTCGCTGTGGCAGAGATGTTTTGGACCAATGGCCTTTGTGCGAAGAAGGTCAGTAAGGACAGCGAGTGGTGCCGGCTTGTCGTGGCGAGTCCGATCTCTAAGTGGTCTGTTGACATACTTTTGTATCGAAGTGCGCTCGACGAACGTACTTTTCTTGATACTCCCGGATTCACTTGTGCCGCATTTATATCATCCAATCTGGCGGTAGACGGGGCCAACCTGCTTCGCCATGGAGCAATAGATTCAAGTGGAATATTTAATTTAACAATTTCCAATCGTCCCTTGCGGGTAGAGATATTCCGAGGG
>CAZJPA010000091.1:0-9038 GCA_964547755.1 uncultured Sphingomonadales bacterium
AGGCCTCCAATCAGTATGAGGTCGGCGTCAAGCTGATGTCCGATTACGTCAGTATGTTCTCGACATTCTTCTTCAACGATTTCAAGGGCCTGCCTTTCGCCATCCAGCTGGAAGGCCAGGCGCCGACGGTCGAGATCGGCGGCTCGCATGCCTTCGGTGTGGAGCTCGAGCTCGTCGTCACCCCGCCGGTCGACGGCCTGACCGTCCGGTTCCAGGGCACCTGGCAGGAAGCCGAGTTCGATCGTCTCATCGATTCGCTCGGCAACAATCTCAATGGCAATCGCTTGGAACGTCAGCCGCGCTGGCAGTTGAGGGTGACCCCGAACTGGGAGCGCAACATTTCCGGACTCGGCTATCTGACGCTCTACGGCACCTATGGTTTCGTGGGACGCCGATTCTCGGACGGCCAGAATTTCCAGCCGTTGCCGAGCTACAACAAGATCGATCTGGGCGCGATTCTGGATTTCGACAGCGGCTTCTTCGTTCAATTCGTCGCCGACAACCTCAACAACTCGCATGGCCTGACGGAAGGCAATCCGCGTATCATCGGCTCCCAGGGCACAGGCGTGATCTTCGCCCGGCCGATCCTGGGACGGTCCTTCCGCTTTGTGGGCGGCTACCGCTTCTAGCCATGGTCGGGAGCAAGGTGTCCCTCTCGATCGCCGCGCGTCGATCGGGAGGGGCACCCTGTCTGATACGGGTCGCCCGTTCGGCCATGCGGAGGGTATGAAGACGGGAAAGGGGCACGATGGCGGGGGATCGACGGTTGGTGGTGATCCTGTGTGCCCAGGCCGTGGCGCTGCTGGCCGTCTTTGCAAGCCAGATCGGCATGGCCTGGGCCGGCGGCCTTCTTGCCGCGCTCGAGCCGCTGCGGCAAGGCGAGCGGCTGGCCTTTGCGATCGATGACGGGGATCTGCGCCATGTCCTGATCAGACAGGGCCCTGTGGCGGCCCATCTCGTGGCACGCGGCGGGCGACGCGGGCGCCTTCTTGTCGCCTTTCCCGCCGGCGACAGCGGCACGGGCTTGTGGTTGCGAGCGAAAGAGCCGCTGGTGTGGACAGAAATTACGCCCTTGCGTGCCGTTCGCTGGCGGCCGGCGGGCGAGCGCGTGCTCCATGGCGTGACGGTGGATCTTGCGGCGCAAGCGTCGGGCATGATCACGATTGAGCAGGCCGTGCTCGGCAGCATCCGGACCCTGCGCGCCTATCAGAACGGCGATCCGCTGCCGCAAGCCGTGCGGACCTCCTGGCGGCGGGACGGGAAGGGCGTGCTCTGGCACCGACGGCGGGCGGACGGCAAGGCGGGCTATCTATTGGCGCTCACCCCCCTTCGCGGCGCGCTGATCGCGGACGGTCGGCGCTTGCGGCTGCGGCCCGTCGATAGCCGATTCGCATTGCGGCTTGTGGCCTTGACCGGAGAGACGCCGCTCACCCCCATCCCGCAGGCCCGCATCTTGCGGACAGGGGAAAGACAAGCGGATCCCAGCCTCCTGCGGGTGCTGGCCTTCCTGAGCTATCGCGAGAAACTGCTGGCCGGGTCTTGGCGCTTTCTCACCTACTTCGGTCGCGATACCCTGCTGTCTTTATATCTGCTGATGCCGGTCGTCTCGGCGGATGTGGCGGAGGCTGGTCTTGCGGCGGTGGTCGCCCGGCTTTCGGAGCAAGGCGCGGTGGCACATGAAGAGGAGATCGGCGAATTCGCCGTCCTGCGTCATCATGCGCAGGACGGCCGCACAGACGACACGCCCATCTATGATTACAAGATGATCGATGACGATTTCCTGTTCACGCCCGTGCTGTTGCGTTATCTGCGCATGGTGTCCTCTCGGCGCTCGGCGGCCTTTCTGACCCGACGCACGGCAAGGGGAGAGACGGTTGCGGATGCCGTCCGCCGCCAGATGGCATTCGTGCTGAAACGTGCCCGCCCCTTCGCCGCTCGTCCGACGACCGCCAGGCTGATCGCGCTCAAGCCGGGTCAGACGGTGGGCAATTGGCGCGACAGCCCGACGGGGCTCGGCGGCGGACGCTACCCTTATGACGTCAATGCCGTTTTCGTGCCATTGGCCCTGGAGGCGGTCGCGGCCATTCTCGCCGGCGGCTGGCTGCCGCCGCAGCCGCACGATCCGCAGCTTGCCGCAGAGGCCCGTCGGCTGGCGGCCGTGTGGGAGAAGCGGGCCCCGCCCCTGTTTGCGGTCTCGCTGCCGGGGGCGCAGGCCTGTGCCGCCATTCAGGGCTTCGCCGAGAAACTGCGCGTGCCGTCCGCCGACTGCGGCGGGCGGCGTGGGCCGGTGCGGATCGCGGCCCTGGCGTTGGATGGGAAGGGCGAACCCATCCCGGTGCTGCATTCGGACACAGGCTTTCGGCTTCTTTTTCGCGATCCCCCGGAAACCGAGCTCATGGCCATTCTCGATTCCGTCCTGCAGCCCTTCCCGGCCGGTCTGCTGACCCCGGTGGGGATGCTGGTGGCCAATCCGGTGTATGCCGGCTTGCGGCAGCAGGAGATGCTCACACGTCGGCATTATCATGGAATGGTCGTGTGGTCTTGGCAGCAGGCGGTCATGGCGGCCGGACTGGCCCGCCAGTTTGAAAGGAAGGACATCTCCCCGGCCACCCGGGCGAAGCTGGCGGCGGCCCGGCAAGCCGTCTGGACCGCGATCGCCGCCGCGCAGTCCCGCCAGGCCGCCGAGCTGTGGTCGTGGGATTTCAGGCGCGGGCGCTACCGGGTCGTCCCGTTCCACCCGGCGCGCGGCCACGCAAGCGAGGCCAATGCCGTGCAGCTGTGGAGCACCGTCTTCCTGGCGCTCACGCCGCCGGCGGACGGCATGCCGACGCCGCTTCGCATCCAGAGTCCATGACATGTGCCGTCTTTGCGCCGGTGCTCCCCTCCCACCGGCGTTCCGGAGCCGCTCGCACGCCCCGGCGGGCGGCTCCTTGCGCGCAGGCGAAACGCGTCAATGCCTATCCGGATACCGGCCGCTGCTTCTTGCGCCGGGCGAGGATATTGAGGCCCTCCACGAACAGCGAAAAGGCAATCGCGAAATAGAGATAGCCGCGTGGGATGTGGAAATGCAGGGCGTCTGCGATCAATGTCACGCCGATGAGCAGCAGAAAAGCGAGCGCCAGCATCTTGGTCGTCGGATGCCGACGGATGAATCCCGAGACCGCCTCGGCCGCCCACATCATCACACAGATGGCGATCGCGATCGCCGCAATCATGACGGCGATGCGGTCCGTCATGCCGACGGCGGTGATCACCGAATCCAAGGAGAAGACGACGTCGAGCGTCATGATCTGAACAATGACGAGCGCAAAGCGGTGGGCAACGCGCGGGGGCGCCGTTTGGGCATGGCCCTCCACCTCGCCATGGATTTCGCGCGTGGCCTTGGCGAGGAGAAAGAGCCCGCCCAGGCCCAACACGAGATCCCGTGCGCTCACGACATGCGCGCCCAGGGCAAACAGCGGTCGCGTCAGATGCGCCGCCCAGGACAGCAGAAGCAGCAGCAGCACGCGGGTCAGCAAGGCGCCCATCAGCCCGAGGCGGCGTGCGCGCGGCGCCTGATCAGCGGGCAGACGATCCGAAATCACGGAGATGAAGACGAGATTGTCGATACCGAGCACGATCTCGAGCAGCGTCAATGTCGCAAGCGCCATCCATAGATCGAGCGAGAACAGGGCTTCCATCGCTCCCCGCCTTACCGGTCAAACGAGTCATGCGGTCAATAATAGCTTTTTGGTGAACGGAAAACCGTCATTTTCCGCACACAAAGGCAGAATCGAACGGCGCCCTCCCGTCACCCCTCACACGAATCACGCAAGAAGGAGCAACGGCAGACCCCGAACCACGCGGCGGATCAGCGCCCCTTGGAGGCGCCTGCTTTTGTCGCGGTCTCCGCCGTGATGGCCATCTTCCTGATCCGCTTGGCGACGTTGCCCAGGAATTCCCGCTGGCGGTTGCTGAAAGCCCATCGCTGCATCAGGGCGAGCTGATCAAGCGCCTGATCACGTTTTCCGGCCTTTGCCAGTAGGATGGCTTCGACGATGGCACCGGATTCCACATCCGGCAGGCGGTCGCGCACGATGCCGATGCTGGCCAACGCCTGACGGTCGGGGGGCTCGTCATCGGTATAGGCGTAGGTCAGGCAGTAGAAGAAATGCGGCCGCGGATCACTTGGGTCGGCGACCATGGCTTTCTTCAGGTTGCGACGCAGGTCATACAATTTCGTTCGGTCGGAAAGGGAGACGGGTTTGGCCAGATTCCGTTTCTGGCCAAAGATGTCGTCCAGCACCTTACGCGCTTCGAGAGAGGCGATGGCGGCTTTGCTGCCGCCTGCCTTCTCATAGGCGGCCAACCAGTGGGGGAACGCATCCCGCCGCTTCTTCACGGCCAAAGCGGTACGGGCGAGATAATAGGCCATATCGCCCGGCCGCACACCGGCCTCATAGAGCGCAACAAGGCCGTTCCAGTTTTTGGCGCCCGTGTCCTCGTAGTCGCCGGCAACCAGCAGGGCTTCGACATCCTGGAACGCGGATTCAGCCGGGGAAAGCTTACGTTCATTGACGGCGACCTTCGGGAGATCCGCCATGCGAATGGCCAGTGTCGGCAACTTCATCTTCCAGAAATACTGATACACATCCTTCTGAAGATTCTTGTATGTGGTCTGGAAAGCCTGTTCGAAGGCCTGCTTGTCACTGACATCCGGCCGGTTCATCAAGGAAAGATAGGTCTGGATCTGCCGGCGCCGCTGGGGGTGTGTCATCAGATAGTGGACGGTGATCCAGCCCTGAGCATATTGCAACGATATGGCCGGCCGGGCTCTGCGCGGGTCAAGCATGCTGACCCGGTGTTGGTTCATGTACTGGCCCTTCGATTCCATCAACTCCCGGAAAGGCACCCAATCGAAATCCCGCAGAACGGCCGCCCGCCTAAGGGGACCGCCGATGACGACGAGGCCATTGTCCTTGAACTGCATGGTGCTCAGGAATTCGGCGAAGCCTTCATCATACCAGCGCGGGTACTGAAGCGGGCTGAATTGGTGGATCAGATGGTGCGTGTATTCGTGTAGGATGATCTGACGGCCATCGATTTCCCGAGGATTGCGCGCCGGCTGTACGGTCATCAGCGCATAGGCGCCGTCGAGACCCATGTTGTAGAAGCCACCCGTGCCATAGGCCCGCGTCGCATGGAGATAGCCGTCGAAGGTGGCCCAGGCCCACAGCCGCAACGGCGCGTCGCTGTAGGAAAAGTCGATGTTCGTGATCTTTCCCACCACATGCCGATACCATTCGAGATCCCGAACGAGGCGATGCGCGATCTTTCGCGGAGCGTTGGACCGAACGATGAAATGGGCGCTGCGGTATTCGCGCCAGCCGCGCTCCTTGGCGTGGGCGGGCGACCCGGCGACCATGGCTGCGAGCAGCCAAAGCGCACTTCCCAGAATGGTGATCATACGGGCAAACCGGCTCATGGATCCCCTCCTCAGTCAGCTTTCGTCTCCTGCGGAGACGGTGCAAGGCTAATCCGCCCGGTTCCATCGCGCAAGAGGCGAACCATGGGCGCGCCCGGCCGGAAAGGCGGACGGCACATATCCCTGGTCTTGAAGAACCGCGGCCGGTGGTCTTTCAGCGGTGTGTCGATGGCTTGGGCCGGGTGAGTTGATAGGCGGCGACCTTGCGGTAGAGGGTCGAACGGCCGATCCTGAGCGCCCGGGCGCAGCGGGTCATCTCGCCGTCCGTCAGGGTCAGCGCGCGGGCGATGATCTCGCGTTCCAGCCTGTGCCAGGGTTTGACCGCGCCCTGTTCGTCCACGAGAGAGATGACAGGATCGGCCGCGCCATTGATGCCGGCTCGGTCGGGCCGCGCCTGACCGCCGGCCTCCGAGCGCCCCGCATCGAACATCGGAAGGTCCGCCGCCTGCAGGATCGTCCGTTCGGCCGGCGCGAGCAAGCAGGCGCGGATGAGAAGATTTTCCAGCTGGCGGATGTTGCCCGGCCAATCGGCGCTCTCGAGCCTGTGCACGGCGTCAGCCGCCAACGCCCGCGGCGGCGTGCCGGCGGCCTCGGCCAGACGCGTGAGGATGTCCTGGGCAAGCAAGGCGATATCCTCGCGCCGCTCGGCGAGAGACGGCACACGCAGCGGCACCGCGCACAGACGATAGAACAGGTCCTCGCGCAACCGCCCCGTCCGGCGCAGCTCCTCGGCCGGCCTGGTGGCGGTGACGATCAGACGGACATCAAGAGTCCGCGCTGCGCCTGCTGCATCCGGAACGGTACCTTCCTCGAGAAAGGCAAGCAGACGAGACTGGAGAGCCGGCGGGAGAGCCCCGATCTCCTTCAAACACACACTGCCGCCGCGCGCCTGCTCCAGGATCCCCTGGTCGGATGTCGCATGGGCGCGACCATGGGCGCGACCCGTGAACAGGCGGCGGCCCAGCTCCTCTTCGTCATAGGCGTCGCAACGCAGGGCAAGGAAAGGGCCGGCATGGCGGGCGCTTTCCTCATGGATGGCACGCGCGAGCAGCGTTTTCCCGACGCCGGGCGCGCCTTCCAGAAACACAGGTGCCGGTGTGCGGGCGGCGCGTCGCGCCAGCCGTCGCAGCGCTTCCAAGGCGGGACTGCGCCCCCGCAGCCGCTCCAGCCCTCTGCGGCCGAACGCCGCGCCGCCGTCGTCCAGACCACAGGCCCGCGCCAGCTCGCCGGCCAACCCGGGAACGGCGTCGGTGGTCGCGAGCGCCTGGACGAGCCGGGCGTAAGAGACCGGTTTGACCAGCACGTCCCGGGCGCCCACCCGCATGGCTCTTATCACCAGCGACATGGCCGGTCGGTCTGTGGCGACGAACAGCGGGCGGCTGCGGCCGTCCACGGTCAGCCGTCGGCCCGCTTCCAGGCCAAGTGGATCCCCGTCTTCAAGATCCACAAGCACGGCCGAAACATCGTCGAGCCGGTTCGAAAGAGCGCCGTCACGAGTGTGACAGTCTTCCGGCGTCACGGTCCGGATATCTAGCTGCGCGCGACTCTCCTCGTCACCGGGAAACGACCAGGCCGCCGCTTCGCGCGTGACGATGAGCAAACATGCCGGCCGGCGGTGCGACGGTCGGTCGGTCTCACGATAGGGGGTGCTCGGCGAATCCGGCATCCCATCCTCCCTCTTTAGCACGTTCTGCCCCCAACCGCGCGCCATTGACTGTGAAGGTGGGAAGGTTAAGAAAGCCCAAACCGTGACGGCTTCGGCAAGCGGTTTTCCTCCCGGAATCGGCGGGGGGCGGGGCGAGGTGGTGCGCATGATCGGGCGGTCGGCTTTTCCATGGGCGCGAAGCTGGCGCCGCCAGGTGCATGGCGCCATCGCGGTTGCGCAGCTCATGCGGCGGCTGGGAGCGGCGGATGTGGATACCGAAACCGCCGCCGCACTCGCCGCGCTGCTGGGACGCCTCAGGGGGCCGGTCACCAAATTCGCCCAAGTGCTCGCGACTCTGCCCATCGGAGTCCCTGAGGAGCTGGTCGAGGCTTGCGCCGGTCTCCACGCCCACGCGCCTCCGATGGGACGGCTGTTCATGGCCAGGCGCTTGCGCCACGCTCTGGGGGCGGACTGGCGCACGCATTTCGCCGACTTCGAGGAGCAGCCGCGCTTCGCCGCTTCCTTCGGCCAGGTGCATGACGCGCGGCTTGCGGACGGACGGTCGGTGGCCGTCAAGATCCAGTATCCGGACATGGATTCGGTGCTCGCCGCCGATCTGCGCACGCTGCGGATGACAGCACCCGTGATCCGCCGCATCACGGGAATCGATCCGGACGCCGTGATCGCCGAGCTTGCCGAACGCTTCGCCGAGGAACTCGATTACACGCATGAGGCGGCGAACATGATCGCCTGGCGTCGGGCCCTGGCGCGCCATCTGCCCGAGGACAGGGCGACGGCGCCGCGGCCGCTTCCCGAATTGACCCGCCGCCGGGTGCTGGTGATGACCTGGATGGCGGGCGCGCATCTGACGACGATCGCCCCCCGGCTGTCTCAACAGCTGCGGGACCGGATCGCCGCCGATCTGCTGCGCGCCTGGTATGGCCCCTTCTTCGCCGAGGGCTTGTTGCATGGCGATCCGCACCCCGGCAACATCCTCTGGCAGGAACAGGAGCGGGAGCAGGAGCAGGAACAAGAGCAGGGAGGCGGGCGGCTCGTGCTCCTCGATTTCGGCTGTCTGCGGCGCTATCGGGAGGAGGAAGTGGCGGGTGTGCGCCGGCTCCTGCCGGCCGTGCGTGGGGCGGATGCCGGGCGATTGGCGGCAGCCTTGCACGATATCGGGTTCCGCGATCTGGATGCCGCGCGGGTTGCTGCTCTTAGACCCTGGTTGGAGTGGCTGTTCGCGCCTTTCCTGGAGCCCGGCGCGCGTCCCTTTCTGCCGCCTGAGGATCTTGCGGCCGCCCGCGCGCGTCTCGCCGAAACACGCCACCGGCTGAAGGCGGTCGGCGGCATCCGCCTGCCGCGGGCCTTCCTGCTGCTGCACAGAAGTGCGGTGGTGCTGGGTTCTGTCATCACGCGGCTTGGCGCATGGGGCAATTGGCGGGCGCTGTGGGAAGAGGTCGCCGGCCGCCGCTGGCAGGGGGGATGAGAGGCGGGGCGGCCTTTTGTCCCGTGACGGCCTCTTTTCGGACATTCCTTTTGTCGCCCCACGCTCGGTCCCGCACGGGAGCTGGCAGGCAAGCCTTTGAAGAGGGATCGCTTTCTGCTATCGTCAGGGCCGCCTTGGGAGAGGATGCCGGTTCCCGATCGGAGAGATCGCGGCAGAGGAGACGAGCGGAGGAGCATGATGGCGAACACGGAACAGGGCTTTCTGTCCGACCGCGAGAAAACCTATCGCGCCTTCAAACGACTGATTTTCTGGTCGTCGGCCACGATTCTTGTCGTGCTCGCCCTTATGGCCATCTTCCTGACCTGACAGGGCCCCGGTATCCCGGCACGCGGCCGACTCCCCGTGGGAGGGAGGCGGCGCAACAAAGTTTCTTGTGCAGCGCAACATAATTTGCTTTTATGCGCGCATCAGCCACGCACCGG
>CAZJPA010000091.1:9138-10851 GCA_964547755.1 uncultured Sphingomonadales bacterium
TTTCTTGTGCAGCGCAACATAATTTGCTTTTATGCGCGCATCAGCCACGCACCGGGCAGGGAAAGGAAAGCTGTCGATGAAGATCGCGGTGCCGAAGGAGCGTTGGCCGGAGGAAGGCCGGGTGGCGGTCTCGCCCGAGGTGGCGGCCCGCTATCGCAAGGCAGGCTTTACGGTTCAGGTGGAAACGGGAGCGGGTGCCGGCGCGCGCTTTCCGGATGACCAGTATCGGGAAGCCGGCGCGGATGTCGTGTCCGATCCGGCCGCAGCGCTCAAGGATGCGGACATCGTTTTGACCGTGCGCGGCCTGCCGGAGGAGCTGTTGGGCGCGGCCAAACCCGGTGCGGTGCTGCTGGGCATGCTGGATCCGCTGCGCGCGCGTGAGCGGGTCGCGGCCTTCGCACGCGCCGGGCTGACCGTCTTTGCGCTCGAGCTCATCCCCAGGATCACCCGTGCGCAGGCGATGGACGTGCTCTCGAGCCAGGCGAATCTCGCCGGCTACCGCGCGGTGATCGAGGCGGCCGAGGCCTTCTCGCGCGCCTTCCCGATGATGATGACCGCCGCCGGCACGATCGCACCTGCGCGGGTCATGGTCATGGGCGCCGGCGTCGCCGGGTTGCAGGCAATCGCCACCGCCCGCCGGCTGGGGGCCGTGGTCTCGGCCACCGATGTGCGGCTGGCCGCCAAGGAGCAGGTCGAATCGCTGGGCGCCAAATTCGTGATGGTGGATGACGAGGAAGCGCGCCAGGCCGAGACCGAAGGCGGCTACGCCAAGGAGATGAGCGAGGAATACAAGCGAAAGCAGGCCGCCCTCATCGCCGAGACGCTGACAAAGCAGGACATCGCGATCACCACAGCCCAGATCCCGGGTCGGCCCGCACCATTGCTCATCACCGAGGAGATGGTGCGATCCATGCGGCCTGGTTCGGTCATCGTCGATCTGGCGGTCGAGACCGGCGGCAACTGCGCGCTCTCCAAACCGGGCGAGGTGATTACCGTCGATGGGGTGACCATCATCGGTTATCGCAATCTGCCGTCGCAGATTGCGACCGATGCGAGCGCACTTTATGCCCGCAATATCTGGAACTTTCTCGAACCCCACATCAGTGAGGAGGGCACGCTTTCCTTCGATTTCGAAGACGAGATCGTGGCCAAGACGCTTGTCGCGCGCGACGGCGAGATCGTGCATCCGGCGTTGCAAGAAGAAGGATGAGCGGCGCCGGAACGCCGGACGCATGCGCAGGATGCGCGGCGGGATGGGAGAAAGATAAGGAGTCGAGGCGATGATGTTCACGATCCTGGGGGTTGCCGGTGCGGCTCATGCGGCCATGCCGAGTCCGGTGATCCAGCAATTGACCGTGTTCGTGCTGGCCGTCTTCGTGGGCTATTACGTGGTCTGGAGTGTCACGCCGGCGCTGCACACGCCGCTCATGAGCGTGACCAATGCGATCTCGTCCGTGATCATCGTCGGCGCCCTGCTGGCGGCCGGCGGTGAGGGCTGGACGACGGCGCAGATCCTGGGACTCGTCGCGATCGCACTGGCCGCCGTCAACATCTTCGGCGGTTTCGCCGTCACCCAACGCATGCTCGCCATGTACAAGAAGAAGCCGCGCACAGGCTCCGGCCAGGACGGAAAGGAATGAGCGCCATGCAGTCCCAGGCCTTCATCGATGCAACCGCGCTGGCCTATCTGGCGGCTGCGGTGCTCTTCATCCT
>CAZJPA010000092.1:0-10813 GCA_964547755.1 uncultured Sphingomonadales bacterium
GCACGATCGGATCGCTGGGACGCTTGGCGCCGGCATTTTCCAGATCGAACAGGGCTGTCGCTCCCAGCAATCTCTGCGGCTTGATACCGAATTTCGCAAGCAGATCCTTGCCCGGGTCACCGGCGATCAGATCCACCTGGTTGGAGCCGAGCGCCTCGATCTTGAGCTGACCGGCGGTCACCGTCGCCTTGATCTCGTTCCGAAAGGACAAGCGGTTGATCTGAGCGGCGATGTCGTCGAGCGTGTCACCGGCCTGCAGCGTGATCTTCTGCGCCGGACGGCCGTTGATCGCGATTTTGAAGAAATCGCCGGGCCGGGCGGTCGTTTGCACGTCGAGTGTGCGCGGTTCGACGCGTGAGACGGTCCCAAGCGGCAGGCCGAGCAGATCAAGCACACCCGGTCCTTGATCGCGCACCGCGATCGCGGTGGCATCATGTTCTTCGAGTGCCAGACCGAAGCGCTCGACTTCCTCGAAAGCAAGTGTGGTCGCATCGAAGCGTGCGACAAAGGCATCCCGCGATCCGCGCCGACCCAACCCCGAAATGTCGCCACGCGTGTTGCCGGCCACGAAGACCTTGCCGCCCGAGACGGCAATGTCGTTGATTGCGTCATCGGCCGTCGTGCCGAAGAAGGTGAGCGTGCCGGGGCTCACTGTGCCGGCATTGTCGGTCAGCTTGAGCAGAAAGCCGTCTTTGCCTCCCTGAGGGCCGGTCACGAGTGTCGCGCCGCCGCCGGAGAAAGTCGCATCCGCACTTGCCCCGGCAATGAAAATATCGTTGCCGACCACGCGGATCGCGCCGATCTCGCCGGCCAGACCGATGCTGCCGAGATCGATGGTCTCCAGGACATTGGACAGATTGGCGGCATCCAGGCGGCGCAGCACGAGACGCCCATCTTCGCGTGCGGCCACCAATACATTGCCGTCGGGTGCGATCGCGACCGCCGACCCGCGTTCGTCGCCGGCGGTGCCGATGACGGCCGTATCCACCCGCGCACCGGTCGTGCCGTCGAAGCGCACGGCCAGAATGTCGCGTCCACCGAATCCGGGGTGGCTGGCATCCACCGCGCCTTTGGTAAAACCCGTGATCACGATGTCGCCGCTTGCGGTGGTCGTGACATCGAGTGCGACGTCTTCGGCCACGGTGTCGAGCTGCTGGACGAACTGGAGTGCGCCTTGCGAATCGAACTTGGCCACGAAGCTGTCGGTGCCGGAGAGCACGGCACCGCTGGCCAGATTGTCCGTCGTTGAACCGGCGACGATCACATTGTCGTTGGCGTCCACCGTCAAGGCAAAGGCGCTGGCATCGTTGGCCACACCCAACAGGCGCGAGAACACCACATTGCCGTTGGTGTCGAGCTTGGTCAAAAAGACGTCCTGCCCCGATGCGGTGTTGCGCTGACTGCCGAAATTGCCGGCCGCCCGCCCCACCGTATAGATGAATCCCTGCGAGTCGGTGGCCACCGCAAAGACCTGGGTTTGCGCGCTGACTGCGGAAGCATCGGGTGAGGCGGCCTGGGCGATGGCGGTGGCGGCCTCGTCCGTTGATGCAATCGTGGTGTCGAGAAAGGGATCGAGCGTGCCGGTGATCTGGTCGAGTCGCCGGATCGTGGCGTCTGGTGCCGAGGCGTCGAGCCGCAGATCGGTCCGATTTTCCCCCACGATCAATGTCGGGGTGTTTGTGGCGGGCAGGAAAGACACGGCTTCGGTGGAGCTGCCGGCCACCTTGATCGCGTGGTCATAGTTCGCGTCCGAGACCACCTCCAAGCGCGTGACGAATTTGGGAACCGGCTGGCCGTTGGCATCGAGCACCGGCTGCCCGTTGGAATCCAACAGCGGCACGGCCGCGATCTGTTGGTTGATGAAGTTCACGATATTGTTGATCGACAGCGGCCCCGTGATTTGGGAGAGGTCGATCAGGATATTGTCGGTGGTGCCGTTCTTGGTGATCGCGATGGTGAAGGTTTCGGTGCCGGTCAGACCGGGGAGCGGATCGTCGCGGGTGCCGGTCGCCACCGCACGGCCGATGAACTCATAGCTGTCGCTGCCCAGATCGACATCGGGTTCGACCTTGGTGACCAAATCGCCGCTTAAGAACGTCAGCTCCTTGGTGGGCGCCGTCTTCAGAAAGTCGAGCACGTCCTGCAATCCCTGCTGGAACCGCGCATCCAGTCGCGACAAGGATGCATCGGGCGTGCTGTCCTCGGCGGCGTAAAGCGCCAACGTCTCAAGCTTTCTGAGGGCGTCAAAAAGGATAAAGCTGGTGCGTGAGTCGACGTCGTCCCCAGCGGCTGCCACCTGCGGCGCGTTGGGATCGACGAAGCGGGTGATGCTGTTGAGGTCCGCCACCCGCCGATTGAGGGACTCGTTGGCGGGATCCGCGCCCGTCTCCCATGGGGGAATCACGGCCGGGCCGTGAACGTCCGGCGGCGGCGTCAGCTGCACGGCATTGAGCGAAAGCACCGACAGATCGAGATTGACCGGCTGCGGCGGCGCATTGCGCGCCTCCTGCTGCTGCGCGAATGTCGCAAACAGCCCGGAGACATTGAGTCCGCTGAGCACGCCGAATCCGCCGAACGCCACTGTTTCCGCCTCCACCAGCCTGCGCATGGACATTTCACAGCAGCCGCACACAGCAAGCCAGACCAGCCGCCGCGCCGGCCACACCGACCCAGAATCGAGTTTCCCCCTTCTCCGTTAAGAGAAGGTTACCGGCCGCGATCCCGGCCCGGCTATTCTCCGCCACGCGCAAGACCGCCGCCTGCGCGCAGATCGGCGTCGCTGTTGGCGATGAGAAAGGCCATCGTCGCCCAGGCCGCAACATTCTGCGCAAGCTGGCGCGGATCGATCTTATCCAATGTGTCGTCGGCGGTGTGGTGGAGGTCGAAATAGCGCATACCATCCTGTCTGAGGCCGATGGCCGGCACACCCGCGCGCGCCAACACCGAGACATCGGAGCCGCCGCGCGAATCATTGCCGCCGCGGCCGATGCCCAAGGGCTGCAGCAACCGGTGGACGGCCGCGACGAAAGGCAGGGCCGCCGTCCCCACACCCGTATCCATCCGCCAGACATTGTCCGCCCCGAAATCGGCTTCCGAAACCAAGACATGACGAGCGATTTCGCCCGCATGCGCCTTCGCATAGGCGCGCGCGCCGACAAGCCCGATCTCTTCCGCTCCGAAGAGCACCACCCGGATGGTCCGCTGCGGCTGGCCCATCTCCCCGGCGAGCTTCGCGGCCGCCGTGACGATCGCCACCCCCGCGCCGTCGTCGACCGCACCGGTGCCGAGATCCCAGCTGTCGAGATGGGCGCCGAGCAGCACGATTTCATCCTTGCGCGTGCTGCCCGGAATCTCGGCCACGACATTGCCGGAGCGCGCAACGAACCCACCCTCGGGTGTGAGCAGCAGACGAACGGTGACCGGGCCGCCTCTTGCAAGCAGGCGGGCGAGTTGATCGGCGTCCGGGTTGGCGAGGGCGGCTGCCGGGATCTTCGGCACGTCCTTCTCGTAGCGCATCATGCCGGTGTGCGGCAGGCGGTGCGAATCGGTGCCGATCGAGCGGATGAGCACCGCCAGCGCGCCCTTTTTTGCCGCCGTCACCGCGCTGTGCATCCGGACAGCCACCGTCTGACCGTAGCCCGAACCGTCTTGGGCACGGAACATCCGCTGATCGATGAAGGCGATGCGGCCTTTCAAACTATCGGCCGGTGCGGCCTCAAGCGCGGCGAGATCGGCGAATCGCACGACCGGCGCGGTGATCCCGTCGGGCGGGGTCGCCACCGAGCCGCCGAGTGCGGTCACCGCCAGCGGCTGCGGCGCGGGAGAGATCACCGCAGCTTGCTCCGCGCCACGACGCCAGCCGGGCACGGCGAATTCCTCGACATGGACATTGACAAATCCGAGCGCCTTGAGCCGCTCGACCATCAGCGCACGCGCCCGCGCTTCTGCCGGTGAGCCCGCCAGGCGCGGTCCCACATGTGTCGTAAGATCCCGCAGGATCCGCCAGGCAAGGTCCGAGTCCAGCGCCTTCTCACGCAAGGCCGCCGCCCGCGCAGCGAGCGCAGGAGCGATCGGCGGCATGACCTCGCCCGGCCCGCGCGCCTGTTCTTCACCCGCACGGGCAGGCGCGCCGGGCCCAACGGCGGGAATGGCCGACAAGACGATGAACAGAATGATGAGACGACGCACACTGCCTGTGCGGCACATGGACGCTTTCCTTTCCCGCATGCGATGGCGCAACGAGCCGCTCTCCTCGGGCACGCCCCATCGGATGTGTGTGTTGGTGGCGAACCTAGGACGCGGCAGATCCCTTTGCCAAGAGCCGCAGCGGTTTTCCATCGATCGGCCATGCGCCGCTTCACAGACGTCTGGATTGCCGCTAAGGAGCGCCGTGGAATATCGGTGCCCACTCGGCATGGGGTCGGCATGGGTGATGCGCCGGCCCTGTGGCCTCATCAAAAATCCCAAGACAGGAAAGGCCGAAGCAGTCCATGGTCCAGTACGTCTTTCACATGCACGGGTTGAACAAACACTACCCCGGCGGGCGGCATGTCCTCAAAGACATCAATCTCAATTTTCTGCCCGGCGCCAAGATCGCCGTCATCGGCGTGAACGGCGCGGGCAAATCCACGCTCCTCAGAATCATGGCCGGCCTCGACACGGAATTCACGGGCGAGGCGTTTCCGGGCAAGGGCGTGCGCGTCGGCTATCTGCCGCAGGAGCCGGCGCTCGATCCCGCCAAGACCGTGCTGGAGAACGTGCTGGAAGGGGTGAAGGACACCAAGGCGCTCCTCGATGAATTCGAAGCCGTCTCGGCCCGCTTCGCCACGGTCACGGACGATGAGGAGATGAATGCGCTCATCGCCGAACAAGCCGAATTGCAGGAAAAGATCGATGCGTTGGACGCCTGGGATCTCATGAGCAAGGTCGAGCAGGCGATGGATGCGCTGCGCTGCCCGGCGGGCGATGCCGATGTCACCACGCTGTCCGGCGGCGAGAAGCGGCGGGTTGCGCTCTGCCGCCTGCTTCTGGAACGTCCGGACTTGCTGCTGCTCGACGAGCCGACCAACCATCTGGACGCCGAATCCGTCGCCTGGCTGGAACAGCATCTCAAAGACTATCCGGGCACCGTCGTGCTGGTGACCCACGACCGCTATTTCCTGGACAATGTCGTCGGCTGGGTGCTCGAGCTCGACCGCGGCCGCGGCATCCCCTTCGAAGGCAACTATTCCGCCTGGCTGGAGGCGAGGCGAAAGCGGTTGTCCCAGGAAGAAAAGGCGGAAGAGGCGCGGTTGAAGGCCATCAGACGCGAGCTGGAATGGATCCGCTCGACGCCGAAGGCCCGCCAGGCGAAGTCCAAGGCGCGCATCAAAGCCTATGACGAGCTTCTCCAACGCCAGCAGGAGCGCCTCACGGGTCCTGCTCAGATCAAGATCCCGCCGGCGCCGCGACTCGGTGATCTGGTGATCGAGGCGAAGGGGTTGACCAAGGCCTATGGCGACAAACTGCTGTTTGCGGACCTCTCATTCTCGCTGCCGCCCGGCGGCATTGTCGGCGTCATCGGTCCCAACGGCGCCGGCAAGACGACGCTGTTCCGGATCATCACCGGCCAGGAGCGGCCGGACGCCGGCACCCTCCGTATCGGCGAGACGGTCCGCCTCGGTTACGTCGATCAATCGCGTGAGAGCCTCGATCCCGAGCACACGGTCTGGGAGGAGATCTCGGGCGGCGAGGACGTCTTTACTTTCGGGAACCAGCCGGTTCCGAGTCGCGCTTACGTCGGCGCCTTCAATTTCCGGGGCGCCGATCAGCAGAAGAAGGTGGGCGTGCTCTCGGGCGGTGAACGCAATCGCGTGCATCTGGCCAAGATGCTCAAATCCGGCGCAAATGTCCTGCTGCTCGACGAGCCGACCAACGATCTCGACGTCGAAACGCTGTCCGCCCTCGAAGATGCCTTGGAGGACTTCGCCGGCTGTGCGGTCATCATCAGCCATGACCGCTTTTTCCTCGACCGGCTCGCCACCCACATCCTCGCCTTCGAAGGCGACAGCCAGGTCGTCTGGTTCGAGGGCAATTTCGCCGACTACATGGCCGACCGCAAACGTCGGCTCGGCACCGACGCTCTCGTCCCGCACCGCATCCGCTACCGCCGCTTCAGCCGAAGCTGAGACTCCAGACGACCTTCAAAGAGGCAGACACCTCTCATCCTCGCCACCGCAGGCCGGACCGATCGTCACGGACCGGCCGCGCGCGCGAGACATGCCATCCTGGCCGATATGCGTGTGACGGCTTTGCTTTATGCCGCCTTCTCGCTGGCCGCCGGCAGCGGCACGCCGGGCAGATGCTTGGAGCAGCGGATGGTCAGCGACGTCTTCACATGCTCGACATTTTCGGCCGCCGTCAGCTCCGTCGTCAGGAACCGCTGGAATTCGGCCAGATCCCGAGCGACGATCTTCAAGATGAAATCGATCTCGCCGTTGAGCATGTAGCATTCGCGCACCATCGGCCAATTCTGGACCTTGCGTTCGAAAGCCTGCAAGTCCGCTTCCGCCTGGCTCTTGAGCGAAACCAGCGCGAACACCGTGATCCCGTAGCCGAGCAATTCCTGATCGAGCTCGGCATGGTAACCCTTGATGTAGCCCGCCTCCTCCAATGCGCGCACCCGCCGCAAGCAGGGCGGCGCCGTGATGCCGACCCGCTCGGCCAGATCCACATTTGTAATGCGCCCTTCCTCCTGAAGGGTCGCCAGAATCTTCATGTCCACCGCATCGAGTTTCACCCGTGCCATCGCACCATCACTCCTTGTGCTCATCAATTCTCGATTGCCCGACTAGGTTCCCTCCCGGACCGCATAATAATATTATAACGAATCGTCACGATGTTGCCAAGTCGCGGAGAAAGCCTTTCCTGCATTGCCTTGCACGCGCAATCGCAGTAGATAGCCTGCAGCGGGTGGGGTCGTCATCGGAACGGCATCGAAGCCTGCCCCTCGACGACACGGATGCGAGGACCGGCAGATACCGGTCGCAGGCGGTCGCCGTCACAGGGAAAATCGGCCGCAAGGCTGGGCGGCCGGAGAACATGGGAAGAGGTTGTCGGTCCCGCGAACGGGATGATCAGCGGGCCGGCGGCGGTGGCATGCATCGGCGAAGGGATGCGCATGCGGGGGGACGAAAGGACGTCCGCAAGCGTGCTTGGGGCGCATGAGAACAGGCGGGTCTTCTTTGAGCTGTCCGAGCGGCTGCTCGCCGGTGACCTGCCGACGGCCGAACATGCCCATTTGCTGAGACTCTGGCGGCGGTTGCGGGACACCATGCCGGAGGAGGCCCGGCGGGCGGTCGTCACCCGTCTTCTCGACCACCCCGCCCCCCCGCCCGATCTGTTGATCGCGGCTGCGGAAGATGACCCCGTCATCACAGCGCCCCTGCTCCGCGAGGCGCCGTTCCGGCCCGACGAGCTGATCGCGCTGATCGCCCGCACGGAGCCGGCGCATCACATCGAGATCGCCAAACGTGCCGATCTCACGCTCGACGTCTGGCTGGCGCTCGCGCGGGCGGCCACCACCCGTCGGCCGTCTTCGGTTGCCGAGGACATCGTGTCCGCGCCGGCCGCGCCTTCTTCTCCCCGGCCACCGACACAGCGGGCAGACCCGGAACCGCCCACACCGCCCGCGCCGGTGTCTCTGCGGGAAGAGAAGGCCGGATGCCGCGCGCACCGGCCGCCGCCACAGGCCATGCGGCCGCCTTCGGAAGCGGGCGCCGGGGAGGCCGACCGATCCGATCCTCTCCTCCGTCCCTCATGGAACCAGGACCAAAGGGATCCCGCCATCGTCCCGTCACCGGCCGGCCCTGGGGATTCATCGCGGGACTGGCGCCTGCTGGAGGATCCAGCAGCCGACGCCTGGGCCTTCCAGACGGATCGCACCGGCGTCATCCTTGCCTTGTCCCCGCTCGCCGAGAACGCCTTCGGCCGGCCGTTGTCGGCCTTGGTCGGCCGCCGGTTCGACGATCTGCTCGCCGAAGCGGCACCGGCCCCCGGCCCGGCGTGGATCGCCGAGGCGTTGCGTGAGCGGCGTGTCATCCGGGATGCGGTGGTCGAGATCCTGCCCCGCGATGGCGCGCCGGCGCGGCGCTGGCGGATTCGCGCCAAACCACAGTTTTCCTTTCCCGATGGTCGCTTCCTGGGATACCATGGCACGGTCCGCGATCTCGATCGAATCACCCGGCCGCGCGAGCGATACGCGATCCCGGAGCTTCTGGACCGCATGGCCGATGCCGCCGACCGGCTGGCCCGCGGCACGGACGATCCACAGTTGGAGGACTATGCCCGCACCTTGGGTGAGCTCGCCCGCAGCCTCAAGGCGGCCGTGGCCGAGCAGAAGGGCGATGATCGCTCCCGGTTCGATCACCCCTCCCGGGATCCGTGAGACGGTTGGAAGACGGCGGGCCGCGTTCTTGTCGGAATGGCCGGCCACCCGCCTTGCGCGGCGCAGCCCGTCCGGCTACCTAGGATCGAGTGTTATGGCCCGCGCCGGCCGACCGGCGCAGGGGCTCGACGAAAACGAGGGACAGGCATGGGCGAAAAGACGATTTCCACACCGGTCTTGATCCTGGGCTCGGGACCGGCGGGGTTGACGGCAGCGATCTATGCGGCGCGGGCGATGCTCAAGCCGGTGGTGGTGGCCGGTCTGCAGCCGGGCGGCCAGCTGACGATCACCACCGATGTCGAGAATTTCCCAGGCTTTGCGGAGCCGGTCCAGGGGCCCTGGCTGATGGAGCAGATGCAAAAGCAGGCTGAGAATGTCGGCGCCGAATTCGCCTTCGACACAATCACCGCCGTCGATCTGGGGGCGCGGCCGTTCCGGGCCGTCGGCGACTCAGGCACAACCTATCTTGGTGATACCCTGATCATCGCGACCGGTGCGCAAGCGCGTTGGCTGGGCCTGCCCTCGGAGGAGAAGTTCAAGGGACACGGCGTGTCGGCTTGCGCCACCTGCGACGGCTTTTTCTATCGCGACAAGGATGTGGTGGTGGTCGGCGGCGGCAACACCGCGGTCGAGGAAGCGCTGTTTCTCACCCGCTTCGCCCGCACGGTCACCCTCGTGCACCGGCGTGACCGGCTGCGCGCAGAGAAGATTCTGCAAGAACGGCTGTTCGCCAACGACAAGATCACGGTGCTGTGGGACCATGTGGTGGCGGAGATCCTGGGTGAGGAGGATCCGCTCGGCGTGACGGGGGTACGCCTGCGTCATGTGAAGACCGGTGCGGAACAGCTGCGGCGGACCGACGGCGTCTTCATCGCCATCGGCCATGAGCCGGCCACGGGCCTGTTCCGCGGCCAGCTGGAGATGGATGCCGGCGGCTATATCCAGGTGGCGTCTCATTCCACGGCCGCCTCGGTTCCGGGGGTCTATGCCGCGGGTGACGTGGCCGATCCCGTCTACCGCCAGGCGGTCACCGCCGCCGGCATGGGCTGCATGGCCGCGCTCGAGGCCGAACGCTTCCTGGCCATGCAGGGTCGCAGCCAACAGGAGGAGGTGACCGCCTCGGAACCGGCGGCCGAGTAGGAGGAAGCGCCGCCGGCGCGGGCTTGGCTGTGCGCGAAACGATACCGACCACGATCCAAGAAGTGACGAGCGTGCAAGAAGGAGAAGAGCGATGACGATCCAACCCGGTGACGAACTGCCCGATGTCGAACTGTTCCGGATGGGCCCGAACGGCCCGGAAACCTTCCGTCTGAAGGACGAGGCCGGCACGGGGCTCATTGTGATCTTCGGCCTGCCCGGCGCCTTTACGCCGACCTGCTCGGCCCAGCATCTGCCCGGTTTCATCGCGAAGGCGGATGAACTGAAGGCCAAGGGTGTCACCAAGATCGCCTGCGTGTCGGTCAATGACGCTTTCGTGATGGATGCCTGGGGCAAGGCGCAAGGGGCCGACGACAAGGTGGCGATGTGGGCGGACGGAAACGGCAGCCTGGCCCGCGCGTTGGGGCTGGCCTTCGACGCCTCGGGCTTCGGCATGGGCGAACGCATGCAGCGCTTCGCCATGATCGTCGAGGACGGCAAGGTGAAGGGGATCTTCGTCGAAAAGCCCGGCGAATTCTCGGTTTCCAGCGCGGAATACGTGCTCCAGCAGCTCTCGGCGTGACTCTCACCGGATTGTGCATTCGCCCCTCCTCTAAAGAAGCTGAAATTCGTACGAATTGGACGCCGATCAGGGAGGGGGGGGACGTGAACACCCCCCGAGACTGCACATCGAGGCCGGACACGCCTGCCAGGAACAACGCGACGGCCGGGCCGGTCCCCATGGATCGGCCCGGTTTGCTTGTTCGCAAAACGGGCGCGTTCAGCGATCCAAGCGCTCTCAGCAGACAGGCTGCGCATGAGATGTCTGCCCCCTTGCCTCATCCGCCGGTCCTTTTCTGCGTTATCACCTCAGTTTGAGGAATGAGGGTACCGCTCGGTGATGCGCTCTTTTTGCGTCATGCGCCGCAGGGATTGCTGATCACCGATACCTGATCACCGATCACCGAGTCGTCGTTCGCGGTTCATCCGGCGAGTCCAGGACCAATCACGTCGTTCGCCGACTTGATCGGCGAATCCATTCGGTCACCTTCCACCCACGTCATTCGCCGGTTTATCCGGCGAATCCATCTGATGGTGAGGCGGTCTTCCGCGCTGGGGATTGTCTGTCCTTCCCGCTGGATCCGCCGGTCGAGCCGGCGGATGACGAAGGGGAGGGCTGGACCCGCCGGTCGAGCCGGCGGATGACGAGAGAGTGAAGGTATAGACCGGTGACGCTCCCCTTTCCCCGTC
>CAZJPA010000093.1:0-10636 GCA_964547755.1 uncultured Sphingomonadales bacterium
GATCGAGAAGGTGGATTCCGGCTATCGCTCGGCGATGAGCGTGCAATCCTCACTCGTCATGTACCCGATCTGGGCCTATGGCACGGAGGAACAGCGTCAGAAATACCTGCCGAAGCTCGCCACCGGCGAGATGGTTGGCTGCTTCGGTCTCACCGAACCCGACGCCGGTTCGGATCCCGGTTCGATGAAGACGCGGGCCGAGAAGGTGGACGGTGGCTGGCGCCTCAAGGGCTCCAAGATGTGGATCACCAACGCGCCGATCGCGGATATCGCCATCGTCTGGGCGAAATGCACCACCGACGGGCGGATTCGGGGCTTCATCGTCGAACGCGGCATGGAGGGTTTTTCCACTCCGAAGATCGAGGGCAAGATGAGCCTGCGCGCATCGGTGACCGGCGAGATCGTCCTCGACGACGTCTTCGTGCCCGATGAGAACCTGCTGCCCCATGTCGAGGGCCTCAAAGGCCCCTTCGGCTGTCTCAACAATGCCCGCTTCGGGATCGCCTGGGGCGCGTTGGGGGCCGCGACCGCTTGCTGGCATATCGCCCGCGACTACACCATGGAACGGATCGTCTTCGGCAAGCCGCTTGCTGCCACGCAGCTCATCCAGAAGAAGCTCGCCGACATGCAGACCGAGATCACCATCGCTCTCGCCGCCTGTCTGCGCGCCGGACGACTGAAGGACGAGGGCCGGCTCGCGCCCGAGACGATCTCGCTCTTGAAGCGCAATTCCTGCGGCAAGTCGCTCGAGATTGCACGCACGGCCCGCGACATGCTGGGCGGCAATGGCATCATGGATGAATACCACGTCATTCGGCACATGGTGAATCTGGAGACCGTCAACACCTATGAGGGCACGCATGACATACACGCCCTCATTCTGGGCCGCGCCCAGACCGGTCTGCAGGCCTTTGGTTGACGGGAGCCGGAGGCGGTGACGAAAAAGCCGGAGAACGGGGCCGGCCAGGATTTCCTGCGGCTGGAGCAGGTGGCGGATGGACCGGTCTTACGCCTTGTGATCGACCGGCCGACACGCGGCAACGCCTTCACGCTGACCATGTGGGCGCATTTGGCCGAGCGTGTGCAGGAAGCGCGTGCGCTTGGTGCCCGGGTGCTGCTTGTCGAAAGCGCGCATCCGCGTATCTTCGCCTCGGGCGTGGATCTCGACGAGCTGGAACGCATGCTCGATGATCGCAACCTGCGCCGCCAGCATTATCGGGCCATGATCGCCGCCACCGCCGCCCTGGCCGAGGCGCCTTTCGTGACCATTGCCGCGCTTGCAGGAGCGGCGGCAGGCGCCGGTCTGTCGATCGCTCTGGCCTGCGATCTGCGCCTGGCCGCCGCGTCCGCCCGGTTCGTTCTGCCCCCGGCGCGGCTGGGCGTGATCTATCCCCGGGCGGATCTGCGCCGCCTTCTGCGGGTGGTCGGCGAGGCGGCCGCGCGCGAGCTGCTGTTGACCGCGACTCCCCGCGATGCCGACTGGGCGCTCGCCCATGGATTGGTCCAGGCCGTTCATCCCGATCGCGCCGCGCTGCATTCGGCGGCGGTGACCATGGCCCGCGACATCGTCGCGCTTTCGGCTCGCAGCCTCGCTGCCTTGAAGGACAGGCTCGGTCAGCTGGCCGGCGACGAGGAAGGCGCCCGCTCCCAGGCGACGGAGGAGGAACACTTCGTGGAGGCTTTCGACGATCCGGAGGTGCGCGCACGCATCGCTGCGGTGCGCGGCGGATAAGGCCATAGAGATTCTGGAGGGCGGATAGGCGAAAGAGCGGGGGGCAAGGGCTTGGCTCGACAAGCCGCCCGCCCCTCGGTGGGCTGGTTTCATGCCTCCTTTGGCCGGCCGTCGGCGGACGACGGGGGCCAGTTGCCGCTCAACGCATGGAAAACAGCCACGACGCGTCCCAGGATTGTCAGGCCGTCTGCAGGCACTTCGCTCGCCGCAGCCGCCGGCAGATTGTCGGCGACGAGAAGAAGACGATTCGGCCCGCGTCGGAAAATTCGCCGCACGGCCACGCCCATCGCCCCCAGGTCGCACAGATAGATCCCATCGTCCTGGGGCCAGCGACAGCTGCTATCGATGAAGAGGAGGTCGCCTGCCCGAATGGTGGGGGCAAGGGCATTGTCCCCGGACCGGAAGGCGAAGACTGATCGAGTCCAGGATGCTGGCAGCCACTGGCTCAGCGTCTTGCGGGAGGGGGAGGGATGCGGGTGGGGCTCTTCAAGTGACGGTCCGCCCGCCAATGGCCGGTCATTGCTGACTTGTCCCGTCTGACGGCGGATCCATGCGCGCAAGGCCGCCGCATCCTGCCCCGTGAAGACCGGCATATCGTCGAGCAAGGTGTTGCAAGCGGCTGGCGCTGGAAGAACGGCCGCAAGGCCCAGGCTTTCGGGAGCGATTCCGGCATGCCGCGCGAGGGCCAGCTTGTCTTCGAGCGGCAAGCGTCGGGGACTGCGGCGCGTGAGATACTGTTGCAGATAGGCGTGATTGCGTCCCAAGGCCCGGGACAGGCCGGCGCAGCTGAGATCTGTCCGCGCTGCAAGCAGAGCGCGCAGACGTTTGCGGAAATCCTCCTCATCGATGTGCCCTTCGTCATCGGCCGTCATGAGAAAAGCCTAGGAAAGTCAGGCGATTCGCACAATAGGAAAAAAACGCTTGTAAATAGGAATAATCCGATATATGTCTTAGCCAACCCATAGTAGTATAAAATATTTTATGCGCACCTTGGATTGGCATGTTTCGGTTCATGTCATGTGGTCGGCCTGATCCGCAGGATCCGACGGGATGGGCGAAACCATCAGCGTGTCATACGGGAGAATATTAACCAAATTGGTGTATTAGTATATATTTTGTTCCTATATGGTGCTATATGGCTGTCTCACGAAGTGAGTCTGCCTCACGATATCAGCATGGAAGCGTTTTGCGGCGTTGGGTCGGGCCGCGCAGGTGAGAGGGTAAGAGGCGAAGGCCAGGGGGGCTTCGCGTATCGAGGAGGGCGGGAATGACAGCCGACGAAACAGCCGCGCTGCTGTGCAATTGGGAGGAGGCGGTCGCAAATATGTTGCGAAAGATCCTTGCCGGCTCACAGATGCCGGGCGTTACGGCCGTTTCGGCGCAGACCGACACCCACGATGCAGCCCGGGGCAAACCGGAAGGCGCGCGGTCGCACAGGCGGGAGAAGGCGATGGCGACCGCTGTCGCTTTCGCTGGACGATCGGTGACGTGCCAACCTGCGGCGGCCGGCATTCAGGCGCATGCCGGACATGAAGGCGGCGGGCAGACCGACTGTCTTGGCAAGCGGGAGGAATGGCCCGCCGGGCGAGAGATGGGGGGCGCGCTCGGCCGGTCCGGGGCAGGCCAGGGCGTTTTCGCCGAAGAGCGAGGTGCCGGATATCATATCTGCGCGCGGCGATTGCGCAACGAGTTCTGCTGGTGCCGACAGACTCCGGCGCTCAGTATCGAATGGGTCGTGGATGTCACGGGCCGTGGGCGGTCGGTCGGTCGGCTGAGCATGGTTCTTGCCCTGGCACTCGACGGTTATCTGCCGGCTTTTGCCGGAGGCCTTACGGTTCAATGCCGGTTTCATGGTCTGGTGGAGCGGCAAGAAGGGGGGGATCCGGCCGATGCGCACCAAGACGACGCAGGTGGTCGTTCGACGCATCGCTTGCTGTTCAGCAGCATCGTGATCGCCGACTAGGGCATGCGGTATCGGGATACTCGCACTTTCGCTCACCTTCTGCACAAGCCTCTGGGCAAAGCCGGGCATTTGTCCTAAACAACACCGCCGATGGGGGGGGAAGAGCTTGGCTTCGCAAGCGGCTTTCAAGGAATGGTCGTGGTCGCTGGGAGGAAAAGAATGACGAGGCAGAAACGGTCGTGGGCAGGTGGACTTGCGCAAATATTGGGAGCCGCCTGCCTGGCGGTTGCTCTGGGCGTGGGACTGGGGAGCTGCGGTCGGAGCGGGGAGCAGGACAGGATCGCGGACAAAGAGCACAGGAACGGAGAGCAAGCGGCGGTGAGTGGGCAGGCCGAGACGGAACGGAGCGCGAGCGATCCCTATCTTTGGCTGGAGGAAATCCAAGGCGAAAAGGCTCTGGCCTGGGTCAAGAAGCAGAACGACCGTACCCTTAAAGTCCTGACCGGTGATTCCCGTTATCAGCCGGCCTATGGTCGGATTCTGGGGATCTATCAGTCGCCGGACCGGATCGCCTACGGTCAGTTGCGCGCCGGCCATGTGGACAATTTCTGGCAGGATCGGGACCATGTCCGCGGTCTCTGGCGTCGCACGACATTGGCCTCCTACAAGACGGATGCGCCGGAATGGGAGGTTTTGCTCGATATCGACAAGCTTGCCGCCGAGGAAGGCGAAAACTGGGTGTGGAAAGGAGCGAGCTGTTTGCCGCCCGCCTATACCCGCTGCCTGGTCTCGCTGTCGCGCGGTGGTGGTGATGCGGTGGTGGTGCGCGAATTCGATACGACCACGAAGCGCTTCGTGTCCGACGGTTTCCAGTTGCCCGAGGGCAAGCAGTGGTTGGCCTGGCTGGATGCCGATCACCTGCTGGTGGCCTCCCCGCATGCTGGCGGGATGAAGAACCGCTCGGGGTATCCGCGCACGATCCGGATCTGGAAGCGTGGCGAACCGCTCGCCAAGGCGCGCACACTTTTTACCGGCGCCGAAACGGACGCCTTTGTCTTTCCGGTCGTCGAGCATGGCCAGGACGGCCGTCATGAGGCGTTCGTGGTTCAGGCCCCGGATTTCTTCCATCAGACGGTCTATCACCTTGGGTCCGACGGCCGGTTGCAGAAACTGCCGTTGCCGGCGGATGTGGATTTCAAAGGGCTGTATGCCGGTCAGGTGATCGTGCAGTTGCGTTCGGCTTGGGCGCTTGGCGATACGGCCGGTCGGTTGGCAGAAGGATCGGTGGTCTCGATCCCGCTTGCGGAGCTTGCGGCGGGCGACCTTTCCGGGGCGACGACCGTGATGGCCCCCAACCGTCGGGTGACGGTGCGCGACGCCACGATCGGCCGCAATGGTGTCTATGTCGCGATTCTCGACAATGTGAAAGGGCGGCTCGTGCAGGCGGTGCGCGCTCCTGGCGGTTGGCGGTTGCAGCCCATTCGTCTGCCCGCGGATGGGACGGTCTCGGTTGTTGCGACCGATCCCTTCACCGATGCCGTTCTCGTCAACTACGAAAGCTTCCTGAAGCCGGACACACTCTACGTGATCGAAGGCACAGGCAAGCCACAGGCGATCAAGGCGCTTGCGCCGCGCTTCGATGCCGGCCGGTACGTGGTGGATCAGTTCTTCGCCGAAAGCGAAGACGGCACGAAGGTTCCCTATTTCCTCATTCGTCGCAAGGATATGCCGCACAATGCCACAACACCGACGATTCTCTATGGCTATGGCGGATTCGAAATCGCACTCACCCCACAGTATCTCTCGCCGATGGCTATCGAATGGCTGGAGGCCGGAGGGGCCTATGTTGTCGCCAACATCCGCGGCGGTGGCGAGTTCGGACCGCGCTGGCACCGGGCTGCGCTCAAAGAGAACCGGCCGAAGGCCTACGCCGATTTTGCGGCCGTCGCCTATGATCTCGTCGCCCGTCGGGTGACCACGCCCAAGCGGCTCGGGATCTATGGCCGGTCCAATGGCGGTCTGCTGGTGACTGCTACGATGGTGCGCTATC
The DNA here is from genome assembly GCA_964547755.1 of uncultured Sphingomonadales bacterium. GTDB lineage: Bacteria > Pseudomonadota > Alphaproteobacteria > Sphingomonadales > Rhodothalassiaceae > J084. Next base: position 5,686 of record CAZJPA010000093.1, read on the forward strand.
CGGAGCTGTTCGGGGCGGTGGCCGCCGGCGTGCCGTTGACCGACATGCTGCGCTACCATAAGTTGCTGGCTGGCGCATCCTGGATCGGCGAGTACGGCGATCCGGACAAGCCGGAAGAGCGGGCTTTTATCGCCACCTACTCACCCTATCAGAATCTGAAAGAAGGCGTGCGTTATCCGCCCATTTTCTTCATCACCTCGACTCTGGACGACCGTGTCCATCCCGGACATGCGCGCAAGATGGCTGCGCGCATGATGGCGCTGAACCAGGACGTCCTGTATTACGAGAACACGCAAGGCGGCCATGCCGGAGCGGCCAACCTGCCCGAGCGGGCGCGTTATGACAGCCTGATCCTGGTCTTCATGCTCCGCAAGCTTGCGGACCCCTTCGCGACCGACACGGCCGTACCGGCCACCGAGTCCGGCCGGGCGGGGTGATAGGAGAGGCTCTGCCCGTCTCACAAAGTGCCCGGCGGCCGCCGATCCCGTGGTCGGTCATCAGTCATCTGTCAGTCATCAGTCATCAGTCATCAGTCATCGGTCATCAGTCGTCAGTGATCGGAGAGGGGAAGGCGTGTGAGGGCCGCCTTCCCCATTCACATCGTTCCCGCAGGGATTGCCAATCACTGATGACTGATCACTGATTGCTGGATCGTCATTCGCCGGTTTATCCGGCGAATCCAGCCGACGGTGAGGCATTCTCGGACGTTGGAGACCCTCTTCCCTGCCTGCTGGATCCGCCGCATCTGCCGGCGGATGACGAAGGGAAGGGGTGTCCGGCCGGTCAAGCCGGCGGATGACGAAGAGAAGAGGAGCCGGCAGATGACGAAGAAAGGGGGAGGCGGCGGATGACAATGGGGGTGACGGCGGTGGGTGTCGAAAAAACGGGCGGGCGATGAGAGAAGGCGCTAATGGATGAGATGTCCCCCTTCCTGCGTCGTTCGCCGGCTTGACCGGCGAACCTAGCTGGCGGTGAGGCGATCTCCAGCGCTGGGTGCTGTCTTCCCTGCCTGCTGGATCCGCCGATCAAGTCGGCGGATGACGAAGAGAGGGGGGAGCCGGCGGATGACGAAGAGAGGAATTGGCGGATGAGAAGGGCAGGGTGGTTTCGTCGATCAAGTCGGCGGATGATGGGGAGGGAGCGGGGGTGACGAAGAGAGGAGCCGGCGGGTGGCGGAGAAGAAGAGGGCGGTGGATGTGCGGTCCAGTAACCAGGTCTCGGTGATTAGTCGTTGCTCACCAGAGGAAGAGAGGAGCCAATGTCGGCCTGGTCGGGGGACGCGATTTGTGACCGGCTGTCGCTTGACGGCCGAAGAGACCATAGGATATGAGAGCGCGCCCTTCGCGCACAGCCGTCATCGATGGGTCGGGCGGACATTGGGCGCGGCGCATCTCAGATGCGGGTGTTGTCCGAGGCGGAGAGCTTTCCGGCGCGGATGAAGAAAGCACCGGGCGGGTGTGGTCCGGTATCGCTGTTGGCGGGCGTAGCTCAACTGGTTAGAGCGCCGGGTTGTGGTCCCGGAGGCTGTGGGTTCAAGTCCCATCGCTCGCCCCAGCCCTTTCTGCCGTCACCTGACCGGTTGGGGGCGGATCTCTGACCGCTTGGGGGCTGTTATGGCTGGTAGCCATGAGCTTCCCCATTTCTTGAGCCACCAGCATCACAATGCTTGTCTGCGGCATGGTTGCTCTTGGCCGTCGTCTCAACGCTTGCGGTAAGCTTGACCGGCGAACCTGGCTGGCTGCTCTCTTTCCGTGTCATTCGCCGGCAGATGCGGCGAACCTATCCAGCAACCGCTCCCACGCGTCGTTCGCCGGCTTGACCGGCGAACCCAGCCGGTTGTTCTTTTGCCGCGTCATTCGCCGGTTTGTCCGGCGAATCCAGCCGATGGTTTCGCAACTCCGGCGCCGGGGATTGTCTCCCCTGTCCGCTGGATCCGCCGATCAAGTCGGCGGATGACGAAGAGGGAGAGCCGGCGGATGACGAAGAGGGGGAGCCAGCGGATGACGAAGAGAGGGGAATGGATCCACCGGTCAAGCCTGTCCCGGGCTTATGACCCGGAGCCGGCGGATGACGTTCCCGTGATATCCGATTACTGAAGTCATCATCAGCGCTGACAGACCGGGCAATAGTAGCTCGCGCGTCCGGCCTGAGCGCGCTTCGTGATGGTGCCGCCACAATCGGGATGCGCACAAGGCCGGTTCTCGCGCCCGTAGACACGGAAGCGATGCTGAAAATAGCCCAGCGAGCCATCGGCCAGCCGATAGTCCCGCAAGCTGGAGCCACCGGCCGCGATCGCCTCTTCCAACACCGAGCGGATTCCGACGACAAGCCGCGCACATCTCTGATAGCCGATGCGATCGGCGCGGCGCGTGGGGCGGATGCCGGTCAGATGCAGGGCCTCCAGCACATAGATATTGCCGAGCCCCGCCACCACGCTCTGGTCCATCAGCCGGGCCTTGACGCTCGCCCGGCTCGTTCGCAGACGCTGGTAGAGATAGTCGGCCGTGAAATCCGCACCCAATGGTTCCGGGCCGAGGGCGGCGAGCGCAGGATGACGCGATACCGCCGCCTCATCCGACAGCAACGCAAGCTGACCGAACCGTCGCGGGTCGCGGAAGGCGATCAGGCCGCCGCCCTCGAGCGCCAAGGCAAGATGCACATGCCGGTCGGCCGCCAGCGCCCGCCGCGGATCGCACATGTCGGAGTCCTCCGTGACAAGGATCCGGCCCGACATTCCAAGATGCATCACCAATACCGGACCACCATCTGCCGTCCGCCACAGCAGGTATTTGCCGCGGCGCCCAAGACTCGTGATCCGGGCGCGGAGCAGCGGCGCAAGGTCGGGGATCGGGCGGCCGTGCAGCGCGACCGGACGTCTTGCCACTCCTGCGATCCGCCGATCGCGGACGACCGGCAGCAGGCCGCGACGGATGGTCTCAACCTCGGGCAGTTCGGGCATGATGACCCCTGTCTTCTTGCGGGTTCTGCGTCACGTATCGGTGGCGCGTGATTAGCCCCTGTCGCGCCGAAGGGAAAGCCGCTATGAGAGGGAAAGCAATATCAGGAGACGGGAAACAAGGGCCAGCAGCGATGTCCGAACAGGCCGAAACAAGCGGCGGTCTCTCCTATTTTGGACATGAGGCCGTGCCCCCGGAAGAAAAGCGCCGGCGGGTGTCCGGCGTCTTTCGCTCGGTCGCCCGGCGCTACGATCTCATGAACGATCTCATGAGCGCCGGTATCCATCGGTTGTGGAAGACCAGTTTCATCCACACGCTGAACCCGCGCCCGGGAATGCGGATCCTCGATGTCGCAGGCGGCACCGGTGACATCGCCTTTCGCGCCCATCAGGCGGCAGGAGGCCGGGCGCAGATCGTCGTCGCCGATCTGTCGGAGGAGATGATCGGGGAAGGGCGACGGCGCGCCGATCAGCGGGGCCTGGCATTGGATTGGGTGGTTGCGACGGCTGAACGCCTGCCGTTCGCAGACCGACGCTTCGATGCCTATTCGATCGCCTTCGGGATCCGCAATGTCGGTGACCGGGCGGCCGCCCTGGCCGAGGCGCGGCGGGTGCTGCGTTTCGGGGGGCATTTCGCCTGCCTGGAATTTTCGAAGGTAGCCGTGCCGCTGCTCGATCGTCTCTATGCGGCCTATGCTCATCGCGTGATTCCGCGCCTCGGCGAGCTGGTGGTGGGAGATCGGGAATCCTACCAGTATCTTGTTGACAGCATCGATCGATTCCCCGATCCGGAAAGCTTCGCGGACGCGCTTCGCCGGGCCGGTTTCGGGCGCGTGCGCTACCGTCTGCTGTCGGGCGGGATCTGCGCCATTCATGAGGGATGGCGTGTCGATTGACCGCGGCGGCAACCGCGACGGCAAGGACAAGAAGGCTGGCGCGATGGGTGTGTTTCAGGACATGGCGGCGGGCTTGCGGCTGGTCGCGGTGCTGCGCACGCTCGCCCGCTATCGCGCGCTCGACTGGCTGCTCAAGCGGGGGCAGCTGTCGCGTGGACGTCGGTTGCTGCTGCGCCTGACGCTGCTGGCTGTGGGGCGCGAGCGGGGACTCGACCCCGATCCGGACGCCCGCCTCGTGGCAGCGCTACAGGCGCTGGGACCGGCCTATGTGAAGCTCGGGCAGATGCTCGCTACCCGTCCCGACATCATCGGCGCGTCCCTCGCCGAACGGCTGAGCCAACTGCAGGACCGCATGCCGCCGTTTGCCGGCGCAGCAGCGGTGGTGGCCGAAGAGCTGGGGCAACCGATAACGGAGCTGTTTGCTCGTTTCGAGGAGGCGCCGGTGGCGGCCGCCTCCATCGCCCAGGTGCACCGCGCCGAGGACCATGATGGACGGGTCTGGGCCGTCAAGGTGCTCAGGCCGGGAATCGAGGCGGCCTTCGCCCGGGATCTGGCCGCCTTCCGGGTCGCGGCCCGCTATCTGGAACGCCATCTGCCCGCAAGCCGCCGGCTGCGGCCGCGGGAAGTCGTGGAGACGGTCGCGCGCACCGTTGCCGACGAGCTCGATCTGACCATGGAAGCCGCTGCGGCCGCCGAGCTGAAGGAGAATATGGCGGGGCTGGACGGCTATGCGGTCCCGGCCGTGGACTGGCGTCGCACGAGCCGGCGCGTGCTCACCATGGAATGGGTGGACGGCGTGCCGCTGACCGATCGTGCGGCGCTGACGGCCGCCGGCCATGACGGCCGGACGCTCGCCCGTGTTCTGGTTTCGGCCTTTCTTCTGCAAGCTCTGCGAGATGGCTTTTTCCACGCCGATCTCCACCAGGGCAATTTTCTCGTGCGCGCGGATGGTGTGATCGTGGCGCTCGACTTCGGAATCATGGGCCGGCTCGATGCCGGCAGCCGGCGCTATCTCGCCGAGATCCTCTACGGCTTTCAGCAGCGGGACTGGATGCGGATCGCGCGCTGGCATTTCTCGGCCGGCTATGTGCCGAAGGGT
>CAZJPA010000094.1:0-10632 GCA_964547755.1 uncultured Sphingomonadales bacterium
CGCAGGGGTGTTCGGCTGGAAGGTGATCCGTTCACGCAGCCGATGGCTCGCCAGCATGGTTTCCTCGCTTTCCTGTCGTGGTCGGGGGCAGGCCGCCCCATCAGCCGAGCTGGAGCACACGGTAGGGCGCCAGCAGCTCGGCCAATCGTCCGGTGATCGGAGGCAGACGGTAGCCGCCTTCGTCATGCGCGGCGGCGACGAGCTCGACGATGGCGGCGGCGATCGGCTCCGGCACGGCGGTCGGGTCCGTGCCGTAACCGGCCGTAAAACGCACCTCGACGCTGCCCCGGCGGCCGTCGGTGGCCGGCCAGGGCTGGCCGTCGGTCTTGAGCAGAAAGCCGGGCTCGGGCGCGGTCTCGACCGCATAGCCGGTCGCTGCCAGCGTCTGCCATTGGCCGGCGGCGTCGCGCCAGCGGACACTGTCCACGGTGCGCAGCGGCGGGCGGGGCAGACAGAGCGTCCGGCCGCCGGGCCAGCCGTCGCGCAGCAGGCGCCAGGAACGGGTGATCAGCGCCCGGCGCAGGTGATCCTCCACCAGCGCGGTGGCCGCGCGCATGAGACGCTGGATCTCGCCGTCCCGGGCCGTCGTGGTGAGAGACAGGCGGGCCTTGACGGTCGCCAGATCCACCGCCGCCGCAATGGGCGCAAGGGGGGTGATCGTGGTCATCGTTTCAGTCCGCATCAAGATGGCGGGGTGAGGAAGGTGACGGTCAGCGGGGTGCCGGAGACCGGGAGAGGGAAGGAAGGACGGCAAGGGCAGGGGAGGAAAACCGGCCCCGACACCCCGCTGCCATCACCCGCCGACGCCGGACAGTGCCGGGCCGGCGGGATCCGGTGGCGCTCGTGCGCGCGGCGGATGTGGCCGGGCTCAGGAGAGCGCGAACTTGATGAACTTGATCGCCTCGGAATTGACGAGGGCGCCGCCAACCCGCTTCGTCGCGTAGAAATGGACGAAAGGCTTGTTGGAATAGGGATCGCGCAACACCCGCGTGCCGAAGCGGTCGGCGATCAGATAGGCGCTTGCGAGGTCACCGAAGGCGATGGCGAGCGTGCCGACGGCGATATCCGGCATGTCGGGCACCTCGACCACGGGGAAGCCCATGAGCGTGCTGGGCTGGCCGGCCTCAAGCCCCGGCTTCCACAGATAGTCACCGTCCACATCCTTGAACTTGCGCACCCGCGCCAGCGTCGTCGCATTCATGAGAAAGCGGGCGCCGGTGCGGTAGCGCGCTTTGAGCGAATAGACGAGATCGACCAGCAGATCCGACGGGTCGCTCGCCGGAAAGTCGCCGTCCACCCCGGTGGCCAGATACTGGACCGTGCCGAAGGGACGCGTCGCATCGTCGGCCGTGCTCGTCGGGTAGCTCAGGAGCCCCTGGGGCTTGTCCACCCCGTCGCCGTTGACGAAGGCCGCACCCTCCTTGGCGGAGAATTCGCGCGCCAGCTCCTCGGCCAGCCAGGATTCGACGTCGAAGAAGGCGTCGTCCAGCATCGTCTGGGTGGCCGCCGGATTGGCGTAGATCTCGCCGATGGGCGGCGCGATCTCGGTGAAGGAAGGGGCGGCGGTCTCGATGCGGGCCGCCGTCTCCGATACCCAGCCCGAGGCCGGGGCACCGACGGCGACCAGCTTCCTGAAGTCGCCGGAGCCGATCTGCACCACCGTCGCATGCGCGCGGATGGGGGAGAGGTCGCGGGCCAGCTTCGCAATCCGCCGGTCGATCTCCTCGGGCACGGCATAGCCACCCTCGGCCGGCACGCCGGCTGAGAGCGCCTTGCTCTCCAGCTCTTTCAGCGGCCGTTCGAGACCCTTGCGCAGATAGCCGTCGCGGAAGGCCCGGCGGTAGTCGTCGTCGCCGTCCCGACCGGTGCCGGCACCGGCAAGACCGGGGCGCTCGGGCGCAGCGGCGAGCGCCCGGATCTCGCGCTCGATCCGGCTGATTTCGTGCGAGAGCCGATCCATCTTCTCCTCGAGCAGATGATCGGCCTGGCCGTGGCGTTGCTCTTCGGCCGCGGCGGCCTCGTGGGTCTGCTTGAACTCTTCGAAACGCCGGTGCAGCTCCTCGACCAGCGCCTTGACCTCAAGAGGCGTGGTGTCGGCGGTTTCGGCCATCTTGGTCATCTCGGTCATCGTTCTGTCCTTTCCATGGTTCGAAGACTGTCGATCAGGGCCAGCAGGGCGCGGCGGACCGCATTCCACTCCTTGTGCCTGGTAAGGGGACGGGCGACATCGCGTCGGCCCAGCGCCGGCAGACCATGGCGCGCGATCGCCTTGGCCTCGGTGCGCGAAAACCCTCCTGCCTCGCGCAGGAAGGCCTCGAAACGGCGCAGCGCCTGATGCGGCCGGCAAGCCTTGAGCGCCCGAATGCGCGCGGCCGGCTGCATGGGGAAGGTGACGAGCGAGATCTCCCACAGATCGATCTCGCTGATGAGCCGGAGCCCGCTTTCGGGGTCCGGACGGGCCTTGACGGCGCGGTAGCCGATGGACAGGCCGTCGAGCGCCCCGGCCGCGATCAGCGCCAATGCCTCGCGGGCGCGGGCGAGCTCGGGGATCAAGCGGGCGCGGACATAAAGCCCGCGCGCGTCCTCCTTGAGTTCTTCGATGACGCCGATGGGCTCTTTTGGGTCGTGCTGCCACAGCAGCTTCACGTCCTGCGCCCGCCGGTGCGCGAGTGTGCGACGGAAGGCGCCGGGCAGCACGATGTCGCGGCCGTCGTCGGGACGGCGGAAGACGCTGGCATAACCTTCGATGACACCGGCGCCTCGGCTCGGCTGTGTCGGTTCGGCGGCGAACGGCACGGTCAGCCGCGCCGCGGATGGGCGTTCGGTGGGCATGGCGATGGTCCGTTGCTTTCCAGGGGGCGCATGCTCAGGTCGGTGGCCAGAGCCTGAAACGCAGGGCAAGGCCGGCGGCAAGCGCACACAACAGCAAGGTGACGAGCCAGCGGATGGCCGTCTCGCGCGCCGTGCGGCGTATTGCCCGCCAGGCGTCCAGCAGCGTGCGGAGCTCGCGGATGTCGTCGCCGGCATGGGCGTCCGCAAGCCCAATGCGCCTGAGCGCCCGGCGCGCCCCCTCTTCGCTCGCATGCTGGATGAGGGCTTCCAAGGTCGCGACCGTCACACCTTGCAGCCGCGCCTGCTCGGCCAGCGCGGCAAGCACGAGCAGTTCACGGTCATGGGGGGTCATCGGTGATCGGTGACCGGTCATCGGGGATCAGTGATCGGTTATCGGTGATCAGTTATCAGTGACCAGTGATCGGTGATCGGTCATCGGTTATCAGTGATCAGTTATTGGAGAGGAGAAGGCGTGTGACGGCCTTCTTTCCCATCCATATCGTCCGCCGCCCCTGGTTCTGATGACCGATGACCGACGACTGATGACTGACGACTGATCACTGATCACCGAATCGTCATTGGCCGGCTTGACCGGCGAACCTATCCGGCTGCTCCCCTCCCGCGTCATTCGCCGGTTTATCCGGCGAATCCAAGAGCCCTGCGAGACAATTCCCAACGCTGGGTGCTCTCCCCCTGCCCGCTGGATCCGCCGATCAAGTCGGCGGATGACGAAGGGGGAAAGTGGATCCGCCGGTCAAGCCGGCGGATGACGAAGGGAGGGAACGGCGGATGACGAAGGGAGGAAACGGCGGATGACGCGGAGAGGGGAGGATCCGCCGGTCGAGCCTGCCCCGGGCCGAGACCCGGGATCGGTGGGTGACGTGCCAGTGATCAGTGATCGGTGATCGGAGAGAGGCAGGTGTGTGACGGCCTCTTTCCCCATTCACATCATTCGCCGCCCCTGGTTCTGATGACCGATGACCGACGACTGATGACTGACGACTGATCACTGATCACCGAATCGTCATTGGCCGGCTTGACCGGCGAACCTATCCGGCTGCTCCCCTCCCGCGTCATTCGCCGGTTTATCCGGCGAATCCAAGAGCCCTGCGAGACAATTCCCAACGCTGGGTGCTCTCCCCCTGCCCGCTGGATCCGCCGATCAAGTCGGCGGATGACGAAGGGGGAAAGTGGATCCGCCGGTCAAGCCGGCGGATGACGAAGGGAGGGAACGGCGGATGACGAAGGGAGGAAACGGCGGATGACGCGGAGAGGGGAGGATCCGCCGGTCCAGCCTGTCCTGGGCTTGTGACCCGGGATTGGCAAATGATGAGAAGGGCGGAGCTCATCGAGGGGCAGACGGGAATAAGTTGGCCCTTTGAACAGGGCAAAGAGCGCATCCCAGCCTGCCTGAGGCGAGGCGAACACGGCAAAGCGCCGAGCGCTGAATCGTTTGCGTTGTCACACCCGCCTGAGACAGAATGGAGGCGGGTCCATCGGGTACGGGAGGCGCGCGCGATCACGGTCTGGGCCTCTTTGGGCAAGTCGGCGAAGCGGAATGGGCTTTGGGCGTCGTATCCGGCGGTGACCTGGCCGATGATGCGGTCATGCACCCGGTCGGTGAGAATGCGGGCTCGCCAGAAGAGGCATGAGGACGAGCAGAATCTAGCGGCTACAGAGGGCTGTCTCTGTGATGGAAAGAAGCAGAGGTCTGCGATGATAGCCGCTGTAGGCACGAAACAGACGCCCCTTGACTTGCACACAGTCCCCTTCATGTGGCCAGGCACCGAGAGCCTTCGGCCAGATCAGCTGAATCTCGTGTGTTTCTTCGGATGCTTTGCAAGGGGTCGCCGGTTTGGACGAGATGCAAATGGGGGCATCGAGCTTCAGAATCAGGGCCATTTCCTGCCGATCGCTCTCGGGAGTTTCTCCATAGTTCGGTGGTCCGTAGAACGGCTCCAGCTTGATCGTGCCCCGGATCTCGACCGGAGCCGAGAGGGCGGGTGCTTCCGGCACGAAGATCGAACGCGGGTGCCGAGCCGGTGGCGCCGCGGAAAGGGCCCCGAACAAGACGAGCCATGCAAGGCTGTGTGACCGCTTCACCCCACCGGCTGCTCCTCCTTTTTTCTTATTGACCCGCCCTCTTTCGAATAGCCGTGTTTCCTTCTCGCCATCCTTCGAAGGCTCTGATGGCATCGATCAGCTTTGCAATTTGGCCATCCGTCAATGCGGCGAGGGTTTCATCGCCCGTAAACCCCATGCGCTCACGAACGAACCTCTGATAACCTGCCGTATCATTCTCGCTTGGTGGCGCGAAGCGGGCAAGGGCTTCATCGAGGGTCAGACGGGAATAAGTCGGCCCTCTGAACAGGGCAAAGAGTGCATCCCAGCCTGCCTGAGGCGAGGCGAACACGGCAAAGCCCCCCGCTTCACCGAGCGATCCGTGTCGGATGGTAAAGGAAGATTGGCGCAGATTTCCGGGGTTGTTGTTCCGCCAGCTTCGGCTTCCTCCGGTTCGTACTTCCTCTGAGCTGTCTGTGAAGACGATGACAGTGGCTTTTCCTTCACCATGAGCGGATATGGCTTTGCGTGCGGTGATGGCGCGGGCTTCTCCTTCGTCCGCATATTCGACAAAGCAGCGGCAGTTTGCCGTTTCCTCAAGCGAACCGCTGGGATCGGAAGGCAGTCTCAATCTTTCACCATTAACGATGAAAGGGGAGTCAATGGGCACGGCTACGCCTTCCATGACTTTGTGGCTTTCGCGCACCTTGTCATCATTCTGCGTGCGCCAGATCTTCACCCGTTTTCCCTCGCGGTGTGCCTTTTCGAAGGCACGTCTGAGCTCTTGGAAGCGTGCTGCTCGCGCCTCTCGAACTCCTTTGGTTTCCCATCCCCTGGATGTTGAATCACGTTCGTATGGCCGACACTTCCTTTCCGATGCCGCTCTTGCGTTCAGCAATTCGCCTATGCCGGCGAGGGCGCGTTTTTCCGCCGGGGTGAGGAAGGACAAAGCGTCGATCTCGCGCCAGAAGCTTTCGCGTTCGCCGGTGCGGCGCGCAAGGACGTCGCGGTCGGGTTCAAGACGCGCGTCCGCCGGCAGGGCGTCGGCGAGCCAGGCGGTGAGCTCGTCGGCGACCCGCTTGACCAGCGGCAGCACGGTCAGCCGCCAGAAGGCGCGGTTCGCCTCCTGATAGTTGGAATAGGTGTTGTCGCCGGGAATGCCGAGCAGCATCGGCGGCACCCCGAAGGCGAGCGCGATGTCGCGTGCGGCGGTGTGCTTGAGATTGATGAAGTCCATGTCGGCCGGCGAGAAGGCCATCGGCTGCCATTTGAGCCCGCCTTCGAGCAACAGCGGCCGGCCCGCATTGCGCGCGCCCTGGAAGAGGGTTTCGATGTCGGCCTTCAGCCGCGCAAACTGCGATTCGGACAAGCTGGCAGGCGTCCCGTCGCGCGCCTCCACGACAAAGGCGCCGGAGGGCCGCGCGGCGTTGTCCAACAGCGCCTTGTTCCAGGCCTGGGCGGCATTGTGGACGTCAACGGCATCCGCCGCCACTTCCGCGCGCGCCAGCGGCGTGAGTGGATCACGCGGATGCGGCTCGACCAGATGCAGCACGGTCCCGCGACCGGTGAGCGGGTCGAGCGGAAAGACGCGACGCTCACCCTCGCTCTCCAACACATACCGGGCCGGCCAGGGACCGCGCCCGCGGCCCTCCTGACGCATCCGGTCCGGCGGCAGGAGGTGAAATTCCTGGGGATCGTCCGGCCGATCCTCGGGCAGCCGCAGCAGCCAGGCCTCGCCGGCGAGCAGTAAGGTGGTATACAGTCGGTCGAAGAAAGCGGCGCCCGATGTGGCCGGATTGGGGTGGCGCAACAGACGCTCCGGCACCGGATGACGGACGGCGGCGCCTGCGCGCATGAGACGAAGCGGCAGCGCGGCCGCACAGTCCGCAATCAGCCGCACACAGCGATAGGCGACCGCATTGCGCCGGTAGCCGGCCTCGATGCGGGCATGGTAGGAACGCCCGCCCCAGGCGCCGTCCCAGCCCGGTATCCAGGACCAAGCGCCGGTGCCTGTGCCCAGGCTGTCCTTGCGTCGCAAGGCAGGCGTCGCCGCGGTCTCGGGGGCCGAGCGCGCGAAGATATGCCGTAATCTCGTCCAGATCGTCATCATAATCATCCCAGCTCGATCATCTGAGCGTGTTGGCGCCCGCCGAAGAGGCGTTCCAGACAGGAAAAGCCGCTCGCGACCGTGGCCGAAGCGCTTGGCAGCGGCTGCACAGGTGGTTAGGGTGCGGGCGGATTCGTGGTCGTTGGCCACCTCGTCCTGGCCTTAGTGGATGGTGTTAGGGAGTGCCGTTGTCGTGACCATCTTGCGCAAAGAATCCGCCGCCGGCGTGTCTGTGCGGGTCATGGCCGTCGTTTGGATTTGCGTCCTCGCCGCCGGGCTGTTGGCCAGTCCGTCCGGTCGCGCGCAGACAGCCGTCAGACTGCCGGACGCGCCGCTCGATTGCGGCGATCCCCCGGCGGACAAGCCGGCGGTGCCCGACGGACGCACCGCGACCCGCGCCCAGATGCTGGCCGCGGTGCGTGCGGTCAAGACCTTCTCGGATGCGGTCGATCGCTGGCTCGCCTGCAAAGACAAGCGCGCGGCCAAGGTCTTCCAGTGGATGAACGAGGACCAGCGCGCGCGTTGGGAGGCGGATGTCAACGCCGTGCACAACGATCGCGTCGCTCTGCAGCGGACCATGAACGCCCAGATCCGCCTGTTCAACGCGCGCCTGGAGGCCGGCAGCGACAAGAGCGTCGGAGTCGGTCGCACCAGTCGCCGTCACCGCCGGCCGCGGTGACCGGATACCGGTGATCAGTCATCGGTGATCAGTCATCAGTGATCAGCAATCCGTGCGGCAAACGACGATTCGGTTATCGGTGATCGGTCGTCAGTCATCAGTGATCAGTCATCAGAACCGAAAGCGGCGCATGATGGGGATGGGGAGGGCGGCCCTCACACGCCTCCCCCTCTCCAATAACCGATCACCGATATCTGATCACCGATATCTGATCACTGGACCGTCATCCGCCTTCTCTCCCCTCGTCATCCGCCGGCTCGACCGGCGGATCCAGCGGACAGCGAAGACAGCACCCAGCGCCGAGATCATCTCACCACCGGCTGGGTTCGCCGGTCAAGCCGGCGAACGACGCAAAAAGTATGTAATCCGCCAATCCCGGGTCACAGCCCGGAACAGGCTCGACCGGCGGATCCGTCTCCCCCCTCTTCGTCATCCGCCGACTTGATCGGCGGATCCAGCGGACAGGAAAAACAGCCTCCAATGGTGAAGTCGTCTGACCCCTCAGATGGATTCGCCGCATCTGCCGGCGAATGACGCGGGAGGAAGAGCGGCAACCACCGGCTGGATTCGCCAGATAAACCGGCGAATGACGATTCGGTGATCAGTGATCAGTCGTCAGTCATCAGTCGTCAGTCGTCAGAGCCAAGGGCGGTGAATGATGGGGATGGGGAAGGCGGCCCTCACACGCCTCCCCCTCTCCAATAACCGATCATTGATCACCGATATCTGATGACCGATCACCGGTCTCTGATCACTGATGACTGATGACTGATAACCGGTCGCGCGTCTTAGATCCGGCGTAGGCTGGGCCGGGCGGTGGGCGCGAGGGCCAGTTCCGTGAGCGCCCAGACGAGCGCGTCCAGGCGATCCGGACTCTTCTCGCGCGCCTCACCGGTGAAGCGATAGAGCTCGTCCTCGAGCTCCGGGAAGCGCCCCACATGATGCACGAGACCGCGCTCATACAGGGCGGCCACCGGCTCGGCGCGGATCATCTTGCCGCGGCTCGCGCGCACCAGCTTCACGCTGACGGAGCGGTCCACCTGACGCAGAACGGCCTCCACCATATCGCCCCCCTGATTGGCTTCGGCGACAATGCGGTCGGCGTGATGGCGGTGGTAGGCATGCACCGCCCGACCCGCCCAGCCGAGCGGCGACAGGCCGGAGACACTCGCGTCCTCCAACACATGAAAATGGCCACGCGCGTCACGCGCGGCGACGACGATCCCGCAGGCGTCCGCATCCTCGCCATGACTGGCCGGCGGATCGACACCCACGACCACCCGCTCCAGATCCGTCGGCGGCGCCGGCAGGCGATGGGGCTCGACCATCTCCGGCGACCACAACGCCCCCTCACGGACGTCCAGAAATGCGCCGTCCAGCTCCTGGCGGCCGAGCCGGGTGCCGGCGTACAAGCGTTCGACCTCACGAATGAAGGCCGGCGGCAGATGCGCGCGGTTGGCGTAGGTGCTGCCGCGGGTGATCACCGTCGTCGGCTCGGCCGCCAGGGCGCGGATCCAGGCGATGGGGCGCGGTGTGGTGGTCGCCACCACCCGGGGCTTGCGCCCCAGTCTGAGCCCCAGCAGCAGATTCGACCAGGCTCGTTCGCCTTCGTGCCACTTGGCGATCTCGTCCGCCCAGGCCGCATGATGCTGCGGGCCGCGCAGCTGCTCCGGATCGGCCGCCGAGTAGAGGAAGGCCTGCGCACCGTTGGGCCAGACCAGCCGCCGACGCGACGGTTCGAACAACGGTCGGCGGTCGCGCGGACTGATGGCCAGCAGACCGGACTCACCCTCCACCATCACGTCCCGAGCATCGGCGAAGGTGTCGGCGACCAGCGCGATGCGGGCCGTGTCCGTTGCTGCGCCCAGCGGCGTGCGGCCTTCGACCAGCGCGCGCACCCATTCCGCCCCCGTGCGCGACTTCCCGAAACCGCGTCCCGCCACGACCAGCCAGCAAAACCAGTCGCCCGCAGGCGGGAGCTGTTCGGGGCGCGCCCAGAAGCGCCAGTCGTGGAGCAGGGCGCGGGCCTGGCCGACGGTCAGCGCCGCCAGCCAGCGGTCGCGTTCGGCGGCGGGCAGCAGGGCAAGACGCGCGGCGAGAGACAGCCGGGCGACGCCGTTTCGGCCGTCGGGATGGGGCGCGGACCCGTCACGCCGCATCCGACCCTTCCGACTCGTCCGGCTCCTCGTCATCCGGGCCGATCCGCGCGCGGATGTGCCCCAGCAACGCCAGCAGATGCGCCCGTGGATCCTCGCAGGCCTCCCCGTCCTTCTCGCCGTCCGCTTCACGGCGGCTGCGGGTGAGCGCGCCATAGCGCTCGGGGCGGTGGGCCTTGAGCAAGAACATGCCCAGTTGATCCGAATAGGAGCGGATCACCCCGCAGCACTTGCCGCCATAAAAGACGGGGCGCGCAACCCCTTCGAGGGCCCGGCGCCAGAGCTCCGCCTCCAGCATGTCGAGCGCTTCCTCCAACGCCTCGTCCCAGGCGGCGCGGAAATTCGCGTCCTGTTGGCGGAGCTGGTAGGCGCTGGAGCGCGACTTGCCGGCAGCCCGGGCGGCCGCGCTGACATTGGCGGTCTCACGCAGCCTGTCGAGAAAACACCGGCGTTCGCCTGGGGTCCAACGGCTTTGGCTCATGGCAATCGTCAGCCTCTTCACGCGGGTGGACGGGCTGGCGATCGCCAAAGACGACCCGCGCTGCCGTGCGTCGGGCCGGCGATGACGCCCCCCATCCGGCTTCCTGTGTGTTTGCGTTGCGCCCCCGGCCCACTTCGGCGATTCTGCCGGTTTGTATAACCAGAACCGTTGCGCATGTCAAGCATTTTGTGCCGATATGGTGAAATGCCGGTCATCGGTGATCGGTCATCGGTCATCGGTGATCAGTCATCGGTGATCAGCAGGCCGGTGATGGAGAGGATGACGGATGTCCCCCTTTCGCGTCATGTGCCGGTTT
>CAZJPA010000095.1:0-10536 GCA_964547755.1 uncultured Sphingomonadales bacterium
GGGGCTGCAGCGTCTGCTCGAAATGTGGCCGCGCGGGCTGGACGATGCCGCCCTGCGCACGGAATACAATCGCCGCACCGCCGCCGAATGGGAGGCGATTCGCGACTTCCTCATCCTCCACTATCACTGCAACGACCGCAAGGAGCCGTTCTGGCGCCGGCTTGCGGGCATGGCGTTGCCGGACGGCCTGGCGGCGCGCATCGCGCTGTTCGCCGAGGCGGCGCGCGTCTATCCCGACCCATTGGAGCTGTTTACCGAAATCGCCTGGCTGCAGGTCTTGCTGGGGCAAGGCGTGATGCCGCGGACATGGCATCCGGCGGCCGACCTCGTCCCCATCGAACGGCTGCTTGCCTATCTGGAGCAGCTGCGGGCGCAATTGCGGCAAGTCGTCGAGCGCATGCCGGGCCATGAGGAGGCGCTGGACCGCATCATGGGCACCCCTGCTTCGGCAGGATGAGGTGGCCGGTACGCGCTTCCGGGATTGGCGGTGCGGATGCGATGGGGCCGCCGGTTCCATGGGGGAGGGGGAGGAGGGGAGCAAGGGGCATCGGAACCGGCGGCCCTTAGGGCATCGCGTCTTGAAGGGCGGGAGACGGCCGCTTCCGGGGGTCGTCGAAACGAAGCGACCGCTCCCACGCCTCACTCACGAGGCATACTTGATTCTTCAAGAGTCGTGCCAGCCTTGGGGGACAAAGGATTCCGCCGTCCCATCAGATGGTTGTATCGTAAATTCCTCGTCAAGCATTCGCGCGGAGGTCGCATAGTTATTTGCATATTCAAAAGATCTCGCAGATTGCAAACGGCATATGGTCGTCGGCGCGCGATCATCCTCGATGGTTGCCAAGCCCCACCAGAGGCGGATCTCCGCATAGATAAGGTCGTCGGTGCGCGGCCATCCTCGGTGATTGCCAAGCGCAGGCGCACGGGTTATCACCGCTCGCTCGAACACAAGCTGAGCAAAGCATCGGGACTGGACGACCATGGCCAAGGCCAAGCATGCACTGCCCGTAACCCGGGCTGAGAATTTCGCGGATTGGTATCAGGCGGTTATCACCGGCGCCGATATGGCCGAGCATTCCGGCGTGCGCGGCTGCATGGTCATCAAACCTTGGGGTTTTCGTCTGTGGGAAGCCCTTCAGCGCCGGTTGGACCAGCGTATCCGTGAAACGGGGCACGAGAACTGCTATTTCCCGCTCTTCATCCCGCTCCATCTGATCGAAAAGGAAGCCGAGCATGTGGAGGGGTTCGCCAAAGAGATGGCGGTGGTTACCCATCACCGTCTCGAGATGAAAGACGGCACGCTCGTACCGGCGGCCCCGCTCGAGGAGCCGCTCGTCGTGCGGCCGACTTCGGAGACGATGATCGGCGAGGCTTTTGCGCGCTGGGTGCGGTCCTGGCGGGATCTGCCCGTGCTCATCAATCAATGGGCCAATGTCGTGCGCTGGGAGATGCGCCCGCGTCTGTTTCTGCGCACCACCGAATTCCTCTGGCAGGAGGGGCATACCGCCCACGCCACCGCCGAAGAGGCGATGGAGGAGACGCGACGGATGCTCGCCGTCTATCGCGAGGTGGTGGAGGATTTTCTGCGCATTCCGGTGATCGCGGGCGTCAAATCCGAGGGCGAGCGCTTCCCCGGCGCCGTCGAGACCCACACCATCGAGGCGATGATGCAGGACGGCCGGGCGCTGCAGTCCGGCACCTCACATTTTCTGGGTCAGAACTTCGCGCGCGCCGCCGGCATCCGTTTCCAGGACCGCGACGGCGCCCTCAAATACGCCTGGACGACCTCCTGGGGCGCCTCCACGCGGTTGATCGGCGCGCTGATCATGACCCATGCCGACGACGACGGCTTGCGTCTGCCGCCCGAGATCGCCCCCCATCACCTGGTCGTTCTGCCCATCATCCGTGAAGAGGATCACCGCGCCGCCGTCATGGAAGCGGCCGAGCGGCTCGTGAAGGCGGCATCCGGACAAGCCTTCGACGCGCAAGCCGTGCGGGCGCATCTCGACGCGCGGGACCTGCCCACCCCGGACAAGCGCTGGGAGTGGGTGAGAAAGGGCGTGCCGCTGATCGTCGAAATCGGCCCGCGCGATCTGGAGAAAGGAACAGCGGCGCTGACTGACCGCTTGGATCTGGCCGCCGGCAAAAGCTTTCCGCAGGTCTCGGATCTCGTGGCCGGCCTGTCCGCGCGGCTCGCCGCCCACAGCCGACGTCTGTTCGAAGAGGCGCGTGCCATGCGCGAGGCCCGCACCCGGCGGGATATTGCCGACGTAGCAGACATGCGCGCCTTCTTTGCCGAAGAGGGCTCGGGCTTCGTGATAGCGCCCTGGGCGGAGGACGAGGCGAGCCTCGAGGCGATCGCCGATCTTGGCGTGAGTGTGCGCTGCCTGCCCTATGATCAACCCGCTGATCCCGGCCCTTGCGTGCTCACCGGCCGTCCGGCCAAGCGGGTCGCCGTCTTCGCCAAAGCCTACTGATTGTCGCAAGCGTCTTGGGAAAGCCGCGCGGGCGGAAGTTCGGCCTCGCTTCTTGCTGCCGCCTCTCATCCTTTGCTCTTGGTCTCCGATGAGACGCAGGCAGTTGACCGTGCTGCGCCCCTCACCCTTTGCGGTTTGTGTCCGGCCGGCGGGCGAGTGCGGCCTCCACCGCTGCAAGCAGGCTGTCCAACCCGAAGGGTTTGGCAAGGATGTCGTCGAGCAGCAGGTCGAGATTGTGGGCGCGCTGCCGTTCCTTGGGGTAGCCGCTCATCATGAGGATCCGCAGTTCGGGCCGCAAGGCGCGGGCCTTGAGCGCAAGGGCGATGCCATCCATCACCGGCATGACGATGTCGGTGATGAGAAGGTCGAAATCCGGTTCCTGTAACAGCCGTTCAAGGGCCTGGCCGCCATCCGCCACCGCCACGACGCTGTGTCCGGCATCCGTGAGCGCGCGGCTGACGACGCTGCGCACCGCCGTCTCATCCTCAGCGACCAGGATGCGCGCCATGGCTGTTCTCCTGCGGCTGGCCGGCGGGGGCTTGCCTTTCGCCGGCCGGTGACGAGGTGGCTGTATCGGATCGAGGCGCGATGCGGGCGAATTCCGCGACCAAGGTGACGCCTGCATTCTCGCGGCCATCAAGGCGGATGCGCTCCAGCTCGGCGGCAAAAGAGACTTCCCCATGCGGGGGCACCCGCGCCGCTTCGGGCCGGGCGATGGCCTTGGCGTGGATCCGGCCCGTATCGTCCCGCAACAGCACGATGATCGGCGGAATCACCTGTGTGCGGTCGCTGTGGTTGCGAATGAGGCCATCGACCATAAGCCGCCAGCCCTCCGGCGTCTCTTCCCAGACACCGCGATTGGTGAGGCTGAGCGTCAGCGGCGCTTCTGCGGGAGCTTCCGTCACGAAGAGAGCGTGCGCACGCTCGATCAATGGCCAATGTCGGCGCCAGTCCTCCGGGGCGGCGAGCACGAGCCAGATCACGCCGCCGACCAGCGCCACCCACGCAAACCAGCCAAGACCGATCGCCAACCGCCGCAAACGGCTTGCGCGCGGCTTATTGTCCACCGGCCGCCGTGTGCGGCTGCGGTTGCGCTCTCGCAGGGCCCGCAACACGGCATCGGCGCTCTCGGCCGTTGCCTGCGCGTGATTGTCTCCATCATCCCTCTGCTCGGGCATGGCCTGGGGTTGTGCGGCGACGGGCGCGTCTTCCTCATCCTCCGGCATGGCCAGAGGGCTGTGGGGAGCGGCGTCATCCTCCGATGCCAAGTGGGGTGTTGCCGAGTCGCCGTCGGTCGTCTTCGGCGGTTCTGTGGCGGCCGACGCGGCGGCCCCCACCGCGGCAGCCGACTGGTGTTCGGGATCCGTCTTCTCCAGGCGGAAGACATGGCCGCAGCGCCCGCAGCGCAGACGCTGGCCCGGACGGGGGCCGCCGGTGCGCGGCAGCCGAAAACGCCGCTCGCAGGCGGGGCAGGTGACAACCCGCCGCTGTTCCTGTTCTCTCACCCCACGCGCTCCTCACGCCGGCCGGCAATTCTGCTTTGGCCGAGGGCCGACTTGCCGGTGACGGCTTCCTTCTCTAGCAAACTCTAGGCAAAGATCATCGGTTAAGGCTAGCCTGTTTGCGGTGTTTCGAGAAGGTGTGACATGGCGGAAGGCGACCAGGGGCCCGCATTGCGATTCGAACGCGTGGGCATGCGCTATCGCTTGGGGCCCGAAGTGTTGGCGGATGCGAGTTTCGCGCTCGCGCGCGGCGAGCTTGCCTTTCTCACCGGTCCCTCGGGCGCCGGCAAGAGCACGCTGCTGCAGATCGCCTCTTTGCTCATTCGCCCGAGTCGCGGGCGGGTGTGGGTGCTGGGCGAGGAGGCGACCGGCATGCCCCGGTCGGCGCGGGCGCGGCTGCGCCGGCGGATCGGTGTGATCTATCAGGACTTTCGGCTGCTCGATCATCTTACCGTGGCCGAAAACGTGGCGCTGCCGCTGCGGCTTGCCGGACATCTGGAAGAAGCGGTGGTGGCGGAATATGTGCGCGAGCTGTTGGCCTGGGTCGGTCTGGCGGACCGGCTGGCCGCCTATCCGCCCACACTGTCCGGTGGTGAGAAGCAGCGGGTGGCGATCGCCCGCGCGGTGGTTGCCAAGCCTGCGATCATCGTGGCCGATGAGCCGACAGGCAGTGTGGATCCCGAGATGGCGCTGCGCATTCTGCATCTTCTCGTGGAACTCAATCGCCTCGGCACGACGGTGGTCATCGCCACCCACGATCGCGATCTCGTCAGGGCCATCGGTGGTCGGGTATTCACGCTTGCGCGCGGGCGTCTGGCCGAGCCCGACCCGCCCCTGCCGGTGCGCAATCCGCTGACCGGCGCGCGCGCCTTTCCCACGGCGACGCATCCGGCCGCGCCGGCCCAGGAGAGCCGGTCATGAGCGCAGGGCGAGGAAAGAAAGCGAAGGCACGGCTCAAACCCCGCCAGGCGGCCGCCGTGCTGCTGCCGCAGCGATTTGCGATCCGGGCGGGTTTTCCGGCCGTGTTGGCGGTGCTGGCCTATCTGCTCATGCTCGTTTCCGCCGTCGGAACGGTGGGCGGCGCCCAACTTCTGCGCTGGCATGAGGCGCTCTTCGATCGTCTCGTCATCGAGCTGATGCCGACGGACGAGGGCAAGCCCGAAGAGCTGGCGACCGCTCTGGCAACCCGGTTGCGGGCCGTGGTCGGGGTCGAGGCGGCGGCGGTCGTCGATGAGGAACATGTGCGGCGGCTGACTGCTCCCTGGCTCGGCGAGGGAGCGGGTCGGGACATCCCCCTGCCGCAGCTGATCGAGGTCACGGTCGCGGACCGCAGCGTCCGGGAGAGGGTGAAAAAGCTGATCGCAGGCTGGCCGGGGCAGCCGGTGTTGTTCGCGCCCGATGCCGCAATCGCGGAATTGGCCGCCCGAATCCGCTTGGCCATCGCCGTCGGGGTCGCCGCCGGTTTCCTGATGCTGGGTGCGACGGTGATCCTGGTGATCTTCGCGGTCCAGGCGGAGTTCGCCAGCCACCGCGACACCCTCTCGCTTGCCCGGGCGCTGGGCGCGGAGGACAGAGTGATCCTCGGCGCCTTCGCCCATCGTTTCGCAGATCTTGCCGGTCGCGGCGCATGCGTTGCTTTGGGGCTGTTCGTCGTGACGGTGATTGCCTTTTCCCGCACGGCCGGGCAGGGGTGGACCGGTGAGCTGCCCCAGCCATGGGCGTGGCTGGCGCTCATCGTGCCGGTGGCAACCGCCTTGCTGCTGGTGGTGGCCGTGCGCATGGTGGCCTGGTTGAGCGCGCGCGCGGCGCTCGGCAAACTGGCATGACCGCAGAGCTGGAATGCAGCATGAGCGAGCGATGGCAGAATCAGGCCCCGAACCGCGAAGGCGTTGGTCGCCGATGCGGCGGCCGCATGGGCCGCATGCTTCTTCTAACGGCTGCGGCAGTGGGAATCATGAGCCTGCTCGCCTTCTACCAAGTCTTTCTGGCCCGGCTGCCGCGACCGGTGGCGCCCGAGCGGCTGGCGGGCGGACTCGACGGCCTCGTCGTGCTCACCGGCGGGCCGGGCCGGGTGCGGTTCGCCCTGTCTCTCCTGGAGCGGAAGGCGGCGCCGCAGTTGCTGGTGAGCGGCGTGGATCCGCGCGTCGATGACGCGACGTTCCGCCGTGTCTTCGGCTTTTCGGAAAGTCTGCTCGCCTGTTGCGTGGCGCTCGACAGGAGCGCGCGCAACACGGTCGAGAACGCTGCGACCGCCGTCGATTGGGCCTGTCGCCGCGGTCTGCGTCGCATCGGCGTGGTCAGCACCGCCTGGCATCTGCCGCGGGCGATGCGCGAAATCGAGCGGGCAGCGGCGGCGGCGGGCTTGCGGATCGCCATCCTGCCGCTCCCGGTGCCGGAAGACCAGCGTCTGCGCTATCACCCGCGCGTGGTGAAAGAAGCGCTGAAACTGGTGTTGGCCATGCTCCGTGCCCGCGTGACGACGGGCACGCAGGGCCGTCGTCTGCCCCGCCCTTGCCGGGCGGGAGAAGCCGTCATGGGTGGCGGACGGTAACGAGGAGCGATTGGGATGCCAGCCACAAACAGGAAAGGCCGCCGCCCACCGGCCAGTCGGCGGGGGTCCAGGAAACGCCCACCGGCCGATCGGCGAGGCCGGCGCTGGTGGGGCTGGTTGTTCGTGCCCGCCCTTCTTGTCCTCGGCTATGGGGCGTTCTGGTTGTGGGCGGCCGAACGGTTGGAGGCTGCACTCGACCGGCGCTTTGCGGCCTTGGCCCGGTCGGGCTTTCTGGTCACGGTCGGCAATCGCACGATCACGGGCTTCCCGCTGGCGGTGACGATACGCCTGACCGGTGTCGATATTCAGGCGCGCGAAGGCGCACCGCTGGTGGCGGCCGCCGAGGGGATGGGGGTGAGCTGGTCGCCGCTCAATCCCGGCCGGCTGGATGTGCAGCTGCGCGGAGTGCAAGGCCGGCTCGGGCTGCTGTCTGCGCGCGCGGCTGCGCTGAGCGGTACCGTGGTTGCCGCCGCCGACGGCATGCGGTTTGCGCTTCATGCCCGGGGCTTTGTCGCTTTGCCCGGCCGCAGCGGCCGCGGCGGCATGCGCCCTGAACGAATGGCGCTGCGGCTGTTCATCCCCGACCGCTCGGGGGAGCAGGATGAAGAGGAAACGGCGTTGCGGCTGCCCCTGGCCTGGCGCGTGGATGTCGTCATGAGCGACGTGGGCATCGGCGCGCCGGCCGCCCAAGCCGCTCGTCGCGGCGATCGCTTCGCCCTGATCGCCGCCCGGTTCGCCTGGCATGGGCCTTTTGCGCTTCCCCTCGACCGGCGCCGGCTTGCGGCCTGGCGGGATGCCGGGGGCACGCTGGAGCTGGAGACGCTGAAGCTCGCGCTTGCCGAGGCCACGATCGAGGCGGCGGGCACGATTTCGCTGGATGAGCGGCTGCGGCCGCTTGCCGCCTTCGATCTCGCCCTCCAGCATCCGGCCCCGCTCGTCAATTTCTGTGTCGCCCATGGCCTGCTTACGCTCGAGGACGCGCGTCTCATCAGCGCCCGCATCGCCACGCTGCGCCGAGACAATCCCGGCCGGCCCGTCTCGCTGCCGCTGATTCTGGAAAACGGCCGAATCCTTCTCGACACCCTCATGGTCGGCCGCCTGTCGCCTGTCGCCTGATGAGCTCTCTTGCCGCCGATGCGCATGCATGAAGCCCCATGCCCGGGGAATGGGAGTGGCAGAAAGAAGGGAAGAGAGCGCGAGAGAAGAGAGCGCACTTCCTTCTGGAAAAGCCGCTTTTGCCGGTTTTTCGCAGCTCAATTCTGGCACTCGTCGCATGAGAGTGCTGCTAACAAAATAATAATTTCTTAATCAATATTCGAATAATATTGCACATCAGGCGGCATTTCTGCCATAGATATGATGGCAGACCGGGGAAAGCCCAACCGCTGCGGAGGCAAGGGCCGGTCGGCATCGGCCCCGCCTTTTTCCAGGAATCCCCGGCTGCTGCGACAGGAAAGAGAGGATGGGCGAGATGCACAAGAAGATACGGATTGAAGACTTTCTCCCGCCGTTTCCGCGATCGGATTTCGCCGAGCAATTGATGGGCTATCGGCTGACGACGGCCGAAATCCTCTATCACATGCCGGATCATCCGGACCTGTTGCAAAGCTTCACCTGGCAGTTTCAGGATCTGGTGCCGGAATTTCCGGTGCTGCGTCGCTTTCTCAAGTTCTGGGAAGAGAACATCGAAGCGAGGCTCCATTCGGTGACGGTGGCCTCTGCGGCGCTGATCAAGCCGGCCGAGATGCGATTCGCGGACCGCGAATTCCGGCTGCACTGATCGCCGAACCCGCCGATCAGGACGGCGGCGGGGTGTGTGTGTCTTCGTCGTCTTCCGTGCTGTCGGCATGGTGATCGTCGAGGTCGAGGATCACGGGTGGCATCGCGTAAGGATCGGTCGGCGTCAGATCGGCGGGCGGCTGCTGGCATTGCGGGCGGGTGATGCCGCAATCCCAGGCGAAGCGGTCAGGCAGCTTGCGGGCCGCATCACCCGGATGGAACCGACACAGACACAGCACATTGGCGAAGCAGGCGACGATTCCCTCATGGGCCGCATCACAGCGGGGCGCCGGCCCGTCCCGGCCGGCCGCCGTGGCGATGGAGGAGGAAGCGGGCGGCGATTCGCGTCTCTGGTTTGCAAACTCCTGCGCCTGTGCGGCTTGCACCATTCCAGCAGCCACCATCACGGTCGCAGCGATGCAACCGATCGTCTTCGCTGTCCGCCGTCTTGCGTGGGCACGGGATGGTGTCATGATCGCTCTCCTGCCTGGGCAATAGCTGTTCAGCGCCACCATTCTAGCAGAGATCATGCCGGTTTGCTGGAAGGGGTCTCCCCCCGCAAAAAAAAGGGGCGATCCGGTTGTCCGGACCGCCCGAAGTGACGAGTCGTGCGTGCGGAAAGAGGAGAGATCCCACATGCCGGTGAAAGGCGCTGCGTGTATTCGCCCTCTCGCCGGACACCCCAACGAGACATGCGCTGACGACACAGACGTCTTCGCGCCGGCCAGGATCCCGTCTAGCACGATCTCCGCCCCCCGAATTTGATCTAGATCAAAATTGCGACACAAATTCTCTTGTCGATGCGACGAAATTTGTATCATGTCTAAAAAAGAGGGGGGCGCCTTACCAGCGGCCCCGGCGGAATCCGGCCCGGCGCGCCTCGCTCTCGCTGCAGAACCAGTGTTCGCCCTTCCACCAGTCGATCCGGGTGATGGCGTAGGAGCGATCGCTGGGCAGATGGTAGATCCGCTCTCCGGACGCCGAGACATTGCCCTTGATCCGGCAGGACGATTTGCCGCCGGTGACGGCGCGTCCGATTTCCGCCAGCACGGGAAAGTGCCGGTTGAGCGCCAGCAGCACCGCAGCGAGGGCGATGACGACGATAGCAAGACGTTGCCCCATGTGCCGCTTTCTGCTTCCACGCGGCGGAGAGCGTTCCCATCCGCCCTTTCGACTGCGGCTAGTCTGCTGATGCGGATCTTTCCATCCCGTTGCCGGTCCGGCGGCAATTTACAAAAATGCGTGGGGTCTGTCTTCTTGTCTTCCGGCCCTGTCCGCAGGCGGACGCGACACCGTTCGTCAATAACCGATCGCTGCGCCGTCCTTGCGCATTTCGGAGGCGCCCCAGTAGACGCCGGTCTTGGGATCGCGCCAGATCGCCTGATAGCCGCCGAAGGGCCCCTTGGTGATCTTCACCTTGTGGCCGCGGCGTTCCAGTTCGGCGACCACCGCGGGCGGCACACCGGATTCGAGTTGCAACAGGCCGCCCGTCGTCATCGGCTTGCCGACGATAAAGGGCTGGGTGGACCCCGTGTGGTTGAAGCGCGCGGCGTCACCGGCTTCCTGCACATTCATGCCGAAGTCGATGATATTGACGATGATCTGAGCATGACCCTGCGGCTGCATGGCGCCGCCCATGACGCCGAAGCTCATCACCGGCACGCCGTCCTTCGTCAGAAAACCGGGAATGATGGTGTGGAAAGGTCGCTTGCCCGGCGCATAGGCATTGGGATGGGCGGGATCGAGCGAAAACAACGCCCCGCGGTCCTGGAGCATGAAGCCGAGGCCGTCCGGCACCAGTCCCGAGCCCATCCCACGATAGTTCGACTGAATGAGCGAGACCATCATGCCGTCGGCGTCAGCGACCGTGAGATACACGGTGTCCCCCTCTTCCAGCTTTGCTTCCCCATCGCCCGGCGGATAGCTTGGCGCTGCATGCTTCATGTCGATGAGTCGGCGACGTTCGGCGGCGTATTCCTTCGACAGCAGCCGCTCCAGGGGCACGCGATAGAAGGCCGGATCGGCATAGAAGCGCGCGCGGTCCTCATAGGCGAGCTTTTTCGCCTCGACCATCACATGCCAGTAATCGGCGGTGTTCCAGCCCATCGATTTGAGATCGAAGCCCTCGACGATATTGAGAATCTGCAGCGCCGCAATGCCCTGACCGTTGGGCGGCAGCTCGGCCGCCCCCTCGTGCAGGGCGACGCTGGCGTGGCGGCCCTCGTCC
>CAZJPA010000096.1:0-10473 GCA_964547755.1 uncultured Sphingomonadales bacterium
GCGCTGTTGGTGGAAGTCCATGGTCAGCATGACGAGCGCGGTCTCCTGCAACCGGCCCGCCATCGCCGGATTCTCGATGCATTCGGCGGATTGGAAGACTTGGTGGCTACGGCGGCCGCATGTTATCGCCGTCATGCCGAATATGCGGCGCGGTTGACCGAGCTCGACCGCAGCAAGGCGCAATTGGCCGAACAGCGTGCCTACCTCGCGCATGCCGTCGCGGAGCTCGACGAGCTCGCCCCCCGGCCGGGGGAGGAAACCGCGCTCGCCGAGGAGCGCCAACGACTGATCGAAATCGCCCGCATTCGCGCCGATCTGGATCACGTCAGTCAACTGATCATGGGCGAGAATGGCGCAGACGAGCGGCTCGCCAGCGCCCTACGCCGGCTCGAACGTCTGCATGCGCCAAGCCTTGGCGAAGCGCTGAATCCCATCATTGAATCCTTGGCGCGAGCAAACGCCGAAGCGGCGGAGGCCGGGCATGGGCTGCAAGCGCTTCTCACCTCTTTCGAGGAGGAGCCTGAACGCCTCGAAGAGGTGGAGGAACGGCTGTTCGCCATCCGGGCGCTGGCCCGCAAGCATCAGGTTCCGGCGGATGATCTGGCCGCCCTGGCTGAGAAGCTGAGAGCCGAATGTGCCGATCTCGATGATCTGGAGGACAGGCGCGCCACGCTCGCCCGCGAGCTGACAGCGGCCGAGTCTGCCCTGGAAACGGCCGTCGGCAGGCTGCATGAGGCACGCCGCGCCGCCGCTCGTCGCTTGGAACGGGAAGTGGCGGACGAACTGCCGGCTCTCCGGCTCGAGAGCGCCCGTTTCCGGGTGCGGGTTTCCCCCCTGCCGCGCGAACGCTGGACGGCGGCAGGCGGCGATGAGGTCGTCTTCGAAATCGCGACGCATCCCGATGCTCCCTTCGGACCGCTCAGCCGCATCGCCTCGGGCGGCGAACTGGCGCGGATCATGCTGGCTCTTAAGGTGGTGCTCCGGGCAGCGGCAGGAGCAACCGTGATGGTCTTCGACGAGATCGATCGCGGCATCGGTGGCGCAACGGCCACCGCGGTCGGCGAGCGCCTGTCCCGACTCGCCGACGACGCCCAAGTGCTGCTGGTCACCCACAGCCCCCAGGTGGCCGCTTTCGCCGACCGGCATTTCCGCATCGCCAAATCCGACGCCGGTGGCCAACTGCACACGGCTGTGACGCCCCTGGACGAGACCGCCCGGGTCGAAGAACTCGCCCGCATGCTTGCCGGCGCGACGATCACGGAAGATGCGCGGCGGGCCGCACGCAGCCTCCTCAAGCGGCACGGTCGCCCTCTTCGCCCCACCCAGCCAACAGAAACACGGAAAGATCGGGCAAGACAAGGAAAGGTCGGCCATGTCCGAGAAGCCCATGCCCAAAAGAGCTGACAGCGATGGGGCTTCCGCCGTCGAACCCTTCACCGTGCCTGCGGACGACCCGCTGCGCCGCAAACCGGTCCTGGCGCTGACGGAAGAAGAAGCGCAGATCGAGCTTGCGCGTCTGGCCAAAGAGATCGCTTGGCACGACTATCTCTATTACACGAAAGCCGCCCCCGTCATCTCGGATGCAGAGTATGACGCGCTCCGGGCACGGAACACCGCTATCGAGAAGCGCTTTCCGCACCTCATCCGGCCGGACAGCCCGTCACGGCGGGTGGGCGCGCCGCCGTCCGAGAAGTTCCGCAAATGGCGCCATCGCCTGCCGATGCTCTCGCTGGAAGACGCCTTCTCCGACGAGGAGGTCCAGGCCTTCTTCGCGCGGGCGCTGCGTTTTCTCGGCCTGCCGCCTGCGACGGAACTGGCATTGACTGCCGAGCCCAAATTCGACGGGCTGTCCATCGCGCTGATCTATGAGAACGGCCGGCTGGTGCGCGCGGCCACCCGCGGCGACGGCTACGAAGGCGAGGACGTCACCGCCAACGCCATGACGATCGGCGACATTCCGAAGACACTCGCCGGCTCCGGCTGGCCGGAAGAACTGGAACTGCGCGGGGAAGTCTACATGCGCAAAAGCGACTTCCTCAAACTCAATGCCGAGCAGGAAGCCCGTGGCGGCACGATCTTCGCCAATCCCCGCAATGCGGCAGCCGGTTCCCTGCGCCAGCTGGACCCGGCGGTCACCGCCTCGCGCCCTCTGCGCTTCTGCTGCTGGGGATGGGGATATACGAGCAGCTGGCCGTTCAAGACCCAATGGGAATCCTATACGGCGATCAAGGAATGGGGCCTGCCTGTGAGCGACCTGAGCAGGCTGTGCCCGGAGATGGCGGAAGCGGTCGCCTACTACCGCGACATGGCAACCCGCCGCGCCACCCTCGACTTCGACATCGACGGCGTCGTCTACAAGATCGATCGGCTCGACTATCAGCGGCGGCTGGGTGAGGTGGAACGTGTCCCCCGCTGGGCGGTGGCACGCAAGTTCCCCGCACACCGGGCCGAGACGATCCTCAAAGACATCGTCATTCAGGTCGGACGCACGGGCGCCCTGACACCGGTTGCGGTCCTCGAACCCGTGAACATCGGCGGCGTGGTGGTCCAGCGGGCCAGCCTCCACAACAAGGACGAGATCGACCGCCTCGGTGTCATGATCGGAGACTGGGTTGAGGTCGAACGCGCGGGCGATGTCATTCCCCGTGTCGTTCGCGTTCTCATGGACCGGCGGCCGGCCGATGCCAAAGCCTTCGCCTTTCCCGATCATTGCCCCGTCTGTGGTTCGCTGGCGGTCCCGGACGGCGTGATCATTCGCTGCACGGGTGGGCTCTTCTGCCCGGCCCAGCGCGTGGAACGGTTGCGCCATTTCGTCTCACGCCACGCCTTCAACATCGAAGGCTTGGGCGACAAGCAGATCGAGACCCTCTTCAAGCGCGGCGCCATCCGCAATCCGGCGGATATCTTCACGCTCCCAGAACGAAATGGCGAGCTGCAACTGGAACGCTGGGAAGGATGGGGACGGAAATCCGTCGAGAATCTCTTCGCCGCCATCGAAGCGCGACGCCGGATCCCCTTTCACCGCTTTCTTTACGCTTTGGGCATCCGCTATGTTGGTCAGGTGACGGCCAAGCTGCTCGCCCGCCATTTCCATACGATCGAACGATTTCTCGCCCTCACAGAAGGTGATCCGAAACACGCACGCGCAGAGCTGGAATCCATCGACGGAATCGGCCCCAAGGTCGCCGAAGCACTCGTCAACTTTTTCCGGGAGGCGCAGAATCGCAAGATCGTCGATGCCCTGCTCGAACAAGTGACTGTCCTGCCCGAGGAAGACCACGCCGCAACCGACAGCCCGATCGCCGGCAAGACGATCGTATTCACCGGCACACTTGAGAGCATGACACGCGAAGAGGCGAAGGCCCGCGCCGAACGTCTGGGGGCGAAGGTGGCAAGCTCGGTTTCCGCACGAACCGATTTCGTCGTCGCTGGTCCCGGCGCCGGTTCCAAGCGCAAGAAAGCGCAAGAGCTGGGCGTGCGGATCATCGACGAGAAAGCCTGGCTATCCCTCCTCACACAAGCGGAAGAGGCCCGCGTCTGAGCAGCCCCCCCCCAAGACTTCCATTTTTCGCCGAAGCAAGCGGCCTCCGGAATAATCATATGTGCGGCGCAATAGCCATGCATAAAACGCATGGCTGGCACGTGCCGAACTGATCTCCTCACGCGCACAAAAGGAACTATGTGAGAGGCGGTTCACACAGGGAACCCCATACAGGGAACAAGGAGAACGAAAATGTTGCACCGCATCAAGACCGCCATTCGTCTTGCCGGTCGTGGGCTTTTCGGCCATCAGACCGACTTCTTTGACGTCATGCGCATCCATGGCCAGCTTCCAGGTGACGACGAGGCGGCCCGGATTGTGGCGCTCAAGGTCGTCCCGCGCAGGGTGCCGGGTGCGCATCGGGATCTGCCGCGCGCCGCTTGAGGCGACCGGCAGGCGGTAACGGCCGGCGCGCGCAAGACGCACGCCGAAGCGCGATCGTCGCCCAGCCTTCTTGCTGCCAAAGAGCAACCGGCACGAGCCCGCAGCGGCGATATCGGCCCAGGACGGCTCTCGCCTCGCTGGCAAGAATGCCGGACAGCAGCAGCCATCCGTCTTGCGCCAGCTGGCGGGCGAAGGCGGGCGCGAGCATCTTGAGCGGACCGGCCAGAATATTCGCGACGATCAGTCGGAAGGGCCCGGCCCGCCGCAGGCAGGGATGATCGAGCCCGGCGGCGACCAGACAAGCCAATGCCGGACCGCCTCCCCTGCGCGCATGCGATCGCAAGGCCACAGCATTCCGCTGCGCATGGGCAGCGACAACCGGCCGGACCGTCTCGTCGATATCGCTGGCCCACACCGGCTGCTTCCACAGTTTTGTCATCGCCAGCGCCAGTACACCTGATCCACATCCCACATCCAGCATCGGTGCCGGCCTGCGGCGACCGAGCCGCCGGGCCAAGGCGTCCAGCATCGCCAGCGCGCCCCGCGTCGTGGCATGATGCCCCGTGCCGAAGGCGGTAGAAGCGGTCAGCCTGAGCCTGAGATGTCCCGGCCAGAAGACCTCTTGGCCGTCTTCGGTCAGGATCCGGAAGCGGCCGACCAGCTGGGCGGGCAGCCCGGCTTGAGACAGACGCACCCAGTCACACGTGGCCAGCCGTCGAGGTGGGGGATTGGCGGCCGGCAGCCCTGATGCCCCAACGCTCGCTTGGAGCGCCGCAAACAGCCGCTCGCACACCATCTGGACGATCCGCTCGTCAAGGGCGGGATCTGTGAGAGTCGCTGTCAGCAACGCTCGCCCACCGTCCTGGAATCCTTCCCTACCATCGTCCTCGGGCAGGACGACGGCGATCGCGATCGCCGGCATCCCAGGCGCGACCATACATTCTTCCACCACCGGATCGAGAGCCGCCAAAGCCGCCTCCACATACGCAAAGGGAAGCGGCAGCTCCCAGACGAAGGCCACATCATCACTCACGATGCCGGCTCCACGAACTGGGCGATGACATGCTTTGGCCCCGAGGTCTCAAACCGCACGAGCAGCTTTTCGCCCTCCACCGCCAGCACCTCGCCATAGCCGAACTTGTTGTGAAAGACCCGTTCGCCCACGGCAAACGCCACAGGTTTTTCTGCAGAAGGCGGGCGGAGCCGGCGCCGCGTCTCGCCGGCGAGACGTGCCGTCATGCGACGGCGCTGGGCGCGCTGCCAGCCGGGCCCCCGTTTGAGCTCCACATCATAGCCCTGGTAGGCGGCCGCCAGCGCAGGATCCCGTCCGTCACCCCCCGCCTCGGCCATCATGCCCGGCAGATGATGGCGCTCGATATGCGCGGGCGCGATTTCCTCGATGAAGCGCGAGGGGATGAGCGATTGCCATTGCCCGAAGACGAGCCGACTTGCCGCATGCAGAATCACCACCCGCCGGCGCGCGCGCGTCAGCCCCACATAGGCGAGCCGGCGTTCCTCTTCGAGCGCCTTCTCGCCGCCCTCGTCCAATGCACGCTGGTTGGGAAAGACGCCCTCCTCCCAACCGGGCAGATAGACGCTGTGGAACTCGAGACCCTTGGCGGCATGCAGCGTCATCAGCGAGATCTTGTCGGCCTCGGCCGCCGCCTCGTTCTCCATCACCAGCGCAATATGCTCCAGAAACCCCTGCAGGTTCTCGAACTCGGCCATGGCGCGCACGAGCTCGGCCAGATTCTCCAGCCGCCCCGGCGCATCGGCCGTGTGCGCCGCCTGCCACATGGCGACATAGCCGGACTCTTCCAGCACACGCTGCGCAAGCTCCGTATGCGGCAATGTCGCCGCCTCCTCGCGCCAGCGCAGGAACTGTTCAACGAGCCGCGCGAGCGCCCCGCGTGCGGCCGGGCGCAGCTCGTCTGTCGTCGTGATCTGCATGGCGGCCGAAAACAACGACAGCCCGCCGGCGCGCGCAAACCGCCGCACGGTTCTGACCGTCGCCTCGCCAATCCCGCGCTTCGGCACGTTGACGATGCGGGAGAAGGCCAGATCGTCATCCGGATTGGCGATCACGCGCAGATAGGCGAGCGCGTCGCGGATCTCCTGGCGCTCGTAGAAGCGCGGCCCGCCGACGACGCGATAGGGCAGACCGGTCTGGATCAGTCTTTCCTCGAAAGGCCGGGTCTGGAAGCCGGCCCGCACAAGGATCGCGATCTCGCCCAGCGGCACGCCGGCGCGCTGTTCCGCCTCGATGAGATCGGTGACGGTCTGCGCCTCCTCCTCGCCGTCCCAGACGGCGATGACGGGGATCTTCTCGCCCGTATCACCACCGGTCTTCAGCGTCTTGCCGAGCCGCCCGCGATTGGCGGCGATCAGAGAGGACGCCGCTCCCAGGATATGGCCGGTGGAGCGATAGTTGCGCTCGAGCCGGATGATGCGGGCGGTCGGGAAATCCTGCTCGAAGCGCAGAATATTGCCGATCTCCGCCCCCCGCCAGCCGTAGATCGATTGATCGTCGTCACCCACACAGCACAGATTTCCATCCGCATCCGCCAGCAGCCGCAGCCACAGATACTGGGCGGCGTTGGTGTCCTGATACTCGTCCACGAGGATGTAGCGATAGCGTTGTTTGAGGGCTGTGCGCACATCCGGTTGCGCGCGCATGATAGTGATCATATGCAGGATCAACCCGCCGAAATCGACCGCATTGAGCCCTTTCAACCGCTCTTCATAGGTCGCATAGAGCTCCGCTGCGCGCCCATCCGCGAATTCGCCCGCCTCGCTGGCCGGCACGCTTTCGGGAACCAGTCCCTTGTTCTTCCAACGATCGATGAGTTGAGCCAGCAGCCGTGCCGGCCAACGCTTGGCGTCGATATCGGCTTCGGCGAGCAGCTGCTTGATCAGCCGTTCCTGATCGTCGGTATCCAGAATCGTGAAATCGGGCTTCAGGCCGACGTGCTCGGCATACCGGCGCAGCCATCGCGCCGAGATCGCATGAAAGGTTCCGAGCGCCATGCCGGCCACGGGGCGCGCAATCAGTCGTTCGACGCGTTGGCCCATCTCGGCCG
The DNA here is from genome assembly GCA_964547755.1 of uncultured Sphingomonadales bacterium. Taxonomy (GTDB): domain Bacteria; phylum Pseudomonadota; class Alphaproteobacteria; order Sphingomonadales; family Rhodothalassiaceae; genus J084. Next base: position 7,006 of record CAZJPA010000096.1, read on the forward strand.
CTGCCTTGTTGGTGAAAGTCACCGCCAGAATTTCGCCGGGACCGGCGCGGCCGGTGGCGATCAGATGCGCAATCCGACAGGTCAGCACCCGTGTCTTGCCCGTGCCGGCGCCGGCAAGCACGAGCAATGGACCGTCAAGCGTGGTGACCGCTTCACGCTGTTCAGGATTCAGTCGGGCAAGATAGGGTGGCGTCGTCATGGCGATCCCTGGTTGACCGTTTCCCATTCTCTATGCCGCCTCTTGTGGCGTTCGCAAAGAGGGAACAGACACGGCCAGGCAGCCGACCGATGCCCCCCTATCCAGATCGCCCGGTTCGCTCTTACCGCTGCCACCGAAATTGTGGTATTGGTGGAAGCGGACCGCTTGCTGCTGTCGGCGTCAACCGCGCTCGGTCATGAGCGTCCCCGATGGATGACCGGCCATCAAACTGCATGGACCATGCCGATGTCTCCCATTCCGAGAGATCCCGGGCTGGCAGCGTTGCTGCCCGTCGATCGGGACACGGAGGTGCCCTGGGAAGGAGGGCGACGCTTGAAGGCGTGGTGGTTCGCTGCGCGGGCAAAGAGCAGGATGCCACGCTTGCGGGATTTTTCACCGGCGGTGATGGGCCGCTATCTGGCCGGCATCATCGTCTTCGACGTGCTGCGCGAAGCCGGAGATATGGATTTCGTCGTGCGATTGGTGGGCGAAAATTATCGCCTGGTGTCCGGCGTCGGCCTCAAAGGACGGGGCATGGGTGCCTTTCCGGATGCCTCGCCCATCCGGGAGCGGTTTACCTGGGCCGTGCGCGAACGCCGTCCCTACATGGCGCTCGACCTGCCTTCGCACTGGTCCGGCAAGGATTTCGTGCGCTTCAACAGCCTGGTCGTCCCCTTGTCCGAGGATGGCGAGCAGGTCGATCATCTCATAGGGCATGCCGAATATGACACGGTGCCGCAATAGGCCGGGCACCCGCCAGGAAGAGAGGTGGAAGGCCGATCGCCTGCTCCCCACTCCCGCCTTTCTTCCCGCGTGCCAATGCGCTACACTGGGAAGCGGGTTGCACGCGCGAGAGGAAGCCGTTCCGCTGGAGGTCGGCGCCCGCCCCACAGGGTGACGGGCAAGTGGGTAGTGACCATGCCGGAAGCGGGAAAAACCCCTAACGCCCTCGCTCCCGATCCGGGAGTAGCGGCTATTGTTCCGGTGGAAGAAGACACAGACGTCCCATGGGCCGGCGGCGCGATCTTGAAACGCTGGTGGTTTTCCGCCCGTGGGGATCAGGATGTCCCTTGCGTGCATGCATTCCATCCCCGGGTGATGGGCCGGCATCTGCCCGCAACCGCGCTTTATGACGTATTCCCGGAGCCGCCTTTCTTTCGGGTCCGACTGGCCGGAGAAGAGTATCATCGTGCGGCCGGCGGATCGATCAAGGGCGTAACAGCCAAGGATTTTCCACATACCAGCCCCATATTCGCCCGTTTCCGCTGGGCGGTGGACAATCGCCGCCCCTACATGGTGATCGACATGCCGTTGCTGTGGGCAGGCAAGGAATACATCCTCTTCTCAAGCCTCGTGATGCCCCTGGCCGACGAGAAGGGAACGATCGTGCGCCTCGTCTCGCAAAACAGCTATCGCATGATGCCATAAGCCCCACCCGGGCTCGGGGAATCGCCCAGCAGACCCCTGATCACATGCCAGACTGCAGGCATCGGGAAGACGCCAGATGCCGGAATGGGCTTTCCCGGCCGCGCATAAAAGACAGGAAAAGGACGGGCAGCTGGGATGAGACTGCCCGTCCAGTTCGCCGGCCGGTGCGCCGGAGGGAGTTTATCCTGCTATGAGCATGCCCAATCCTGTCCCCTGACCAGATCGTCTAGCGGCGCAGCTTGAGGGTGAGATACCATTGCCTTCCACGATCATAGAAATGCTCGAAGGCATTCCCGCCGCCTGCAAAGAAAACCCCTGTGCGCAGATAGATCTTGTCGGTCAGGTTCTTGACGCCGAACCGCAGGCTCCAACGCTCATCGGCACTCCGCCAGCCGACCGCCGCATTGAAGAGGTGGTAGCCCGGCTGCGCGATCTGGGGCGTATTGAGAGCGTCGTTGAAGATGAAGGAACGATACGACCAATCCAGCCGCGCATCCAGCCATCCCGCATCACCCAGATCGATTTCACGCGTGACGGCGCCATGAGCGGTCCATTTGGGCACCTTGGAAAAGCGGTTGTCCAGTCGCACTTGGGTCGCGCGGGGATCGATCTTGGTATACTGCGCATCGAGATAGCCGGCCGAGGCCTCCAGATACCAGCCCACGAGCGGGCTTGCCTGCATCTCGACTTCGAAGCCGTTGATCCGCGCGCGTGCGGCATTTTGCGTCACCGGTGCCACGTCTCTGAAGACCTGGATCTGGAGGTCGTTGTAGCGGGTATGAAAGGCGGCGGCGTGCAGGCGCAGACGCCGGTCGAAACCCGTCGCCTTCACCCCGCCCTCGATGACCTTCACAAATTCCGGCCCAAAGGACGGAATATCCGGCAACGGCGGAAAGACCCGCTGATTGAAGCCGCCCGACTTGAAACCTTCCGAATAGGTCACATAGGTCATGACATCATCTGTCCACTGATAGGCCAGATTGGCCATGGGGGTGGTCTGGGTGATCGTAAACCGCGCCTTGCGGTTCGGTAGGATCCGCGTACCCACCCCAAACAGGGGGCCGAGCGTGCCATCGGGACGCCGGCCGAAGGTGCGGTCGGCGAAAATGATCTGATCCGGCAGGAAGGCCTTGCGTTCGTCGGTCAGCCGGAAACCCGCCGTCAGACTGAGCCGGTCGGTGATCCGCAATGTTTCCTGCGTGAACAGGGCCAGCGAGCGGTTGTCGAAAAACCCGCCGCTCTTGAAGTCCGCCGGCACGAATTCCAGAAGATTGACGTTGTTTCCGTCCTCGGTGAAGAAATACAGGCCGAGGATCCAGTCCAACCGCCCATTCCAAATGGTCCCGAGAAATTGCAGCTCCTGCGAGAACTGGTGCTGGTCGAAGGAATCGAAGAAATGGGCGATTCGGTGCGGCGAATGATCCCCATCGCGGGCGAACTCGCTGCTCAGATCCCGGTAAGCCGTGATGCTCTTGACGGTCATCCAGGACGCCGCATCCCAGTCGAGGATCAAGGACAGCCCCCACAGATCGAGATTGGAAAAGCTGGGGGCGGTACCGAAATCGGTATGGCGGTCCTTGATGAACTGGCTGTTGTAGCAAGCGGGATTGTTGGGATTGCCGCCGCCATCAACAGGCTGGCCCGGGATCAGGACCAGACAGTCCTGCCCGCCCAGGAAGAAGGCGAGATAATTGTGCAAGAGCGCGAAATTGTCCGCCGGCGCATCGAAAGGCACATTGAGCTTGCTGGGGTCGAACCGCCCGGCGGCATCGACGGGATTAAAGATCTCCCATGGTAATGGCGAAAATCACGCCCGAAACCATGCCCACCGAGACTTCTTT
>CAZJPA010000097.1:0-10471 GCA_964547755.1 uncultured Sphingomonadales bacterium
CAGTTCTTACCACGCTCCGCCACCATGTTTACCTACGCGACGCTCATACCATCTAGTACCGACGGCAGGAAAGAAAGCGACAGGAGCGACAGGAACGAAGCAGATACATGAACGCGGCGATTTCCGGACGCGAGCCCGTCATCCGCACCAGTCCCCAGCTCGCCGACCTCAATCTCAATGGCCATATTTTCGGCGGCTGGATCCTGAGCCAGATGGATATCGCCGGCGGCATCACCGCCGCACGGCGTGCGAACGGGCCGGTGGCGACCGTCGCAATCCAGGCGATGAAGTTCCATCGTCCGGTTCACCCCGGCGATCTCGTCAGCTGCTATACGGAGATCGTGAAGGTCGGACGAACTTCGATCCAGGTGCATATCGAAGTCTGCGTCTCGCGCCGCGAAGAGCCGGAGGAGATCATGGTCACAGAGGGCATTTTCGTCTTCGTCGCGGTAGACCAGGACGGCCGCCCACGCCCCGTTGATCTTGAGGCGGCAAAGGCAGACTGAATCTCTCCCCCCACCAACGCGTGGGATCGAGGGAGGAGAAGGACGAGAGCGGTTGTCCATGCGTCCGCACCGCGCTATAGGCGCGCTCACGAGCAGGCACCAACCGAGCCCCGGACCCGCTGCCGGCCGACAGCAGGGACGGTCCGGGCGGCAGGCGCGGCTGACAAGGAGGGAACGCAAGGATGAAACTGACACGCAAGGTCCGCGAGATTCTGTCTTGGTATGAGGCAGACAATCCAGGCACCAAGGCCAATCTGGCGCGTATGTTGATGCATGGCCGGCTGGGCGGCACCGGGCGCATGGTGATCCTGCCGGTGGACCAGGGCTTCGAGCATGGGCCTGATCGCTCCTTCCTCCCGAACCCGCCAGCCTATGATCCGCGCTATCACTTCCAGCTTGCGATCGATGCGGGGCTGAATGCATTTGCCGCGCCTCTGGGCCTGCTGGAGGCCGGAGCCGACAGCTTCGCGGGACAGGTGCCACTCATCCTCAAAGTCAATTCGTGCAACTCCTGGGCGACCGAGAAAGACCAGGCGGTCTACGCGTCCGTGGAGGATGCGCTGCGGCTCGGCTGTTCGGCGATCGGCTTCACGCTCTATCCGGGCTCACCTCATTTCAACGACATGCTGGAGGAACTCCGCGAACTTGCGGCGGAAGCGAAGGCTGTGGGGCTGGCCGTGGTCGCCTGGTCCTATCCGCGCGGCGGCAAGCTCTCAAAGGAGGGCGAGACGGCGCTTGATGTCGTGGCCTATGCGGCGCATATGGCCGCCCTCGCCGGCGCGCATATCATCAAGGTGAAGCTGCCGAGTGATCACATCGAACAGCCCGAGGCACGCAAGGTGATCGAGGCCTCCGGTATCGATATCTCGACTCCGACGGCACGGGTGCGTCATGTGATGCAGGCGGCCTTTCAGGGCCGGCGTATCGTTGTCTTCTCCGGTGGAGCGAAGAAGGGAGCCGATCAGGTCTTCGAGGATGCGCGCGCGATTCGGGACGGTGGCGGCAACGGCTCGATCATCGGCCGCAACAGTTTCCAACGGCCGAAGGACGAGGCGATCGAGATGCTGAGCCGCATCATCCGCATTTACCGCGGTCAGGAATGAGCGGTAAGAACGAGGCACAATCCGGTCAGGGTGGCCCAGCGGCGGCGCCCGCCTGTCGCGTCTATCTGATCAGTCCCCCGGTAGTCGCCGCGCTCGAGGGCTTCGCGCAAGATCTCGATCGCGCCTTTTGCGGTGGTGATGTCGCGGCTTTCCAGCTGCGGTTGAAGCCGGCATCCGACGAAGAGGTGCTGGCCGCAGGCCGTGCCCTGTTGCCGATCTGTCATGCTCATGATGTCGCCTTCATCGTCAACGATCGGCCGGATCTGGCGGTCGCGCTCGGGGCGGATGGCGTGCATATCGGCCAGTCTGACATGGATGTCCGCAGCGCGCGCCGGATCATGGGCCACGAGCGCGATATTGGCGTGACCTGCCATGCCTCCCGCCATCTCGCCTATATCGCGGGCGAGCAGGGAGCAGATTACGTGGCTTTCGGCGCGTTTTTCCCCTCGCCGACCAAGGATTCCGGCCATCGGGCGGACCCCGAACTGCTCAGAATCTGGCATGAGACGACAGAGATCCCAGCGGTCGCAATCGGTGGCATCACGGCGGAAAACTGCGGGCCGCTTGTCGAAGCCGGTGCCGACTTTCTTGCCGTTTCCTCCTATGTCTGGCGCCATCCAGAAGGACCGGCGGCCGCCGTCGCCGCACTCAACCGCGCGATCGAAGCGGCCTTGGCGCGTCGTCCTCCAGAAATGCCGTGATCGGTTTCAGAAACATCCATCCGCGCGCAACCAGATTACTTGTGGGACGAGCTGCTAGCGGGGGCTGATTCGGGCGACAACAGGCAGATGGTCGCTCGCCAGGAAGGTATCACGGTCTTCCGGACGCCAGGCCGTGACCAGGCGGAATTCCGGACTGACCTGCACGCGATCGATCGGGATGCGTGCATAGGGGGCGCGAAAGCTCGGTAGACGGGTCGCATCGGGCGCCAGACGCGCCAACAAACGCTGGGTGCGCGCCGTGAGCTTCCAACTGTTGTAGTCCCCGCAGATCACATAGGGAGGGTTCCAGCCAACCAGATGAGGCAGCAACCGTCTCAGCTGGGCGCGCCGATGAATCGCTGTCAGTCCAAGATGCATGTTGATCAGGGTGAAGGGGCCGGTCGGCCCTTCCAGCTCGGCGATGATGGCGCCACGCGGCAGCTCCAGCGGCACGGTCAAATCCACCACGACGGAGCGGCGCACAGGCAGAGTGGTCAGCACGGCGTTGCCGAAATGAGCGTGAGCATGATGCTTCGTCGGGCCTTCGATGCAGGTCATCCCCAGCTCCTGCGCATAGAAGGCGAACTGGTTGAAATGCCGTTCGCCGCGGTGATGCCAGCCCACTTCTTGAAGCGCGATCACCGCCGCCTCACAGCGCTTGAGGACACGTATAATGCGGTCCGGATCGAAGCGGCGGTCGATACCGACCGCGCTGTGAACATTATAGGTGACCACGTCGAACATGTGATGACCAATCATGGGCGCTCTGCACGCCGCAATCCTTCCCTCCCGTGACGGGAAACGTCGCCAGAAGGCATGTGGCCGATGATACCGGCGATTGCAACCGGCGGCCGGTTCGGGAAACGGCCGCGATCGGTCGCATCCGTCCACAGAACCGTCCGGCCCCATCCGCCGGCGCAGATCACCCGGGCGTGTTCAAAGACCGTCGCGGTTCGCCATCATTGGGCCGTGCAGGTGGAGAGGGGGCTTCAGGCAGTCTGCCCTTGCCGCCCTCGAAGGGCTTGCGCAGGATTCCCGGCATGAACAGCGTCATAGGGTTGACGGTAATCTTCGGTGCGCGAATGTCGCCTCGCACGGTGTAGCGCACCGCCAGCAGACCACCGCCCTTGCCTCCAGAAAACAGGTTGCCGATGAGGGGAATCTTGCCGAGCAGAGCATTGAGCGCATAGGCCGGCACCATGATGCCGTTGATCGCGAGCTGGCCACTGTTGCGGTCCACCTCGCCGGCGAATGTCAGCCCCAACCGGTTGCCGCGTGCCCGGCCACCGTCGATGTCGATGACGGATCCCCGAAGATGAAAGGGGATCTCGATGTGATCGAAATGCATGCCATTCTCACCGACGAAGGCATCGAGACCGCTTTCGCGTCCCTTTTCCACCACGGACACGAGAGCCGAGCGCCGGACGATCGTGACATCGGTGACGGTTGCCTTGCCCGCCATTTCCAACCGCCGCTGAGCAGCTGGTGAGAGCGTGGCCGTGACGGTGAGGTCACCGCCTTCGGCGTTCGCGAAAAGCCCGAGTCCGAGAGCGAAACGGCCGGCATCCTGCGTCTTGAGCGACAGCCGGCGACATCCACACGCAGGCGCAAAGGCAAGAGACACGGAAAGCGGATGTGCATGCTCGTCCTGGACAGCAAGCGAAAGGGAAGCAAGCCCATGCGCATCCCAGCTGCCTGCCGCCTCCACCCCCGCAAACCGCACCGTGTTGAGCGCCAGCAGCTGGGCGACGCGCGCCTGTAGCCGCAAGGGACCGATCGTTCCCCCCTCCGGCAAGCTGCCGCGGGTAAGCCGGTCCAGCAACGGCCGGATATCGAGGCGTTCGCCTGTGATTGAAAGCAACGGCGTCTCGCCCCCTCTCGAAAGAGAGACGGCAAGATCGTTTTCTCCCAGGCGAAAGGGGGACAACATCACCTGATCGACCACGACCCCCCCATCCGCCTGCTGATGCCAGGAAAATTCCCCTTCGATGCGGTCGGACCCACTCACATAGCGCAGCGCATCGACACGCCATGCCAGGCGACTATCCTGTGATCCTGCCGCCAGCCGGAAGGAGAGATCGGCCTTTCGTCCCTGGGGCTTCTCATACCCCAGCCAGTCTGCCGCTACTGTGGCCTCGTCCAGCCCGAAGGAGAAGACGCCTTCGCTTAAGGCAAATCCCCGCCCCGTGATCCGCGCCTCCCAACGGCCACGCCCGGCCAAACTCACCAGCCTGGAATCGAGCCAGGATGCTTGCGTGAAATCGATGCGGCCATCGATGAGCGAAAAATGGCTGCCGGGTTTGCCGGCGGGAGGATGGAACTGCTCTTGCCAGCGCAGATCGGCAGCCAGTCCAGGAGCCGTCACGCGGCCTGTCACCAGCATCTCTGCTTCCGTGACCCGAACCAGAAGGCGATCGGCACGGACATCCGGAATTCCGAGAACGCCGAAATCGGCCAGTCGAAAGTCCGCGATCTCGCCTTCGACTGCAAACCCAACGTCGGCAAGGGTGACCGTTTTGCGTAAAGGGATGCGTAGACGCGCACTCGCCTTGGCGCCACCGCTCACACGAACCGGATCCAGACCGAAGCGGCCGGGAAAACCCAGCGGTTTGTGATCCAATGTCGCCAGCAGATCGCGAAGCGGGCCGACAAGACGCAAGGCAATCTCGGCCCGGGCGCGGCGTTTCTTGTCGATGTCGTGAAGCGTGATGACGGTGCCGGACGCCTGCTGCTCGGCGATATGGCCCCGGGTGAGTGCAAGCCGCAGCTGTGTGCGTGTCAGATGACCGATCCCATCAGCCGCAACAAGAGGGGGGAGATCTCCCAGATAGTGAACCGTCAGCCCGCGAAAAGTGAAATCCAGGGTGACGGCATCTGCGGGCAGTACGCCGCTTGCGAAGGCGGTGGGCGAAAGCGTGAAACGCAAGTGCCCATCCTCCAGCTCTCCTTGTGTGATATGGCTGGCGATCCACCTCCGGGCTCCCTGTCCCACACCTGCCGGCCAGTAGCGCTGAAGCGTCACAATTCCTATGCGATCAAACCCACCGGAAAGCTGCAGCTTTGGAGGAGTACCGGCCGCCGGCAATTCGAGAGCACCCGCAAGAACGAGCTCGGTGCCGTCAAAGCGGGCATGAAAGGATTCCAGGCGGATCCGACCGGCCTTCTCATCAAGCGCGATCGTGAATGCCAACGCATCGACCGGAACGGCCTGTGGGTAGAAGGGGGGCAAGCGCAGCTCACCGGCGCCGAAGCGAGCGGTAAGACTGGCTGTCTCGATCCGCCCGTCGGTCGCCGTAGTCATGCCAACGGTCAGATCGAGCGGCATGGCAATCCCGTCGAGTTCGGCGACAGAGCGGAAGGCCTGCGCCACCCGCGGCAGGGACAGCTCAGCCAATGCCAGCTGCAGTTTGCGCCGCCCATCCTTGTCCAGCACGCTGTCCAACTTGAACCGCCCGAGCGAGCCGCTTGCGTCACGGGCTTCGCCGGCCACGGTCAAGATTTGAACAGCACCGCTGCGTGCGTAAACGATCTGGGAATCGGGCAGTCGCCAGCTGATCCCCAGTTCGTTTTCGACCAATGTCAGATTGACATGCGGCAGGGTCAGGCGCTCGACGGCGCCAAGCGAAGAAGCCGCGCTCCACCTCGCCGTCATGCGGCTGAAGATGCGCATGGCCTCACGCAGCATCCGACCGGCGGCGCGCACCCGGCCCGGCTCGGTCACAAGCAGGCCGCGCAGCTTCTCGCCCAATCGCGCCGCCGACCAACGCCAGACCACCGTCACCTCCTCGGCCGCCACCGCTTGGGGAACAAGACGCCCGGCAAGAAGCGGCCAAAGGGCGACCGTCAGACGGCAGCGCGGCACCGCCAACGCCAGGCGACCGCGTCGGTCACGCATGTCGATGTCCGAGAGCACAAGGGCAACGGCTCCTTGGGCCGGTTCGATCACGACGCTGACCGAGCGGACCGCCACCCGCCAATCGGGTGCGGTTTCCGTGAGCGCGGCCAGCATGCGCCCACGCAACCAGTCGGGCATCTCCCATGGTGCCAGACTGAGCCGCACGACGGCCACGAACAGGCCAAGCGCCATCAGCCCGACGAGCGGTAGCAGAAGGCGGCGAACCGCAAATCCGGTCCATCGCCCAATGATAGGACTGAGGGGGCGTCGCGGACCCGTCATACCGGCTGTCGCTCCCGCCTTATTTCCCTTCCGGTCTGTGCGCCCATGCGATGATGCTTGACACGCGCCGGTCGTCGTCTCTTGCTAGAAGCGTGACCATTGCTCCATCACGAGTCGAACACGCGCATGCCCACATCCTGGACACCCCGCCCGACCGCTCTGCCTTTCGACAAAGCCGCCGCCGAACGCGCCGTGGAGGAGTGGGCCGCCACCTCCTCTTCCTCGCCCGCGGAGCGTAAAAGCGCAAGAGCGCTCATCGCCGCGCTGGCCGGCAACAGTCCGCATCTGGCGAGACTCCTGCGGCGCATGCCGGAATTCTTCGGCGAGATCCTGGCCAAGGGTCCAGATAGCGTGCGGGAGCGGTTCTTCACCACTTGCGAATCACAATGGCCGACGATCGCTTCTGAAGCGGAACTCATGCGGGCTCTGCGGGAAGCGAAGGCGAAGATCGCGCTGCTGACGGCCGCGGCCGATGTCGGTGGCGCCTGGGATCTGGAAGCGGTGACCGGATGTCTCACACATTTCGCCGACATGTCGGTGCGGCATGCGCTCGATTTTCTCCTGCGACAAGCTGCTGAACAGGGGGATCTCGATCTGCCCGAGGGCGCGGAAAATCCAGCCAAACAGGCTGGAATCTTCGTCCTCGGACTCGGCAAATTGGGGGGAGGCGAACTGAACTACTCAAGCGACATCGATATCGTTGTGCTCTATGACGAGGAGCGGATCGCTTATCGCGGGCAGCGCTCCCCTCAGGAATGGGCGGTGGCCACAACGCGCAAGCTCGTGCGGATCCTCGATCACCATACGGCCGACGGCTATGTCTGGCGTGTCGATCTGCGCCTGCGACCCGATCCCGGCGCGACTCCGATTGCGCTGTCCGTTGGTGCGGCCGAGACATACTATCAATCTCTCGCCCTCAACTGGGAGCGGGCGGCCATGATCAAGGCCCGCCCCATCGCCGGAGACCGCGAGGCAGCCGACGCCTATCTCGCCCTGCTGCGTCCCTTCGTGTGGCGCCGCAGTCTGGACTTTGCCGCCATCGAGGATATTCACGCCATCCGCAACCAAATCGTGCGCCACTACGATCAGCAAGGACGTCAGCTGGCTGGATATGATGTCAAGCTCGGTGAAGGCGGTATTCGTGAGATAGAATTCTTCGTTCAGATCCAGCAGCTTATCCACGGGGGACGGGATCCGCGCTTGCGCGAACGGGCGACTCTTGCGGCCCTCCGGCGTCTGGTGGAAACGGGGCGCTGCGCAGCCGAGGTCGCAAGCGAGATGGAAGCGGCCTATCGCTTCCTGCGCATGCTCGAACACCGCCTACAGATGATCGCTGACCGCCAGACGCACCGCCTGCCCGAGACGGAGGAAGGATTGCGTCATATCGCTTTCTTCGCCGGCTTTGGCGACAGGCCCGACCCCGTGCGGGCGCTTGCCGCAACTCTGGACCGGCATACGAACCAGGTCAGCAGCCACTACGACCACTTCCTCCCTCCCCTCGACCAGCCCGGCCAGCTTGACGAAAGAGAACTGCTTGCTCTGTTCCGCACGCTCGGTGGGATGGCGGAGGATTCCTTTCAGCAGATTTTGGAAAACTGGAGACGCGGCCGCTACCGCGCTGTGCGCAGCGACCGAGCACGCCGCATTCTCGCACGCTTGCTGCCCGAGCTGATGCGGGCGTTTGCGAGTTTTGGCGACATCATGCATGCCCTTGCCCGGTTCGACGCCTTCCTCAAGGCCCTGCCGGCGGGCGTGACCTTTCTCTCGCTGCTGGAGAGCAACCGCCGTTTCCTCGATCTGATTGCGCGGATTCTCACGATTTCGCCTCTGCTCGCCGATCTCCTGGCACGCCATCCCAGTCGGATCGATGCCCTGCTCGACCCGGATTTCTTCATGCCCGTCCACGCGCAAGAAGGCTGGCCGACCCAGATTCGAAACCGGCTCGCCAAAGCCCACAGCTATGAAGAGATCCTCGACCTCGCCCGCATTCTGGCAGCCGAGATGCGCTTTCGCATCGGCGTCCAGCTGCTCGAGGGACTGATGACACCCGCCCAAGCGGCCGGCGCACTCACCCGCCTGGCCGACACGATGATCACCGGCCTGTTTCCGGCGGTCGCGCACGAATACGCCCGCCGCTACGGCCGCTTTCCCGCAGGCGAGTTCATCGTACTGGCGTTGGGCAAATATGGTGGCGAGGAGCTGGGATTTGGATCCGACCTCGATATCGTGCTGCTTTATCGCGCCACTGATCCTACAGCCGAATCCACGGGGCCACGACGGGTGAGCGCCAGCCGCTATTTCAGCGGCCTGGGCCAGAATCTGGTCACGGCGCTTTCGGTCCCGACGGCCGAGGGGCCGCTTTTCGACGTGGATACCCGCCTGCGTCCGTCTGGCCGGGCCGGCCCGCTCGTGGTCTCGCTGACCACTTTCCGCGACTATCATGAACATGCGGCCTGGACATTCGAGCACATGGCGCTCACTCGTGCACGGGTGGTCGTTGGATCCCGGGAAGGCCGACGGGCGGTGGAGGGTGTCGTCTCGGCCATCCTCTCCCATCCGCGACCAGCGGAAGCGATGCTGAGAGCCGTCGCCGACATGCGCGAGCGGATCCGGGCTGAATTTCCCGGCAGGGGCATGCTTGACGTCAAATATGCCCGCGGCGGGATCGTCGATGTCGAATTCATCGTGCAGTATCTGCTGCTCAAGGAGATGCCCGCTCATGGGCGTGCGGCCTTTGGCCATCGTCTGGCCGATGCGATCACCGGGCTGGCGCGGATCGGCAGCCTCAGCCGAAAGGAGGCCGCACTTCTGGAAGAGGCCCACCGCTTCTTCCTCGCCATCCAGATGTGGCTGCGGTTGACCGCCGGAGACGACATCCCCAAACCGGAAACGCTGGCTCCCGAGACCGCGTCCTGGATCGCCCGGCGACTCAATCTATCCGATTTTTCCGCCGTGATGGCGACTTTGGAGCGGCACCGCGCGGCTGTGCAAGATCTGTATACGCGCATCATCGCCGCACCGGCCGCCAAGCTCATGAATGACGACTAGAAAGCCCCATGCGCCGCCGGCGGACGGGCCGATTGCGCAGGTATTGGCCTCTTGCTCCCACCTCGGGACGAGAGCTATTCACGAGACAGCATGGCAACGGCGGTTCCAGTCAGACTTTAAGGAGACGATCATGAGCGAACAGGCTCTCAAAGCAGGCGATCTCGCCCCCGACTTCACGCTGCCCAGCGATACGGGCGAGACGGTGCGTCTGTCGGATCTGCGCGGGCGCAAGATCGTGCTCTACTTCTATCCGAAGGATCTCACACCTGGCTGCAGTCAGGAGGCCCAGGATTTTTCCGCGCTTCTTGCGGACTTCGAAGCTGCGGACACAGCGGTTTTCGGCATTTCCCGCGACGCGCCAGCCCTCCATGCGAAGTTCCGGGAGAAACTGGAGCTGACGGTACCGCTGCTCTCTGATGAGGATGGCTCGGTCTGCAATGCCTATGGCGTGTGGAAGGAAAAGAAGAATTACGGGCGCACCTATTGGGGGATCGAGCGCAGCACCTTCCTGATCGACCGTGAAGGACGCATCGCGCGAATCTGGCGACGGGTGCGGGTGAAGGGTCATGCGGTCACGGTGCTTGAGGCGGCACGCGACCTACCGTGAGCGGACGACAGACCATCACAGGGGCGGCGACCGATGTCGGCACCGCGGCGGTTGCGGTACTCACGGCCGGGACATGGGAACAGAAGGTCGCCCATGCCCGCGCCTTAGCCGACTGCTGGCGGAATGGGGCCTTGCGCTGGGCGTTTGATGCGGATGTGCCGGATGAACCGGACCGCCCCGTTCGTCCCGCCCTTCTCCCACCCGCCCGCATGCCGAAACGCCGGCGTGCCGGAAGCCGGAAGACCCGTATCGCACTGCTTCATGCCGTCGCCCATATCGAATTCAATGCCATCGATCTGGCCGCCGACATCATCGCCCGCTTCGGCAAC
>CAZJPA010000098.1:0-10470 GCA_964547755.1 uncultured Sphingomonadales bacterium
ATCGCTGCCCAATGCGTTGACGATGGCGCGTGCGCTGGCGGTTCCCCTCGTCGTCGCGGCTTTCTACCTGCCCCAACCGCTTGCCAGCTGGACGGCCTTCGTGCTCTTCGTGCTCGCCGGATTGACCGACTGGCTGGACGGCCATCTCGCGCGCAAATGGGGGGTGACCAGCAATTTCGGCCGTTTTCTCGATCCCATCGCCGACAAGTTGCTGGTCGCGGCGATTCTGTTGATGCTGGTGGCACACGGCTATCTCACGGGCATCCATGTGCTGGCTGCGCTCGTCATCCTGATGCGCGAGATTCTGGTCTCGGGCTTGCGCGAACATCTGGCCGCACTCAAGGTCCGGCTGCCTGTCACCCGCCTTGCCAAATGGAAGACGGCGGTCCAGATGATCGCGATCGGTGCCCTTGTGCTGGCGCCGGCGGGTGATCCGCTCGGTCTGCCGGCGAGCGCGGTGGGAATCTGGAGCCTGTGGATCGCGGCGGTACTGACCATCGTGACGGGTTATGACTATCTGGTCGCCGCACTCCGGCACATGGACTGAGAGACGCAAACCCGAAGGCGGGAGGAGATGGAAGACGACATGTCTGAACGATCCGAAGGCCGGCTGCGGGTGCTTTATTTTGCCGCGCTGCGGGAGCGGTTGGGCCTGGCGGAGGAAGAGGTAGACTGGCCGCCTGCGGGCGGGACCGTCGCCTGCCTGCGCGCCCATCTGGCCGCCCGCCATGACGACCTGGCCTCTCTGTTCACGGCGGACGCGCTCAAAATCGCGGTCAACCAGCGCTATGCCGATGCCAAGACCCTCATCCGCCCGGGTGACGAGGTGGCGCTGTTTCCGCCGGTCACGGGAGGCTGAGAGATGATCGCCGTCACGGTCTCGGCCGATCCGATCGACCCGTCCGACGCCCTCGCCCGCTTCTGCCGGGCTGCGGAAGACGTGGGTGCGATCGTGCATTTTCTCGGTGTGATGCGGGGGCGCTCCGGCGATGTGCAGCTGCGCGAGATCCGGCTTGAGCACTATCCGGGCATGTGCGAACGGCTGCTCGAAGAGCGGGCCCGGGCGATCGCCGCACGCTTTGATCTGGCCCGGGTGGCGGTGCGGCACCGGATCGGCCGCATCCGGCCGGGTGAGACGATCGTGTGGGTGGCGACCGCCGGCACACATCGCCGGCAGGCCTTCCTCGGCGCCGAGGCTCTCATGGACTATCTCAAGACCGAGGCGCCCTTCTGGAAGAAGGAGGTGGCGGTCGATGGCCGGAGTTGGTGGGTCGCCGCACGCGCGAGCGACGAGGCCGCCCGGCGGCGCTGGGAACAGATGGCTCGAACCGGAATGGAGCCGACCGCCGAGGATTCCGTGAAAAACACCGGATAAGGAACACCGGATAAGGAATGTGAGAGGATGCGCCTTCCCGCCGTCGGCCGCCTGTTCCTGCGTGAGGAAACGCTCAAAGCCGGATTTCTCGGTCTGATGGGGGCCGGGCGGCGCTTGGAGGATCGCATTGCGGCGCGGGCGCAAGAGGAAGGGCTCACACCATCGGCGGCGCTGGTGCTGATCGCGGTCTGGGCCGAGCCGGGGATCGATCGCAAGGGCCTCGAACGCTGGCTGGCGCGTACGCGGCCGACATTGGCGCCGCTCATCGCCGAGCTCACGGCGGCCGGTCTCATCGAAAAGCGGATGCTGCCCTCCGACCGGCGGCGGCGCGGCTTTCACGTGACCACAGCCGGCGCGGATCGGGCCGAGCGATGCTTCGCCGCCGTCTCCCACCTCCTGCGCCAGGCGTTCCGTGAAGAGGGCGAGGAGGCGGTGGCCGGCTTTCTGGCTCTGCTCAAGCGCCTTGCTCCGTGACCGGACCGGCCGGCGGTGGTGCCGTCTTCTCCGACTCGCCCTCTTTCTCATCGGACCCACCGGCATGTCGTCGCCCACCCACCAGCAGGGGCAGGATGCGGGCAATCGCGCGATCGAGCGCGGCTTCCGTGACGGCAAGATCGGTACTCTCGTCTGCGATCCATCGGGGGAGCACCGGCAGGATCACGGCTGCAGCCAGGATCTTCTTCTGGGCAAGCCCGGCGAGCGGATGTTCGGCCGCGATACCCGCCAGCAGCAGCGCGCGGGTCGCCCAGGCATGGAGGTTGCGCAGATGCACGGCTGCCAGCAAGGGATCCCGGACCGTTGCTTCCAAGATGCGCTTGAGCGCCGCGCGATCGCCGGCCGCAGCCGCGAAGCGCGCCATGAGTATGGCGTGAAGCCGGTCCTGCGGTGGATCGTCGGGACGGATCTCCCGGGCCGCGGCGAACATCGCCGCATCCGCCCGCTCGCTCAAGGCGACCAAGAGATCATAGCGGGTCGCGAACAACCGGCGCACATCGGCGACAGGGCATCCCGCCTCACCGGCCAGGCGCGCAAGCCGGAAGCCGCACCAGCCATGACTGGCGATGGCTCCGACCGCGAGATCAAGCAGCTTCTCGCGGATTGCGGCCGTCTCCGGCATCGTTTCCCGGGTTTGCGCGTGCCCGTTTTGCTTCGTCATGACTGCTCCCCCTTGCCGAACAGCTCCTCGGCGCGCCGGGCGGCCGCGGCAAGCGCGCGGGCGCACAGATCATCGAGCCCCCCCTCGCCTTGCAACACCGCCAGCGCCGCCGCCGTCGTGCCGCCGGGACTCGTGACCTCTTCGCGCAGCTGCGTCGGATCCGCCCCGCTTTCCGCCATCAACCGGGCGGCTCCGATGACCGTCTGACGCGCCAGCACGGCCGCCAGATCCGGAGCGAAACCGAGCGCGACGGCAGCCTTCTCCAGCGCTTCGGTAAAGGCGTAGACATAGGCCGGTCCGCTTCCCGAGACGGCGGTGGCCAGATCGATGTCCGACTCGCGGGCCAGCCAGACCACCCGACCGACCAGACCGAACACCGCTTCCGCCCGCCGGCGCGAAGCCGCCGCCAGATCCTCCGCGGCGAACAGGGCCGTCACCCCCGTCCCCAAGCGCGCGGGCAGATTGGGCATCGCGCGAACCGCAGGCAGACCGATCCGGCCCAGCGCCGCCAGCGGCACGCCGGCCGCAATCGAAACCAGCACGGTTTCCGCCCATTGGGAAGACCGGCGCACGAGCGCCGCCAGATCCCCGATCACCCCAGCCGCCTGTTGGGGCTTGACGGCGAGCACCAGCACGGCCGGCTCCGGTTCGCAAGCGCGCGCCCAAGCCGCAAGATCCGGATGATGGCGGACGCCTTCCGGTCGCATTCGGGGGGCGGGATCCACGACGGTGATGGCCGCGGGCTCGAGCCCGGCACGCAACCAGCCCGCCAAGAGCGCGCCGCCCATCCGCCCCGCACCGACCAACAGGATCGGCGTGATCGTCTCGCTGTCCGCCTGTTCCACCATCGCCCGCCTTTCGCAGCTGTCTGCTCCCACCTTCCCCCCTCCCCACAAAGATAGGCGATTTGCAGCAGAATGAAAGCATGCCCCCCCTGCCGGAGGACGCCAAGGGCGGCCCGCAACACAGACGGCAAAGACCCGCGACACAGACGGTAAAGCAAGGAAAAAAGGACCGTCCCCATAGGAGGCCGCAAGCCTTCCTCCTCTCGTCCCCTCAGCCATCCTCTTACCCCCTCGGCTCCGAGGCGAGGACGCAGGAAAGAGCCGCCATGAGGCCGGGCGAACAACGCCCGCAAGCGCGCAAGAGGACACAGGCACAAACGGGAAAGCAGGCAAGAGCAAAAGGGGAAGAGAAAAAAGTGGGAGACCGGCCGGTGTCGCTTGGGGGGAGGGGAGGGAGGGGAGGAGGAGAGGCCCGGCCGGTCTCCCGCGTCAGCCCGAAACGATAAGGGCTTCGTCCGTTATCTCGTTATGCGATGCGAGCACCCTCGCGTCACGGCGCGTGATATAGGAAGGCAGGGGCGGCTTGTCACGCGTTTTTTGTGCATTGCAGCTATGCATAAAGCGCATAGCTGGGCCGCTTTGCAATGCGCGTGATCCATCCTTTCTCCGCACACCCCCAAAAGTTCTGCGCCTTTTGTGGGATCGCCGTATCGCTTCGCCCGCACAGCATGGCCATCCGTGGTGGCGCCGATTTTGTGCGGCGCACAATAACCCGTTTGCGCAAGATGCCTTTTGACACCGGCCGCGGCCGTGCCCACATCCTTTGTCCGGCCGCCGTCGGCCTCCTCTTTACGAGACCGCCTCCAGGAGGTTTTCCGAGACGATGCGGCCGTCGAAGAGGTGGACGATGCGTTTCGCCCATTCCGCATGCGCCGGCGAGTGGGTGACCATGACGATCGTCGCGCCCTCCTCGTTGAGCTCCTTGAGCATTTCCATCACCTCCTGGCCTTGGACCGAATCGAGATTGCCGGTGGGCTCGTCGGCGAGAATGAGATCGGGTTCGGCGACAAGAGCGCGCGCCACCGCCACCCGCTGCTGCTGGCCGCCGGAAAGCTGGCTCGGCCGGTGGCGGGCCCGGTGGGCGATACCGAAGCGCTCCATGACCGCCTCCACCCGCGCGCGCCGCTCCGCCTTCGACATCCCGAGATAAAGCAGCGCCAGCTCGATGTTCTCGAAGACGGTGAGCTCGTCGATGAGATTGAAGCTCTGGAAAATGAAGCCCACATGTCCCTTGCGCAGCCTGGCCAACCGGCGTTCCGGCCAACCGGCGATGTCCTGGCCGCGGAACCAGTAGTGACCGGCGGTCGGCGCATCCAGCATGCCGAGAATATTGAGCAGGGTGGACTTGCCGCATCCCGAAGGCCCCATCACCGCGACGAATTCGCCCTCCTCGATGGTGAGGCTGACCCCGTTCAGCGCGAGGGTCTCCACCTCACCGGTCCGATAGACCTTCGTGATCTCCTCCAGTCGGGCGAGCGGCTCGTTGCGGGCCGCCTCTTCTGCGGCCTGATCGTCCCGCCTGCGAACAGATTCACTCATGATGCCTCCCCTTCTTCCAGTTGCAGACGATCCATGTCGGCAAATCCCGTATAGGGACTGACGACCACCTCCTCGCCTTCCGCCAGCCCCTCCAGGACCTCGATGAAACGGGTATTGCGCCGGCCGAGACGCACGGGGCGCTTCTGGGCCCACTTGCCGTCGGGTGTCACCACGAAGATCCAGTGCCCGCCGGTATCCTGATAGAATGGGCCGTTGGGAATGAGCAGGGCGGGCTCCGGATCGCCGAGGGTGAGTTTGACGGGCAGGCTCTGGCCGCGACGGATGCCGGCCGGCGGCGTGTCCACAAAGACGAAATCCACGCGAAACCGGCCGTTGCGAACCTGCGGATAGACCTTCTTGAGACGAAGCGCATAGCGGCGGCCCTCGAATGTAAGACCGGCCTTTTGCCCGACCTCGACCCGCGGCAGATAGAATTCGTCGACCATGGCTTGAAGCTTGTAGTGGTCGGGGTCGTCGATCTGCCCGATGCGGGTGCCGCGTGCGAGCGACTGGCCGAGCTCCAGATCGAAGGCCGTCAGCAGCCCGGCGACGGGGGCGCGCACCTCCAGCGCCGCCAGATTGCGGCGGGCGAGATCGAGATTGCGTTCGAGCCGGGCGGTGAGATCTTTTTGCTGGCGAATCTGGGCTTCCTGAAGCCGACGGTCCGTTTCCTGCGCCTTGCGCGTCACGGCCCGCCGCTTCTTCCAGTAGGCGAGCTCATCCATCGTCTGCTCGAAATCCTGGCGGCTGACCGCACCTTTGGCCAGCAGCGCCTGGCGACGCTTGGCCAGGCGTTCGAGACGGGTGATCTGATAGTCGATCTCCACCAGGTTGCGCTCGTGATCGAGGGCATTGCGCGCAAATTGCAGTTCGAGCGTGCGCAGGGTGTTGAGCTGTTCGGTGACATCGGCCTCCCGCCCGATCACCTCGAGTTGCAGTGTGGGGTTGGACAGCCGCACGAGCAGCTGTCCCTTCCGCACCCGCGCGCCGTCTTCGACAAAGATTTCCTCCACGCGCCCGCCTTCGACCGCATCCAGATAGACGGTGCGCGCCGGCACCACCGTGCCGCGCAAAGGGATGAAGTCCTCGAAGGTTCCTGTCGTGACCCGGGCTGTGCGAATGAGTCCCTTTTCCAGACGCAGAATGCGCCCTCCCTGCGGCCAGAAGACCCACAGCAGAACCGCCAGCGCGGCCGCCGCGAGCACGCTCCCCACCACCGGCCAGAACCAGCGCGGGAACCGCCGCTGGATCGGGCGGTCCATGCTGACGCCGCTGACCGCCCGCAGACGCTGCGCCTGCCCGGCGGCGTCCGCAGACGCGTTCTTGGCCGGATTCTGCTTCTTCTGGATCGTGCTCATGGCACCCCGTTCTTGCCCCTTTTCGTGGCCCCCTTTTCGTAGCCGGCTCCGCCCTTTGCCCTCCCAACCTACCTTTGAACGGCCCCTCGGCCTAGCTTCCCCCCCCTCTCCGGCCCAGCTTTTGGTCAGCGGGTGGTCAGCGGGTCGAGCCGATGATCCATCCCCGCTGCGCCCCTTTTCCACCGGTCCCGCCCGCCGCACGGCACGACCGAACGAAGCCCCCTCTCCTTAGACCCGTTTCTCCCCGGAACCGTATCCATCCGCACCGCACCGGACCCTGCCGACGCCCACCGGCAAAAGCGGCCGCCCTCGCCGGACATGGCCGCGGCAGCCGCCTTGCCGCCTTTGCAGGTCCGCCCCCGGCGTCGTCACGGGCCGGGCGGCACGGTCCCCACCCGGACGAAAGACGGCCTAGCAAAGCACATGCCAATGACCAACTTCTTGATATTCTTGGGAATTTCCTGTGGTCCGCCACCACCACTTGTTCGAAATCGGACAGATGTGTACGATAGCGGACACAAGGGACGAGCGGGGCATGGCCGATCACACGCAGACACAGACGTATGCATCATCCTGTCTACCGGCGGCCGTGCTGGTGGTGGACGATGACGAGGATGTGCTCACTTCCGCGCGCTTGCTGTTGCGGAGAGAATTCGCGCGCCTTGAGACCCGGACGGACATCGCCGATCTGGAGCAGGTGGTGCGCAAGGGGCGCTTCGATGTCGTGCTCTTGGACATGAATTTCACGGCCGGCCGCAGCGACGGCGCGGAGGGTCTGGCGCTGCTGGACAGACTGATGGCGCTCGACGACCCGCCCGAAGTCGTGATGATGACCGCCTATGGTGCGCTTGAGCCGGCGGTGGCCGCCATGAAGGCGGGAGCGCGCGACTTCGTCGTCAAGCCGTGGGAGAATGCCCGCCTGGTCGCAACGATGCGCTCGGCTGCGGCGGTGGCGCTGGAAAAGCGCCGGGCGGATCAGGCGCATCGGCGGGCCGAGGCCCTGGCCGCGGCCACCACGGCAACCGGCGAGCAGCCGCTCATCGCCCGCTCTCCCGCGATGCAGGCGGTGTTGGAGACGGTCGCGCGCGTCGCTCCCAGCGATGCGAGTGTCCTGATCCTGGGCGAGAACGGCGTCGGCAAGGAGCTGGTAGCGCGGGCGATTCACCAGGCCTCGCCTCGCCGCCAGGGGCCTTTCGTGCCGGTGGATCTGGGGGCGATTCCCGAGCATCTTTTCGAATCGACCCTCTTCGGCCACCGCAAGGGCGCGTTCACGGGCGCCGCGGACACCCTCACGGGGCGGATGGTGGCGGCCGACGGCGGCACGTTGTTCCTTGACGAGCTCGGCAATCTGCCGCTCGCTCAGCAGGCCAAGCTGCTGCGCGCCATCGAGACGCGGGAGGTGACACCGCTGGGCGCCAGCCGCCCCGAACGGGTGGATATCCGGCTGATTTCGGCCACCAATCTGTCGCGGACGGCGCTTAAGGACCCGGAACGTCTGCGGCGCGATCTCTATTATCGCCTCAATACGGTGGTGATCACCGTTCCGCCTTTGCGCGAACGGCGGGCCGACATCATGCCGCTTGTTATGCATTATCTTGATCACTACGCCCGCAAATACGGCCGGCGACGGCTGTCGATCGCCGAGGAGGCGCAGCGGGCTCTCCTCGCCCACAGCTGGCCGGGCAATGTGCGCGCCCTGCGCCATGCGGCCGAGCGTGCCGTGTTGTTCGCCGAAGGAGACTGCTACGAGACGGCCGATTTTGCGATCGGCGACGATGGCACGGCTCGATCCCGACCGGCCGGCACCTTGGACGACATCACCCGCCAGGCGGTGGCCGAGGCATTGCGTGAGAGCGGCGGCAATGTTTCCGCTGCAGCCCGCCGGCTCGGGATCAGCCGCGCGGCGCTTTACCGCAGGATGGAGAAATATGGTCTTTGATCGCCTGCGCTGGCGTCTCGCCCTCGGTGTGGGAGCCGTCTTTGCCCTGCTCATGACGGCGGCGGCCTTGGCGAGCCGGGAAATGTGGCTGGCCGCGGGCGGTCTGGTTCTCGCGGCCGGGGTGGCCGCCTTTCTGCTCTGGCGTGGGCTCGATCGTGCGATCCGCGCGACGGCCGAGATGGTCGAGGCGCTTCGACATGGCGATTTTCAGATGCGGGCGCCCGTTGTCTCGGGGCCGCAGGAGCTCCGATCGCTGGCCCGAGCGCTGGAGATGGCGGCACGCCATTTCGCGCAAGAGCGGCGACGCATGATGGAGGAACTGCATCTGCAGCAGGCGCTCGTGCGTCATGCGCCGGTGCCGCTGTTCCTGGCCGAAGGGACGGGCGCGTTCCGACCCATCAACGGCGCCGGCCGGCGGCTGTTGAACGCGATCGCGTCCCCCGGCGGCCCCGCTCTCCTGCCGGTCCCGATCGCCGAGCAGCTTGCAAGGCTCGCACCCGGCGCCCAGAAGACGGTGCGGGTGGCCATCGGTGAACGGGACGAAACGCTCCAGGCGCATCTGGCCGTTGTCGAAAGCGAAGCGCGGCGGGTGCGGCTGCTTGCTCTCCAGCCGCTCTCCCACTCTCTGGAAGCGGCCGAGATCGCGGCCTGGCAGAAGCTCTTCCAGGTGCTGGCCCATGAGATCATGAATTCGCTCACCCCCATCTTGTCGCTCTCGCGCACGGCGCTCGAGAGACTGCCCGCGACCCCGCAAAACGGCGTGGACGGGGAAACGGCCGTTGCGGATGTCCGGGAAGCGCTGGAGACCGTCACCCGGCGGGCCGAGGGGCTGAAACGCTTCGTCGAAGCCTATCGCCAGCTTGCGCGTCCGCCCCGCGTGCGGCGGCGGCGCATTGCGGTCGGCGAGCTGCTCGCTCGGATCGACCAGCTGGTCGCGCCGGCGCTGTCGCGGCAGAACATCGCCGTCTCCTGGCGCTGTACGCCGGGCAATCTGTCGCTTGTCGCGGATCCGGAGCTTCTCGAACAGGCCCTCCTCAATCTCGTCTGGAACGCCCGCGATGCGCTCGCCGATCGGAGGGACGGCCGCGTTCTCTTGGAAGCGGCCTTAAGCCACAGCGGCCGGGTGACCATTGCCGTCTCAGACAATGGGCCGGGCGTGCCCGAGGCGGACCGCGAGCGGATCTTCCTGCCCTTCTACTCCACCAGGCCGACAGGCGAGGGTATCGGTCTTGCGCTCGTTCGCCAGATCATGGTGGCCCATGGCGGCCGTGTGAGCTATCGGGCCGGCGCGCAAGGTGGTGCGCGCTTCGTGCTGACATTCTGAACCGATGCCCCAGCCCGGTCGTCCCCCGTTCCGACCGTCGCTATCCCGCCCATGGACGAGGAAAGCGCCCCCTTCGGGCGGGGCAGGACCGGGAGCGACGCCCGTCGAACCGGCCCCAGTGGTGATCTGTGTCGGCCGGTCCGCCATGCGAACCCATGCCCGAGACGCTCTTGAATGGGGCGGGCGAATCGACTAGCTAGTGGCGCGGATTGGATTGCCCCGGTTCCGTGGGCGCGGTTCAAGCGTCCCGGTCCGCCGACGATCCCTGTTGCGGAGAGGTGCCGGAGTGGTCGAACGGGGCGGTCTCGAAAACCGTTGTACCCTTCACGGGTACCGTGGGTTCGAATCCCACCCTCTCCGCCAGTCAAGATCCGGTTGACCCGACCATCCTCCCACCTCTCGGGCCGGCAAGATGGCGACGAGCGGCCAACGCTCATGTTGATCGGACATCCATGACACAAAGGCACCGGCCAGCACAGCCGTCAGACATGGCCTTCGGCTGGCCGGATCGGCGCGCCAGGCGCGCCAGGAACGAGCGGGCCACCGGCATGTCTTGATCCAGCATGTCTTCCAGCATGTCTTGATGATGACCGCACCGACATCGACTCAGATCAACACTTGCCCCCCATCTTCTCCCTTCCGTCCGGACAGACAGCCGCCAGCAAATGTCGGTCCCCACATCGGCAACCGGCGGATAGATCTTCTCGCTGGACAAACGCGTTCAAACGGCAGGAGAGACCGCTGGCGGAGAGGAAGGGATTCGAACCCTCGAGGGGGTGATTAACCCCCTACTCCCTTAGCAGGGGAGCGCCTTCGACCACTCGGCCACCTCTCCGCGGCTTCAGATACGGTCAAGCGCGAGACTTGTCAACGAAGCGCGAAAGGTCAGGCGACGGTGGCGGCGGTGGGCTCAGTCCGGAGCCGCGGCGAGGCG
>CAZJPA010000099.1:0-10451 GCA_964547755.1 uncultured Sphingomonadales bacterium
GCTTCGCGGATCGCCCGGGGCGTGATTTCATGGAAGACGACGCGCTGGACGTCCTTGCCCTTGAGTGCACCGCGTTTCTTCAGAATTTCAAGGACATGCCAAGAAATCGCCTCGCCTTCGCGATCGGGGTCGGTGGCGAGGATGAGGCGGTCGGCCTTCTTCGTTTCCTCGGCGATGGCACGGACATGTTTTTGCGCCTTGGGGTCGATCCGCCAGGTCATCTTGAAGTCATGCTCAGGGTCCACCGAGCCGTCCTTGGCCGGCAGATCACGGACATGCCCGAAGGACGCGAGCACCTTGGCCCCGCGTCCCAGATACTTGTTGATGGTTCTGGCCTTGGTCGGAGATTCGACGACGACGACGTCCATTGCGCTCCAATCATGCGGTGATCGCGCCTGTGACCGCGTGCGGCCATCCTGGCCGCTGTTCGCTCGGCCGCGCTTCTTGCGATTGGAGCTAATGGGCCGCATCCCGCCTGTCAATGAGCAGCGGCGGTCCTGCTCACTCGACCTTGCGCACGACCCGGCCGCCCGGCAGGCGTTCCAGAACACCGGCGATTTCGAGTTCCAGCACCGCCGCGGCCACCTCGGCTGCATCGGCGCCCGTCTCGCGAACCAGGGTATCCAGGGTGACCGGCGTAAAGCCGACGAGGGCGCGCACGGCCGCCCGCACGCGCTCAGGCGCGGCCTTCGGCTCCTGTGGCCCGGCGATCGAGAAGGGACCTTCGCGCTCAGGTTCGGCTGCCGGGGGATGGCTGTCGGCCAGCACGGCGATGACGTCGCTTGCGCTCTCGGCCAAATGCGCGCCCTGCTTGATCAAGCGATTGGTGCCGGCCGAGCGGGGATCGAGCGGCGAACCGGGCACCGCGAACACTTCCCGTCCTTGTTCGCCAGCCAGCCGCGCGGTGATGAGCGAACCGGACCGCTCGGCGGCCTCGATCACCACCACGCCCAGCGCCAGCCCCGAGACGATGCGGTTGCGGCGGGGAAAATGCCGGGCGGTCGGTCGCGTGCCGGGGACCGCTTCGCTCAGCAGCAGGCCTTCCTCGCCGATGCGACGGATGAGCGCGGTGTTCTCCCGCGGATAGGGCACGTCGAGACCGCCGGCGGCGACGCCGATGGTCCCCCGCGGGCATGCCGCCTCATGCGCCGCCGCGTCGATCCCGCGCGCCAGGCCCGAGACGATCACATAGCCCGCTTCGCCCAAGGCTATCGCCATGCGCCGGGCCTGTTCGCGTCCTGCGGCGCTGGCGTTGCGGGCGCCGACGATGGCGACCGCCGGCCGCTGGAGCAGATGCCCATGTCCTTTGCCGAAGAGAACCGGTGGCGCATCCTCGATTGCGGCCAGGATCGCAGGGTAGTCCGAATCGCCCAAGACGAGCAGGCTCATGCCGTGGCGTGTCGCTTCGGCCAGCAGCCGGTCGGCCTGACGGCGCGACGGGATCTTGAGCGGTCGTTCCCGGCCGCCGCGCCGCGCGAATTCCGGCAATGCCTCCAACGCCGCGCGGGCCGAGCCGCAACGGGCGATCAGCGCGCGAAAGCCGATGGGGCCGACGGTTTCCGTATGCGCCAGGCGCAGCCGGGCCAGACGCTCTTCATGATCGAGCGGTTCGCCGCGGTGATCGGATGATGGGTTGCCCCGCATCATGCCCCCCTTCCCCTTGATCTTGTCGTTCCCTTCCGCGCTCCCTCAGCCTTCGCGGCCGGGCGGTTTTTCCGCGGTCTTCGCCTGACCGATGCGCGGCTCGGTGCCCGCCAGCAGACGGCGAATATTGTCCACATGCTTCCAGTAGATCACCACTGCCATCGCAAAGGTGAGCAGCGGCAGACCGTGTGGTCCCCACAGATAGGAATACAGCGGGGTCAAGGCCGCCATCACGAGAGCGGACAGCGAGGAGATCCGGAACGATACGGCCACCGCCAGCCAGGTCAGCGCGCAGGCCAGGCCCACCGGCCAGGCAATCGCCGCCATCAGGCCGAGGAACGTCGCCACCCCCTTGCCGCCCTTGAAACCCAGCCAGACCGGGTAGAGATGGCCGGCGAAGGCCGCAGCGCCCGCAAGCACCGCCCAGTCCGGAGCAAAATGCCGGCCGATCCAGTAGGCGACGGCGCCCTTGGCGGCATCGGCGATCAGGGTGAGGAGGGCCAGCCCCTTGTGGCCGGTACGCAGGACATTGGTCGCGCCGATGTTGCCCGAGCCGATGCGTCGGATGTCCGGACCGCCGGCCAGGCGTGTGAAGATCAGGCCGAAGGGGATCGCGCCCAGCAGATAACCGGCGAGCGCCACGAGCGCAGCGGTGAGCATGGAGTTGTCCATAGTGACTCCTCCCCGGCCCTCACCCCTTCGGGGCCGCAAGACCACGGCGGTCAAACTGGACGATGCCGCCGACCATCGTCAAGACGGTGCGCCCCGTGACCGGCAGGCCGTCGAACGGCGTGTTGTCAGTCTCAGCCACCAGACTTGCGGCATCCACGCGCCAGGGCTCATCCGGATCGAAGAGCACGAGATCGGCCGGCGCGCCCACCACCAGCCGGGGCGGCTCCAGGCCGAAGATGCGGGCCGGATGGGTCGTCAATCGCCGCCACAGGCCGGCCAGATCGAGCAGGCCGTCGCGCATCAGGGCGAGACTGAGCGGCAACAGCGTTTCGTAGCCGATCGCGCCGGGTGCGGCTTCCTCGAAGGGCAGGCGTTTGTCGTCTTCGCCAAGGGGCGTGTGTGCGGAGGCGATCACGGCAATGCTGCCGTCGGCCACCGCGGCTTGGACGGCAAGGCGGTCGTCTTCACTGCGCAAAGGCGGATGGAGACGCGCGAAGCTGCGGTAAGCTCCGACCGCCATGTCGTTGAGATGGAAATAGGCCGGGCTTGTGCCGGCGGTCACCGGCGCTCCCTCCTCCTGCAGGCGCGTGAGCGCCCGCACGCCCTCGGCGGTCGTCAGCGGAAAGAGGTGAAGGGGCTCTCCGGCCAGCCGCGCCAGTCGCGCATCGCGTTCGATCTGGATGCATTCGGCCTCCGCCGGAATTCCGGGCAGGCCGAGGATCGCCGCCGTCTCGCCCTCGTGCATCACGCCCTCCGTGGCGAGGTCCGGCTCCAGAGGCAGGGAGACGACCGGTCGGCCGAAACGGCGGGCATAGGTGAGCGCCCGGCGCATCAGCTGCGCGGAGCGTACGGGCCGGCACCCGTCCGAGAAGGCGATGGCGCCTGCCTCGGCCATCAGTCCCAGTTCGGCCAGCGCCTCGCCGGCCAGCCCCCGACTCAAGGCACCGACGGGATGCACCCGTGGACCAGCCGACCGGTGGCTGTTCGCCAGCAGGGCGACCATCGCCGCATGGTCGATGACCGGGGAGACGGCATCGGGCATCAGCAGCACAGTCGTGATGCCGCCGGCGAGTGCGGCCTGCGGATCGATCGCCCAACTCGCAGTGTCGATGATACCCGGCGCCAGGATCAGTCCCCGTGCGTCGATGACCCGACTGCCCGCGCGCTCGCCTTCGGCGTCGGCGCCGAGCGCTTGGATGCGGCCGTCGGTGACCAGCACGGAACCTTCGCTCTCGCCGCTTTCGGGGTCGAGCAGCCGGGCGTGGCGCAAAAGCAGGGGGCGTGTCGGGACGGAAGGGGTGTGGATCGTCATGACATCGCCTCCGGACGGTGACGGGTGAGCACGGCCAGGCACGCCATGCGCACCGCCACGCCGATTGCGACCTGTTCCTCGATGGCCGAATGGGCGAGATCGTCGGCGACGGCGGTTGCGATCTCCACGCCCCGGTTCATGGGGCCGGGATGCATGACGAGCACGTCCGGTTTGGCGCGGGCCAACTTCTCGGCGGTCAGGCCGTAGAAGTGGAAGAACTCCTTCTCGCTGGGCAGATAGGCGCCGGCCATGCGCTCCTTCTGCAGCCGCAGCATCATCACGACATCCGCATCGCGGATGCCCGCCTCCATATCCTCGTAGACGCGTGCGCCGAGCCGGTCGGCCGCGGGTGGAAGCAGTGTCGGCGGGGCGACGAGGCGCACCTCGGCCCCCAATCTGGACAGCAGCAGAAGATTGGATCGCGCCACCCGCGAATGCAGGATGTCGCCGCAGACCGCCACCACCAGCCCGGCGATCCGCCCTTTGCGGCGGCGGATGGTGAGCGCATCGAGCAGCGCTTGCGTGGGATGTTCGTGGCGGCCGTCGCCCGCATTGATCACCGCACAATTGACCTTGGCCGCCAGCAGGTGCGCCGCTCCCGAGCTCCCATGGCGCACGACCAACACGTCCGGCCGCATGGCATTGAGCGTTTGCGCCGTATCGAGCAGAGTCTCGCCCTTCTTGATGGAGGAGGCGGCGACCGCGAAGGAAACCGTGTCCATACCAAGCCGCTTGCCCGCGATCTCGAAGGACATCAGGGTGCGGGTCGAGGCCTCAAAGAACAGATTGATCTGGGTGAGACCGTCACGGCGGGCGTCCTGCGGCACGCAGCGGGTGCCGACGAAGCGTTCAGCCTGATCGAGCAGATGGAGGATCTCCGGCGGATCGAGCTCGGCGATGCCGAGCAGATGGCGATGGGGGAACGGATTGACGGCACCCGCATCGGCAGGGCTTGCGGTGGGCGCGGGCCTGCTTGCGGCTGCATCCGGCTTGTCGGATCCCGGCATGGATCAGGCAAATCTTTCTGGTTTGCATCTTGTCTGCCTGAGACGGCCTCTTAGCGTGAAGCGCCTCATGCGCGCAAGAGACCGGCCGAACGGGGAGCGGAGAGAAGTTCCGGCAGGGTGTCGAGCGGCAGCAGCGTCAACGGCCCGCCGTAGACGGCGCCGGTGTCGATGAAGACGGCGTTGCCCAATGCGACGGGAGCTGGGATGGGCGTGTGGCCGTGGATGGTGGCGGTGACGTCTTCCGTGATGTGCGGCTTCTCGGCGCGGAGAATCCAACGCCCCCACAGCAACCGTTGGCGGTGATGCGGATCCGCCACGGCCGCCGCTATCGACGCCCAGCGCGGAAGGGGATATTCGGCATGCACGATCCCGATGGATGGGCCTTCCGCCCGGCAAAGGGTGATCGCGATCGGCAGGGCCCGCACCCGCGCCATGAGCGCCGGCCAGGCCGCCGGATCCACCGTTTTGATCCATGAGCCGCCATTATACATCCATTGCGTGAAAGCCGGGCTGTCCGGACCGGCGGCCAGGGCATCGGCCATCATCTGCTCATGATTGCCGCGCACGGTGAAGAACCAGGGCTCGTCGAGAAGGGTGAGGGCCTTCAAACTGTCCGGCCCGCGGTCGACGAGATCGCCGACGGCGATTACCCGGTCGTGTGCGGGATCGAACCCCACCGCGTCCAGCGCGGCGGCCAATTTGTCGGTCTCGCCGTGCAGGTCGCCGAGAAAGAAGTCGCGCCCAGCCGTGTTGGGAGGCAGAGTGCGGATGAAATCGCCCTGCTCCTCTTGCGCCTGCACCGTCACGTTCCTTGTGGGCTGCTGCCGCTCTTGTCTCGCCTTCTCCCCCATTCTAGCTGGGAAGCAGCCGACGCAAAGACAAGAGGCGGCCCGGCACGGAAAGAAAGGCGCGGAAAGAAAGGATCAAGACGCAAGATGACGGTCAGCGGACAGAAGGCGTGGAAACCTGCTTGGTACGAGGTGGCGCTGCGGCATTGTTGGCGGCCCTATACCCAGATGAAGACCGCCGCGCCGCCCCTGCCGGTGGTCGCGACCGCAGGCAGCCGCATCCGCCTGGCCGACGGCCGCGAGCTCGTCGATGGGATCGCCAGCTGGTGGACGGCGGTCCATGGCTACAACCATCCCCACATCCTGGCCGCCATGCAGCGCCAGTTGGCGATCATGCCGCATGTGATGTTCGGCGGGCTGACGCATGAACCGGCGGCGCGTCTGGCCGCGCGTCTGGCGGCTCTGACGCCTGGGGATCTGGCCCATGTGTTCTTCGCCGAGTCGGGATCGGTGGCGGTCGAGGTCGCCATCAAGATGGCGCGACAATATTGGCTGAATAAGGGAGAAAGGCGACCAAAGCTCCTGTTCTTCCGCGGGGCCTATCATGGCGATACCTTTGCGACCATGGCCGTCTCGGATCCAGAAGAGGGAATGCATCGGCTGTTCGCCGGGATGCTGGAGCGCCACATCCTGGCCGAGCTGCCGACGGATGAGGCGCGCGCGGCGGATCTCAACGCGCTGATGGCGCGACACGCCCATGAGCTGGCCGCTGTCATTGTAGAACCGCTGGTCCAGGGGGCGGCGGGGATGCGTATGCATGCGCCGGAAACCCTGCGGCGAATCCGCGCGGCGGCGGATCGTCACGAACTGCTCTTGATCGCGGACGAAATCTTCACCGGTTTCGGGCGCACAGGCAGCCTGTTCGCTTGCGAACAAGCCGGAATCGTGCCGGACATCATGACGGTCTCGAAAGCGCTGACCGGCGGTCACGCCCCCCTTTCGGCCGCGATCGCGCGTTCGCATGTCTTCGCGGCCTTTCTCGACGCCGACCCAGACAAGGCCTTGATGCACGGGCCGACCTACATGGCCCATGCGCTGGGGGCGGCGGCCGCGAACGCCTCTCTCGACCTGTTCGCGAAAACCGACCGCCTGGCCCAAGCCCAGGCGATCGAGACGGCCTTTCACGACATGTTGGACGATCTCGTGGCCTTGCCCACGGTCGTTGACCTGCGCATTCGGGGCGCCATTGCGGCGGTGGAGATCGCGCGCGATGTGCCGTTCGATCGCACGCGGATCACGGACGCCTTTCTGGCCCGGGGCGTGTGGCTGCGGCCGCTCGACCGGGTGATCTATCTCACCCCCGCGCTGACGACACCCGAGGTCGATCTGGCGCGGTTGCTGGAGGCGGTGCGGGCGGTCCTGCGCGATCTGTGAGGAGGAACGTCGTTTGTTGGTTCCGGCAGGTGACGAACGCCCATCCAGAACGCCAGTATGATATCGTGATCGCGTGGAGGATGGCCGAGAGGAAGAAAAGCGATGGAATTTGCGCTCTCGGATGAACAGCGGCTGATCGCGGACAGCGCCGCCAAATTCGTGGCCGATCGTTACGATTTCGAAACAAGAAGGCAGCTGGCGACCGGCGAGACGGGATTTTCGCACGCAAACTGGCGCCAATTCGCCGAGCTCGGCTGGTTGGCTCTGCCCTTTTCCGAAGAGCTGGGCGGGTTGGGCGGCACGGCGATCGAGGTGATGCTGCTGATGGAGGCCTTCGGGCAGGGGCTGGTGCTTGAGCCCTACCTACCGGCGATTCTGCTGGCCGGCCGCGCGATCGCCGAGGCGGCGCCGACCGAGAAAGCCGCCGCGCTCCTCGCCCCCCTGCTCGCCGGGGAACGCATCTATGCCCTTGCCGAGGAAGAGGCGGCCAGCCGCAGTGATCCCACCGCGATCACCACCCGCGCGCGTCGAGAGGCGGACGGCTATGTGCTCACCGGTCGTAAGGCCGTCGTGCTGGCGGCGCCGGCGGCCGATGCCTTCCTGGTGCTGGCCCGTCATGAGGGGGGCGAGTTGGATGGCGCGCTTCAGCTCTTCCTGGTGCCGTGCGACCAGCCGGGGCTGGCGGTGGTCGGCTATCGGACGACCGATGGCGCCCGCGCCGGCGAGCTTGTGCTCGATGACGTGTCCGTGCCGGAATCGGCGGCGTTTGGGGAAGCGGGGGCGCCGACGGAGGCTGCGCTCGCACGGATGCGCGAGGAGGCGCAGCTTGCGATCGCGGCCGAGATCTTGGGGATCACCACCGCCGCCTTCGCCGCCACGCGGCAGTATCTCGCCACGAGGCGTCAGTTCGGTCGGCCGCTGGCCGCTTTCCAGGTGCTCCAGCATCGCCTCGCCGACATGCTGATCGCGACCGAGGAGTTGCGCTCGATCGTCGCCGCGGCGACGATGCGCCATGTCGCGGCCCCCATGACGGCCGAGGCCCGCAAGCTCGTGGCGGCCGCTGTCGTCAAGGCACAGGAGGCCGGCGCCTTCGTCACCGCCCAGGCCGTGCAGCTGCATGGCGGAATGGGGGTGTCGGAGGAGCTCAACATCGGCACCTATTTCAAGCGCTTCCATGCGCTCAAGGCGCTGCTCGGCGATACCCAGCGCGTGCTTGAGAGGATTGCCTCGGCGTCCCTGGCCGCCTAACAAGGCCGCTATGACACGCAATGGTGACCGCAGAAGGAGCGATGACCGCCCGGCGCAAGACGAGCGTCTGGCGGCCCTGCTGGCGGAAATCCGCCGCTGCCGGATCTGTGCGCCGCATCTGCCCCATGAACCGCGCCCCGTGCTGCAGGTGGGCCCGCGCGCGCAGATTTTGCTCGTCGGCCAGGCGCCCGGCCGCCGCGTGCACGAGACGGGCCTGCCTTTCAACGACCCCTCCGGCGATCGTCTGCGCCGCTGGCTCGGCGTCACGCGTGCCCAATTCTATGACGAGGCGCTCTTTCAGATCGTGCCGATGGGGTTTTGCTGGCCCGGCACGGTCAAGGGCAAGGGAGACCTGCCGCCCCGGCCCGAATGTGCCGCCACCTGGCGCGAGCGGCTGCTGACCGCCCTGCCGGAGCCGGCACTGACCATCCTCATCGGCCGCTATGCGATCGCCTGGCATCTGGGCCGCGAAGCCCTGGCGGACGGCGTGAATGGCGTCGTCGCGCGCTGGCGGACATGGTGGCCGCGGCTTGTCCCGTTGCCCCATCCCTCACCGCGCAATATCGCCTGGTTCAAGCGCCACCCCTGGTTCGAAGCGGAGGTCGTCCCGGCCCTGCGGCAGCGGGTGACCGACATCCTTGCGAACCGGAATTGATGAAAAAAGAGCCTCTTGCGGATGTCGTTTCGCTTGCGGCCCGCCCGTGATTGACAGGCTTTGAGGGCTTCGTTAACCACATCGTAGGGGTTTTGTGGCCATGATGCGGCCCTGGCCCGGGCAGCAAGAGGCCGGTTTTCGCATGGCCGAACGAGGGATGGCGAGCGCTCATGGCAGACGCGACCGACAAAGAGCCCACCATGGAGGAGATTCTCGCCTCCATCCGCCGCATCATTTCCGAAGAAGCGGAAGACGAGCGCGCGCGCGCGGCGGCAGAGCCGGCGGAGGATGAACCCGCTGCCGAAGCGCCTGCCGCGGTCGAGGAGGAAGAGCCGGCCGCCGATCCCGTCGATCCGCAGGCTGCTGCCGACGCCCTTTTTGCAGACGCGGAGCCCGACGAAGACGAAGCCGCACAAGCTGAAGCGGAACCCGAAGAAGAGCCCGCTGCCCAGGAGCCGATCGCCGAAGAACCGATCGCCGAAGAGCCGGTCGCGGAAGAGGACGATGTCTTCGAGCTGACGGAGCCGGCCGATGAAGAGCCGGCGGACGATTTCGCCGCCGCCCTGGCCGCTGCCGACGAGCAGGCGGCTGCGGCCGAGGAGGCGCCGATGTCGCAGCCGGAAGACGACGCCATCGTTTCTCCCCCGACAGAGGTCAAGGTGGCGGCCTCCTTCGCCGAGCTGTCCGCGATGCTGATCAAGAGCGCGGACGGCGGCGCGCCCACCTTGGAGGGGCTTGTGCGCGAGATGCTCAAACCCATGATGCGGGCCTGGCTGGACGAGAATCTGCCGCGTATCGTCGAAGACATGGTCGCCCAGGAAATCGCACGCCTGTCCGCCCGTTCGCGCCGCCGCTAGAGCAACGGACTGCGGCCGCCAAGGGCAAGGGGGGCGGATGGGACGTATATTAGGTGTCACACCTATTGTTCCGTTTCCGAAACAATCTGGTGTTCTCGTTTCTTGTCGCGCCGCTTGTGGGTAAGGGCGGTTGGAATGTCGTGACCACGCCCGCCTCGGCCCGGGCCGAATGGGCGCAAAGAAATCCACAAGCAGGCGGGCGCGGCGATCGGACGCATCCTGCTTGACGATGCCGGCGGCCGGCGCCTATCCCGCCGGTTGCTTGGCGGAAGAATGTGTGCTGCCGACGGTCGGGCTGTGTCCGGCCGGCGGGATGTGACGAGACGGGATGCGGAATGGCCGATCTGGCCGCATTTGCCGAGGAGTTGTTGGCCGCGCGCGCCCGGCGCGGACTGCGGCGGCGGCTGCGTCCGGCCGAGAATCGGCCCGATGGACGTGTTGCGATCGACGGGCGGATATTCGTCAATTTTTCGAGCAACGACTATCTCGGCCTGGCAGGCGATCCGCGCGTGCGGGAAGCGGCGGCCGCGGCGGCCCGGCGCTGGGGCGCGGGGGCCGGGGCGTCGCGGCTGATCACCGGTTCGCACCCCCTGCTTCACGCGTTGGAAGCGCGGCTCGCCGCCTGGAAGGACAGCGAGGATGCGGTGGTCCTGGGCTCCGGCTATCTCGCCAACGTGAGTGCGCTGACGGCGCTGGCGGGTCCAGAAGACGTGATCCTGATCGATGCGCTCGCCCATTCCTGTCTGTGGGCGGGGGCACGGCTGTCCCGGGCGCGCATCCTGCCTTTTCGTCACAATGATTGTTCCGATATCGAAACAAAATTGGCGGCCGGGC
>CAZJPA010000100.1:0-10402 GCA_964547755.1 uncultured Sphingomonadales bacterium
GAAAAGGGAATCGGTCGAGGGTGATTTCTTATTGCGTCATTCGCCGGTTTAACCGGCGAATCCAGCCGGCGGGGATGAGATCTTCGACGTTCGGGATTGTCTTCGCTGCTTGCTGAACCCGCTGGTCAAGCCAGCGGATGAGGGGGGAGGGGCATGGCTCTACCGGTGGAGCCGGCAGGTGACGGACAGAAAACGACGGCGCGAGACGACAAGACCGGGCGGATGGGTGGAAGATGGTGGAGGCCCAAGCAAGAATGCACCAGATCGCGCGCTAAGCACGAGGGCGCCCCGGATCTAGAAGGGACGCCCCGGATCCAGGAGGAAAGATAAGGGATGACAAAGGATGAACCACCGCCCATGCCCAATGAGTAACAAAGAAAATCGCGCAACAGCCTCCCCACCGAATAACAAGATGAAATCCGCCGGTGGATGCCGTTTTCCCCCGCCATACATCGCATAGGGTTTTGATCATGGACGCCTGATCACCGACCAGCGAACCCCGGTTTGACCATATTCTCTTCCCCAAATCGTGTATCGCACAAGATCCTGATCCCCGATCACTGATCTCTGATCACCGGGTCCCCGCTTTCGTCTTGCAGATAGTAAGCCTGCTTACTATAAGCGTGCTTATGAAAACGAGGAATGCATCTCCAACCGCCCCAGAAGAAGCGGACCAGCCGGTCGGGCAGGCCGATCTCGCAACCCTGATCGGTCCGGTTTTCGGCGATGTCTCGCGGCTGTTCCGGCGCCGATTCGACCGCGCCGCCCAGCCGTTGGGGCTGACCCGCGCGCAATGGCTGTGTCTTGGGCGATTGGCGCGCTTTCCCGGCGTCACCCAGCGCGAATTGGCCGAGTTGATGGATGTGGCACCGATTACATTGTCGCGCATCGTCACCCGTCTCGAACGCGATGGCCTGATCACGCGCCGGGCCGATCCCGCCGACAGACGGGTGCGCCGGCTCTATCTCACGCCCGCGGCCGGCCCGATCATCGCCGAGCTCTTCGCGCTGGCCCGCCGGTTGGAGGAGGAGATGCTGGCGGTGCTGACGCCAGCCGAGCGCTGTCAGCTCAAGGATATGCTGGACCGCCTCGCCCGGCGGCTGGCTGGGCGGCCGAGTCCAGACGAGAGCGGAGGGAAAGGGGGCGCAGCGTGAGCGAAAAGGCTGACCGCCGCCCACGGACCGGTTCGATCGGCGCCGCCAGACGCTGGCTGCGCCGGCTTGTGATGTGGTCGCTGCCGGTGCTGTTGTTCGCGGGCGCCGGCTGGTGGTGGTTGACATCGGGCCGGGTGGTTTCGACCGATGATGCCTTCATCAAGCGCGACAAACTGCTGCTGGCCGCCGAAGTCTCCGGCCGGATCGCGCGGGTCGCCGTGCGTGAAAACCAGCCCGTCGCGGCAGGGGATCTGCTGTTCGCCCTCGACGACGAACCCTTCCGCATCGCCTTGGCCGAGGCGGAGGCCGCACTCGCCGCCGCCCGCGTAAAGGTGCGCGGGTTAATCGCCGAACGCGCCCAGGCCGAGGCGGCCCTGGCCGCGGCCGAGGCCGATCTCACCCTGGCCCAGCAGAACGCAGACCGCGCCCGCGAGCTGGTGGCCGCCGGGCATGCGCCGCAAGCCCGTCTGGACGAGACGACCGCCGCACTGATCCGCGCGCGCGAGAGCGTCCACAGAGCCGAAAAACGTCTGGCGGAAATCGAAACCACTCTCGGACCGGCGCTGACGGGAGGGATCGATGCGCATCCATGGGTCCAAGAAGCCCAAGCGCGCCGCGATTCCGCCCGCTGGCGCCTCGATCACAGCCGGGTGGTTGCTCCGGTTGCCGGCGTCGTCGCCGAAACGGACCGGCTGGTGCCGGGAATCTATTTGCCGGCCGGCCTGCCCGCGCTGACGCTCATCGCCGACAGCGGCCTGCATGTGGAGGCCAATTTCAAGGAAACGGCCCTGACACACATGCGGCCCGGCCAGCGGGCCGAAGTGGTCATCGATGCCTACCCCCTGCGGCGCTGGCCCGCCCATGTGGAAAGCATCGGCTGGGCGACGGGCGCGGAATTTTCGCTGCTGCCGCCCGAAAATGCGACCGGCAACTGGGTCAAGGTCGTCCAGCGCGTGCCGGTGCGCATCACCTTCGACCGCCCCCCGCCCCCCGCGATGCGTCGCGCGGGACTGTCGGTCACGGTGACGGTGGACACCGGCATCTCCTGGCGCGCGCGTTTGAAGACAGCGCTGGCCGGACTCGGCTTGCGCTAGGCACGGGGAATCGGCTGTGATGTCCGTCCACGCCTCCGATCGCCCGGCCCTGCTGGTCGAATCCCGGGCCATGGTGATGATCGGGGTCATGGCCGCAACCACGATGCAGGTTCTCGATTCCACCATCGCCAATGTGGCCCTGCCGCATATGCAGGGCACGCTTTCCGCCTCGCAGGATCAGATCGTCTGGGTGCTCACCTCCTATATCGTCGCCGCCGCGATCATGACCCCGGCGACCGGCTGGCTGGCCGAGCGATTCGGACGCAAGCGTCTGTTTCTCTTCGCCGTGACCGGCTTTACCGCCGCTTCTGCGCTCTGCGGCCAGGCGCACAACCTGAT
Source organism: uncultured Sphingomonadales bacterium (assembly GCA_964547755.1). Classification (GTDB taxonomy): domain Bacteria; phylum Pseudomonadota; class Alphaproteobacteria; order Sphingomonadales; family Rhodothalassiaceae; genus J084. Next base: position 2,588 of record CAZJPA010000100.1, read on the forward strand.
CGAGATGGTGATCTGGCGCTTCGTGCAGGGACTCTTGGGTGCCCCCCTCATTCCACTGAGCCAAGCAGTGCTGCTCGACATCCACCCCCAGAGTCGACACGGCCAGGCCATGGCGATCTGGGGCGCAGGCGTGGTGATGGCGCCCATCTTCGGTCCCATCATCGGTGGCTGGTTGACCGACAACTGGAACTGGCGCTGGGTTTTCTACATCAATGTGCCGGTGGGCATGGTGACGCTGTTGGTGCTCGCCGTCTTCCTCGTCGAAAGCCCCCGCCGCGACAGACCCTTCGACCGCACGGGCTTCTTGCTGCTTGCCCTCGCGCTCGCGGCGCTGCAATTGATGCTCGACCGCGGTGAGCGGGCCGACTGGTTCGCCTCGCCGGAAATCTGGACCTATCTCCTGCTCGCGCTCTCGGGCGCATGGCTGTTCGCCTGGCATATTCCCGCCGCCCGCCATCCCTTCATCGCGCCTCTGCTCTTTCGCGACCGGATCTTCGTGTCGAGTCTGGCCATCAGCTTCGCGCTGGGATTGCAGCTGTTTTCGACCGTCGCCCTCCTGCCGCCGATGCTTCAGCATCTGATGGGCTATCCGGTGGTGACCACCGGTCTCGTCCTCGCACCGCGCGGTTTCGGCATGATGGTGGGCATGATACTGGCCGGCCGGCTGATGCGGCGGATTCCCCCGTATCTGTTGATCGGGACGGGCATGCTGCTCTCGCTTGTGGCCATGCATTGGATGGCCGGATTCTCGCTGCAGATGGACTGGCATCCCGTTGCGTGGTCCGGCCTGCTGCAGGGCTTTGGGCTGGGACTGGCCTTCTCACCCCTGTCCGCCACCGCTTTCCGGACTCTGCCGACGGCTGCACGCACGGAAGCCGCCGGCCTCTATACGCTCGCCCGCAATATCGGCGCAGCCATCGGGATTTCCGTGCTGACCGCGCTGCTGACCCGCAAGACGCAAGCGATCCACGCCTTCCTCGGCCGCCACATCACCCCCTTCGCACCGACATTCGACGGTCTGGCGGTGACCCCCTATCTCACCTTTCCCGGCAATCCGGTGCTCGCCTTGCTCAATGGTGAGGTCACCCGCCAGGCCGCGATGATCGCCTATGTGGACATCTTTGCGATGGTCGGCTGGTTGGGGCTTGCCGGCCTGCCCCTTGTGCTGCTCCTGCGCCATCGGAACACCGCGCCAAGCATCGCGCCGGAATCGGAGCCGGTTCTCTGAGTGCCGGCGCCGCCTTCGCCCGTTCGCGGGAAGATGGCCGCTCGTCCCTCAAAGGGCGCGCGCGAGGATCGAACGCATGTGGCGCACGGCGAAAGAGAGCTTGGCCACGGTGAGCGGACCGCTGGCCTTGAGCTCCTCCTTCAACCGCTCGGCGCGCTGGAGGGTGAGTTCCTGTTCGGCCAACCAGCGACTGACGGCCTCGGCGCCATCGCTTTCCGGCAATCGTTCGAGAATGACTCGTGTGAGCTCGCGCTGTTGGTCGGCGAGATCATCAAGCAATGTTTCGGCGGCCAGCCGCTCCCAGTGATCATCCAGCGGCACGGCTTCCACCGTTTGCCGCAACCAGTCGAACCCGAGCCGGTCCCCGACCGCGGAATAGGCGCCGCCCACTTCCACGATGGACCGGCCCAGAAGATTCGCCACTTTCTCCAGGTCACAGACATAGGGCATCGACAAGAGAGCGGCGATCTTGCGGGCGAGCGCCTCGGGCACGCCTTCGGCCGCATACATCTGTTGCTTGGCGAGGAACTGCTCGCGGGCCAACGGCGCGAGCGCCGATTCCGGGTCGGCGAGCAGCGCTTCCACGCCATCGCGATAGGCGGCGACCAGGGTCTCCAGATCGAAGGGCCAAGACTCATTGCGCAGGAACCACACCGTCTGGGCCTTGAGGAACTCCTGCAGCTCCAGATGCATCAGGGTCTGAATGGCCGCCGGCACCTGATAGTCGAGGGCGTCGATCTCGGCCCACAGACCGCCCAGCGCGAACACGTCACGGGCCAGCGTGTAGGCGGCCGCGATCTGATCCACCCCGAGTCCCGTCTCCTCGCGCACTTCGTAGACGAAGGTGATCCCGGCGCGATTGACGATCTCGTTGACGAGCTGAGCGGCGACCAGTTCGCGCTTCAGGCGATGACGGTCCATGAGATCGCCGAAGCGCTCGCGCAAGGCGGCCGGAAAGGCGCTCTCGAGCACCGGTCTAAGACAGGGATCGTCGATGAACGCGCCGTTGAGCAGCACGGCTTTGAGCGAGAGCTTCGCATAGGCCATGAGTACCGCGATCTCGGGACGGGTCAGCCCCTTGCGGTTCAAGGCCAGTTCCGCGAATTCCTCGTCGCTGGGCAGAACCTCGAGCTCACGATCGAGGATCCCCTCGCGTTCGAGCAAGCGGATGAGGCCGGCATGGGATTCGCGGGCCTTGGCGGCGCTCGCCTCGGCCAGAGAGATCGCCTGGGTTTGAAGATAGTTGTCCTTGAGGACGATCGCCGCCACATCCTCCGTCATATCCTTGAGCAGCTTGTTGCGGCGCGGCATGGTCAACCGCCGCTGACGAATGGCGTCCGCCAGCAGGATCTTGATGTTGACTTCCTTGTCCGAGCAATCCACGCCTGCGGAATTGTCGATGAAATCCGTGTTCACGCGTCCGCCTGCGCGCGCGAATGCGATCCGCGCCCGCTGTGTCATGCCGAGATTGGCGCCCTCGCCGACGACCTTGACCTTGAGCTCATGCGCATCCACACGCACAGCGTCATTCGCGCGGTCTCCAGCTTGGGCGTGGCTTTCGGTGCCGGCCTTCACATAGGTTCCGATGCCGCCGAACCACAGCAGATCCGCCGGCGCCTTCAGGATCGCGCGAATGAGGGCCTGGGGGGTGAGGCTGTCGGCCTCCACGCCGAGCCAGCGCCGCACCTCGGGCGACAAGGGGATTTTTTTCGCCGAACGCGGAAAGACGCCACCGCCTTTCGAGATCTTGGCGGGATCGTAATCCGCCCAGCTCGAACGGGGCAGACGGAAAAGCCGTTCGCGTTCGGCGAAGGCGACCTCGGGATCCGGATCGGGATCGAGGAAGATGTGGCGGTGGTCGAAGGCCGCCTTCAACCGGATCGCCCGCGACCGCAGCATGCCGTTGCCGAAGACGTCTCCCGACATGTCGCCGACGCCGATGACATCGATGGGGTCTTCCGCGACATTGATCCCCATTTCGCGGAAATGGCGTTCGACCGACACCCATGCCCCGCGCGCCGTGATCCCTATCGCCTTGTGGTCGTAGCCGTTGCTGCCGCCGGAGGCGAAGGCATCCCCCAACCAGAAGCCGAAGGATTCGGCAATCTCGTTGGCGATGTCGGAAAAGGTGGCCGTGCCCTTGTCGGCAGCCACCACGAGATAGGGATCGTCCGCATCGTGACGCACGACACGCCGCGGCGGGACGACCGTCTCGCCGTCGAGATTGTCGGTGACCGACAACAGGCTGGCCACGAACGTCCGATAGCAGGCCATGCCCTCGGCCAGATAGGCGTCGCGATCGCTGGCCGGCGGCAGCTGCTTGGGCACGAATCCGCCCTTTGCGCCCACCGGCACGATCACGGCGTTCTTGACCTGCTGGGCCTTGACCAGGCCGAGCACCTCGGTGCGGAAGTCCTGGCGGCGGTCCGACCACCGCAAACCGCCGCGCGCCACCGGCCCCATGCGCAGATGCACGCCTTCCACCCGTGGCGAGTAGACGAAGATCTCCGCCCACGGGCGGGGCTGGGGCGCCTCCTCGATCGCGCGCGAACGCAGCTTGAAGGCCAGACCGAGAGAATGGCCGTGAAGCGGGCGGTCGAAGGGGCGGTAGAAATTGGTGCGCACCGTCGCATCCACGAGATTGTGATAGGCGCGCAGGATCCGGTCCTGGTCGAGGCTCGAGACGGCATTGAGCGCTTCCAGCAGCTCCGTCTTGAGCGCGGCCGCTCTGGCTTCCCGCTGGCGCCGGCCGCCCTTGGGTTGGAATTTCGTCTCGAAAAGCGCGACCAGACGAGTTGCGATCTCGGGATGCGCCTGAAGAGAAGAGGCGATGTATCCTTGTCCGAAAGGCAGGCCCAGTTGGCGCAGATAACGGCCGTAGGCGCGCAAGACCACGATCTGCCGCCAATCGAGCCCGGCGGTGATCGCCAGCCCGTTGAAGGGGTCGTTTTCGATGCGGCCGGCCCATAGCGCAGCCAACAGATCCTCGATCAACGGCTTGATCTCGGCGAGCGACAGACTGCTCTCGCGCACCCGTTCAACGAAGAAATCGTGAATGCAGCCGCCATCCGGACGAGAAAGCTCGTAAGCGTTCTCGCTGATCACCTTGAGTCCGAGATTTTCGAGAACCGGCAATACCTCCGACAGCGGAATGATGCGGTTGGCGTGATAGATCTTGAGGTGAAGGAAACGCTTGTCGTCGAACTCCCGCCGGTAGAGGTCGAAAGCCACGTCCTGATCCCCGCCGAGCTCCTCCAGCTTGGCGATGTCGAGAATCGCCTGGCGCGGCTCGAAGTCCTCCTCATAGGCCCGCGGGAAGACGCGGCCATAGCGCGCAAACAGCCGTAACCCCTGCTCTTCGCCGAAGCGCGCAATCAGCAACTCGCGCAAATTCTCCGACCAGCCTTTCACGACCTCGGCGATGCGCCGGTCGATCTCATCGGGGTCCGGTTTCTTCACGGCGCCGGGCCGCGTGCGGATGATGAAATGCCAATGCGCGAGCACCGCATCCGACAGCTGACCATAATAGACCGACAGCTCGCCGCCGAACGCCTCACACAGAATCGCCGCGATCTTCTCACGCAGCCCCGCATGATAGGCCTCCCGCGGCACGAAGACGAGAGCCGAGACGAAGCGCTCGAACCGGTCGCGGCGGATGAAGGCCCGTGGCCGCGGCCGCTCGCTCAGATGCAGAATGCCAAGCGCGGTGGCGAGAAGAGGATCCTCTTCGATCTGAAAGATCTCATCACGCGGAAAGGTCTCCAGAATGTGGATGAGCGCCTTGCCGGCATGGCTGCGGGGATCGAAACGCGCCCGCCGGCACACGTTGCGGACCTTGCGCCGAAGCAGCGGCACCGCGAACACGCTGGAGGCGTAAGACTTGGACGTGAACAGCCCAACGAACCGCCGCTCGCCGACCACCGCTCCCTGTTCGTCATAGATCTTCACACCGATATAGTCCATGTGGACGGGGCGATGAACCGTGGACTTGACATTGGCCTTGGTGATGATCACCGGCTGGTCGGGTTTGCGCAAGAATTCGCGAATCTCCTCGGAAATCACGGTCAACCCCTTGGCGCCCCGCAGCACGTAGCGGCGAGGATCCCGCAGCAGCCCGAGGCCGCTGCCGCGCACGGCCGAGAAGGCCGCCACCTGCGGGTCGCCATCGAAACGGTATTCGCGATAGCCGAGGAAGGTGAAATTGTCGTCCCGCAGCCACCGCAGGAAGCGGATGGTCTCTTCCTGCATGTCGGCCGGGATCGGCGGCGGCGCCACGGTGAGAGCCGCGACCGTCTCGTCGATCTTGGCGAGCATCGGCCGCCAGTCCGTCACCGCGCGCCGGACATCGGCGAGAATCGCCTCCACCCGCCGGGCGATCGCCTCGCGCGCGCGCGGGTCGGACTGGGCATCGATCTCGATGTAGATATGCGATTCCCGGAGCGCGCCCTCGTCTTCCTCGCGATCATAGCCGCAGGCGCCGATCACGCTTTGCCGCCGGCCCTTCTCGTCGCGTGCAACCAGAAGGATCGGGTGATGAACGGCATAGATCTGATGGTGCTCGATCGCGACCAGTCCTCCCGTGATCGAATCGACGAGGAAGGGCATGTCGTCGTTGACGATGGCGATCGCCGTATGCGGCGTGGCCCAGCCCTCCTTTTCTTCGCGGGGGTTGAAGACCTTCACGATCGGCCGCCCCGGCCGGCGCTCACGCCCCAGCTTCCACATGAAGCGGGCGATGGCGTAGAGATCCTCGACCGACTCGTCCTCGATGTCATCGGCGGCCGCATGGGCATAGAAGACATCGAGAAACCGAAGCAGATCGGCGCACTCTTCAGGCGAAGTGACCGCCTTCGCATGCGCGAGGACCTCTGTGATCTTGCGGTCCTTGAGGGCGAAGGGATCGCGCAGGGCCACGTCCATGGCGGCAGGATCCTTCCCAAGGCGGGCCGGAACCCTCGGCGGTGCCGGCCGGCATGTCGTCTGTGATTCCGTATTGGCGTTAACCTAAAAAGCTTAAGAGCCGGTGAAAAGAGTTTTGCCGCCGGTGGATACCGAAATTCTCACGACCAGGCCGCTGTAACATGACGGATAGAATGATCGCAAAGGAGGATGCGGGATAGAGGAGGACATGCCGGGACGTGGTGGGACGGAAAACCCAAGGCGCAGAACCGGCCCGAACGCCGCAGAAATCCGCCGCGCAGATGCAAAATGGGCGGTCAATCACCACCTGCTTTCAACGCATGGCGTTTGCGAGGCTTTGAACACCCGCCAAACACTATGATATTAAAGAACTGTGACAGCGGGTGTGACACGGTGAGTCTCCCGGCCGTAGCCCGACGCCATGCGTCGGAGCGCAATGTGGGGATTGAGGGAGCCCCCACCACCCGCCGTCACCGTTTTCTTTTCACCGCCCGATCCTTTGCCGCGCATCACCGAACGTCGGCATCGCGCGCCCGCCGAACGCGGGGATGAAACCGGCTTTACCGGATCGGGGCGCTTTGAGCGCGACTCACAGCCGGTCGTCACCTTGGCGCAAGGGACCAGCGTGCGGTCGCCATCCTGGATCACGGGGGTCCGGATCGATGTCCTTCAACACACGCATGCGGCCGCGATCACACCGCCGCAGGCGCCGGAGGGGATCTGGCCCGAGAACGCGGCGGCGGTGGAGATATGGATCATGGTCCAGACGCAATGGCGTCTGGGGGCCGACCGGCGAGCCGACGGCGCTGATTACGCGGGCATGATGACGGCGATCCGGGTCATGGAGTGGGAGAGGCTGCGCGTCACACAAGATCGTCGACGAAGAGAAAGCGGGCGAGCTGGATGAGATAGGCGGCGACGAGTGCGGCCGTCACCAGCCACCACCAGGGCGAGACGAAGCCGAGCACGAAGGCCGCAAAGGAACCGAGAATCAGGGCGAGAGGCGACATGGTGAACTCCGATCTCGTCGTCGGACTCAAGATAGTCGCGCAAGACCATGCGAGCAAGCTGTCGGCCGGCGATCAGATCATCCGCAAATTCCGCCGCCGGGAAAGCGCTCGGACCCACGAACGGCACTTCGTCTACCAATAGACAGTCGAAGCTATCAAACAAACCGGCGCGCTACAGAGCGGGCGGTGGAGGAAAAAACCACGCTTGCCGGCACAAATCGGCCGACGAACGGTCCGGAACGAAGGCGCGGATGGAGCGGGCGATGGGATTCGAACCCACGACCCCAACCTTGGCAAGGTTGTGCTCTACCCCTGAGCTACGCCCGCACGAACCATCGGTGACATGCGGTCACCCGCTGCGACACCGATGACGCGGCGCCTTTACGGCATTCACACGCCAAATGCAAGAGGCTGTGCCCCTCATGCCTGCGGGTGGGGCCTCTCAGCTGTGAAGGGCAACGTCATCACGGAAAAGAGCCTGTGTATGGATTTTGCGTCGCCGCAGGATGGCCTGCGCGGGGAAGCCTTTTCCCTGCTGGCTGACGACCGATCACTGGCCCGTTTTCCGCCATCGTCTTTCTTTCGTCATCCGCCGACTTGATCGGCGGATCCAGCGGGAAGGGAAGACAATCCCGAACGTCGAAGATCTCATCCCCG
>CAZJPA010000101.1:0-10392 GCA_964547755.1 uncultured Sphingomonadales bacterium
GCGCGGGTTACCATAGAAGGCGGTTGCGATGCCTTCCAAGCCCAGAGTCGGCGCGCCGGTCGCGTCGTTGATGAAATCCCAGCCGGCGATGATGTAGCGCTTGTCTGTCAGGTTGCGGCCGTGGATGCCGAGTTCCCAGCGCCCATCGTCGGACGTCCACACCAGTGAGATATCGAGCAGCGCATATTCGGGCTGATCAAGGAAGGCGCTGTCGGTCTCGAACTGGTGGGTGAGGCTGCGATAGGCGATCCGCGGCAGGAACTGCAGCCGCCCTTCGGCTCCCAGAATCGCGACTGGAGCGGCCGCCACCAGCCCGACGCTCGCCGTCCAGCGCGGCGTGTTCTGGAAGCGCGCGACATCCGAGATGTCCTGACCGAAGGCGTTGATGAACGTCTTGTAGTCGGCATCGATATAGCCCACAGACCAGTTGAGCCGGATCTCGCCGCCGGGCGCAAAGGCATCGGCGACGAGCAGCGCGTCCGCCTCCCATTCGAGCCCGCGGATACGCGCCCGCGCGGCATTCGTGGTGACGCCGATAAAGGTGTCGTTGACACCGTCGCCATTGGTATCCACGCCTACCGAACCGGGAATCTGGACGTCCTTGTAGGGGCTCCAGAAGGCGGCCAGGCTGTGCCGGAAGCGACCGTCGAAGAAGCGGCCCTTGTGCCCCACCTCATAGCTGATGATGCGTTCCGGCTTAAACAAGAGGAACTGGAAAACATCCTCCGGATCGGCCGCCCCCGCCAGACCGTCACCGTCGAGATCAGGCGCCGAGACAGCGGACCCACGTGGATCGAAACCACCACCCTTGAAGCCCTGACTCACGCTCACATAGACATTGTGGTCCGGGCTCGGATGCCAGGAAATCGACCCACGCGAGGTATACTTCTCGAAAGTCTTCGACCCCAGAAAGTCGGTGGTGGTCAGGATCGGGGAGCGCTCCGGACCGCCAAAGAAGGGCGAGAAGCCGCCCAGATATGTCTGGCGCAGGATCCGGGCGGTGCGTTTGTCGCTGGTAAAGCGACCGCCGTAGGAGATGGCGATCTGGTCGTTCACCGCATAGGTCAGATCGAAGAACAACGCCCAGGTATTCGTCTTCACCCGGCCGAGCGTGAAGGCGTTGAGCCCGGGAAGGCCGATGAGGCCGCCAAGCTCGCCCAGCACGACGTCGAAGACGTTGAAGGCAGCGGCGTTCATGTAGAAGAAGCCGGCCACCCCCGACCAGTCGCCGGTGTCGAACAGCAGTTGCAGCTCTTCCGTCACCTGATGATCCTTGTAGGTGACCGGCACATCGACATCCACCGTCGGCAGACTGTCGAAGTCGAGCGGCTGATCGGACCGGTTGTCGCGATAGGCAAGGATGTTCTTGAGCGTGAAGCGATCGTCGATCGTCCACTCGATGAGCCCGGAGACGCCGCGATTGACGGTGCTGGCCTGCGGATTGTTGAGACCGGCCCGGGTGTTGAAGACATTCTTGAGAACCGGTGCGCCGGAGAACAATCCCGGGATCAGGCGGTGGCCTTGGCGCGGATCGGAATTGTCGTCCGTCCAGTCACCCGCGATGCGCACGAAGACATCGGGATCAGGCGTCCACTCAAAGCTCAAGCGCCCACCCAAGATGTCTTTTTCGTAATTCTCGAGCCCGACGAGATTGAGATTGCGACCAAAGCCCTTGCGCGTGAACCGGGCGATTGCGCCCCCCATCCGGAACGTATCGGTCAACGGCAGAGTGAATGTGCCCACCGCATCGAACTGCCGATAGCTGCCGCCGATGAGCCGGATCTCAGCCGAGGGCTCGTTCCCCAATCGACGGGTGACGTATTTGACGGCACCGCCGATCGTATTGCGGCCGTAGAGTGTGCCCTGGGGACAGCGCAGCACCTCGATGCGCTCGACATCATAAAGATCGAGCACGGCGCCTTGCGGCCGGTTGAGATAGACATCGTCTATATAGATACCGACGCCCTGCTCGAATCCGGCCACCGGATCCTGCTGGCCGACACCACGGATGAAGGCGGTGAGCGTGGTGTTCGTGCCGCGCGAGACCTCGATCGTGACGTTCGGCACAAAGAGATTGATATCCGTGATATCGACAGCGCCGAGATCCTCGAGCTGCTGGCCTGAGAATGCGCTCACCGAAATCGGAACGTCGATGAGCGATTCAGCGCGCCGACGGGCGGTGACCACGATCTCCTCGATTGCGAATTCCGGCGTCTGCGGCTCGCTTTCAGGCGCTTTGGCCTGCTGCAACAACGCGGGATTGGGCCGAGGAGAAGAACCGGCCAGCCAGGACGTCTTGATCGGCCGGGCGCGCCTGGCTTTCTTCGGCACGATGGAGACCGTGCCCTGGCCGACAACCTTGAAGTCCAGATCCGTACCGGCGAGAAGATAGTGCAGCGCTTCCAGCGGCGTCATCCGCCCTTCCACAGCCGGTGCCTGCAGATGCGCCGTCAACTCGCGTGCGGCGACTACCGCCAGTCCTGTTTGATGTGAAAGCGCGAGCAGAGCGCTTGAAAGCGGCTGCGGGGCGAGACGCACCTCCACCCGCCGCTCCAACGCCGTGCCACCGGCATGAGCCGCAACCGTCGTCACGAGCGGGGCGGCCACACCCAGCATCAGGGCAGCGAGGAGCGTTCGTGTGCCCTTGCGGTCGTTGCGTCCGGCTTCGTGCGACCGGTTTGTGGTCTTCGCTTTGGTGCCCATCTTCGACGTCCTCCCGTCCTTGAAACCATTCTCTGCGGCCATCGCACCGGCCGACCACCCGTCATGGTGCCACCGATTACAAAGGCCTCATCGGGAGAAGACGAACGATCGGCAAAATCCCTCAAACCATCCTTGCGCATCTTTTGGCTTTTTGCGCAATCGTCACAATGACGGTTGTTCGCGATTGGCGAAGAGCAGCGTCGTGCCATTGTCCAGCCGCAAAGCCTTGACCGGAAGGGCGGTCGTGAGCGCCTGCACGATCGCTTCACGATCTTCCAGCCGAATCACCGCGGTCACGCTAAGATCCGCGATCTCGGCATCCGCGATCTTAAGCGGATGCGACAGATAGCGGTTGACGCTGTCCACCACCTCCTGCAAGGGACTACCGTCGAAGACCAGATACCCATCCCGCCAGGAGACGAGCGCACGAACATCCGCCACGCGGCGTTCCACAACATGACGGTCCGTGATCTCGGCCAGTTCGCCCGGCGTTAAGGCAAGCGGTTGGTGATCCCGTTTCTCAGCGCGCGCCGGGGTGACCGCCACCTTGCCTTCGACCACCAGCACTTGCATGGCGCGCCGCTCAAGATTCAGCGCGACATCAAAGCGCGTGCCGACCACGCGCACCATCCCCAGGGGGCTTTCAACCAGAAAGGGCCGCGCGGGATCATGCGTGACCTCGAAAAGGGCCTCCCCCTGACGCAGCCGCACGATCCGGCGCCCCTTCGTCATGCGCACGGCCAGGCGCGTCGCCGTATTGAGGTAGACGGTGCTGCCGTCCTCGAGCATCAAAGTGCGCTGCTCGCCCCGCGCTGTTGCGACCTGCTCCCACAACCAGGGCGCTTCGCCCGTCACCTGCAGGTAGCCGGCGATACCGATCACCAGCACGGCAGCCACGGCAGCCACGCGCACCATGCGCCGCAGCCGCCACGGTACCTTGCGGATGCCGATCGCAGGTGACGCAGCGAGGCGTTTGCCCGTGTCCACCGGCATCAGCCCGTCGAGCTGATGCCAGATCTCCTCGAGTTCGGCATAGGCGCGGCGATGGGCCAGATTTTCGCTCTGCCATTGTTGGAAGGCAGCGCGCAATTGGGGATCCGCCTGTTCACGTCGCAGACGCGCAAACCAGCGGGCCGCTTCTTCGGCGATGCGGTCCCGGTCGGATGAGACCGCTGTCGGCCTGTGGTCACGCCCGATCTCGCTCATCGCCTCCGTGCTCCGTGCCGGACCGGGTTGGCTTGCCGATCACGTTCTTCGGACGAATGAGCACGCGTTTTCCTCACATCCTGCGTATCATCCACAATGGAAGAGGGCTTCACCACCGCGGGCGCAACAGGCACTCCGACCTGCTCGCCCAGCAAGCTCCCGATCATCTCTTCTGCACCGCCGCGCTGAGCGATGCGCACATGGGCGCGCGCCCGCCTGCAGGCCAGAAGCGCCGTCATGATGTATTTTTCGACGCTGCTGACGGACACGCCGAGCCGGCGCGCGATCTCGGCATAGGCAAGACCGTGGAAACGATGCCAGATGAATGCTTGGCGGATACGCGGATCCAGATCATTGATCGCAGCCGCCAGCGCCACCAGTTCCCCCCGGGCATCGATCATGCGCTCAGTCGCCGGCTCGACCAGGGACAATGGGGCCGACCTGTGGACGCCCGGCCGCCGCCGCTCCTCCTGGCGGCGCGCAGCGTCCCCGGCCAATAGATCGAGCTTGTCACGCGTCATGACATCCCGCCGCATGCGATCGATCGCCAGGTTGCGCGCCACCCGGAACAGATAGGACAGCCAGGAGCGCACTTCGTTCCCGTCCCTTGGAGCTGCGCGTGCGAGACACCGCAGATAGGCCTCCTGCGCCACTTCTTCGGCGTCGCTCGGATCGGGCAGACGTCGCGCCAGCCGCCCGACCAGTCGCCGATGATGCGTCCGATACAGGCGCTCCAGAATACGCCGGTGGTCTTGTCTACGCATGTTTCGCCACCCTTTCGCTTCGTTTCAGGGCGGTCCAGCCGATACCGACGATCGCCACACCGCCATGCTGACATGCAGGCGCAGGTACTGACAAGTCCCCCCATCGCCCCGCTCTGCCCCCCGCGACCTTTGCGCGGCTTGCCTGGCACGCGGTCTCAGGCTACCAGTTGTCCATGCGCTATTCCACGACGATCCGCCGCTATCGGCCGAGCCGCCAGCTGCCGCTTTCGCGGGGGCCTGATGCCGCGCGTGTCGGCCGCTGGCTAGTAATGGTCGTCTTCCTCATCGGCCTGATGGTGGTCGTCGGCGGCATCACACGGCTCACGGAATCGGGGCTGTCCATTGTGGAGTGGAAGCCGGTGACAGGCATCGTCCCGCCCATGAGCGAGCAGGCCTGGCAAGAGGAATTCGCCGCCTATCAGCAAAGTCCGGAATACCGGCTCGTGAACCGCGGCATGACTCTCGACCAGTTCAAGCGGATCTACTGGTGGGAATACGTCCACCGCCTGCTGGGCCGACTGATCGGACTCGTCTATCTGCTTCCTCTCGTTTTCTTTTGGCTGCGGGGCATGATTCCGAAGGGCTTCCACGGCCGGCTCGTGACCATTTTCCTGCTGGGCGGCGTGCAGGGGCTCATTGGTTGGTTGATGGTCAAATCCGGACTCCAGAGCGAGCCGGAAGTCAGCCATTATCGCTTGATGTTGCATCTGCTGTTTGCGCTCTTCCTGTTCTCCTTCGTGCTGTGGACGGCATTCGACCTGCTCTACCCCCGCCATGGCATGCGCCAACGACGGTGGCGGATGTTGGGACGCGCCTTTCTTACGGTCCTCGTATTGCAGATCGCGTTGGGTGCCCTGATGGCCGGGCTCAAGGCCGGATACGCCTTCGACACCTGGCCGAAGATGGGCAGCGATTGGGTCCCGCCGGGCCTGCTGATGCTCAAACCCGCGTGGCGCAATCTCTTCGACAATGCGGTCGCCGTTCACTTTCTCCATCGCAATACGGCATGGATCGTGGCGGCGCTTGCCGGCCTGCTCGTGGTTCTCGCCTGGCGTTACGACGCCCCGGGCCCCACGAAATTGGCGAGTCTCGTGATTGCGCTGCTGACCCTTGTCCAGTTCACGCTTGGTGTGGTGACCGTCACCCATGGGGTGCCCATCGTCTGGGCGGTTCTCCATCAGGCGGGGGCCGTGCTGTTGCTGGCGGCGGGTGTCCACTATCTCCACATGCACCGTCGGCCGTAAGCGGTATGGAAGCCGGAAGATAAGGCAGTCACAGGATGACTGGGGTAACGATCTACACCACCGTGCCGACCCGGGAAGAGGCGGTCCGTATCGCCCGCAGCCTCATCAACGAACGGCTGGCCGCCTGCGTCAATATTCTCGGTCCCGGATTGTCTTGCTACCGTTGGGAAGGCGAAATCTGCGAAGATGAGGAATGGGTGCTCTTCATCAAGACGACCCGTCGGCGCGTGAATGACATCGAGCGGCGCTTCGCCAATCTGCATCCCTACTCGGTGCCCGCCTTCATCGTCTTGCCCTGGGAGCGGGTGAGCGATGCCTATGGCCGCTGGGCGGAAGCCGAAACCAGCGGCACCGCGCCGCCTGCGGTAACATGATACCTTACATCTAACCCTTCACATTCAGGAACGAAATTCGCCTTGACAGCAGGGCGTACGGCGGCTAGGGGACGCCGCGAAGTGCGGCATGCGTCCTTTCACGGGGCGCTGTGATCGTGCGGTGGATGAGAACAGCAAGGCGAAAGATGGGAGCACTCGTCCCATGAAGACCTATTCGGCGAAACCTCAGGAGGTGGAACGCCGCTGGTTCGTGATCGATGCGGACGGCGTCGTGCTCGGCCGGCTGGCGGCGGAGATCGCGCGCATCCTGCGCGGCAAGCACAAGCCGATCTACACACCGCATGTCGATTGCGGTGATCACGTGATCGTCGTGAATGCGGAAAAGGTCAAGCTCACGGGGCGCAAGCGCAGCCAGAAGGTCTACTATCGCCATACCGGCTATCCCGGGGGCATCAAGAGCCAGACGGCGGCCGAGATCCTGGACGGACCATTCCCCGAGCGTGTGATCCAGAAGGCGGTGCAGCGCATGATCCCGAAGGGCCCGCTCGGCCGGCGCCAGTTGAAGAAGCTGCGGGTCTACAAGGGCCCGGAGCATCCGCATGCGGCGCAGAATCCCACGCCCATCGATATGGCGGCGCGCAATCCGAAGAACAAGAGGTAAGCCACGATGAGTGAGACCCAGCTTGACAGCCTCGAAGAGCTCGGCACCGTCCTTCCGCCCGAGAGCGGTGCGGAACCCCCGGAAGAGCGCAAGCCCATCCTTGACGAGTTCGGTCGCGCCTATGCCACCGGCAAGCGCAAGAACGCGATTGCGCGGGTATGGATCAAGCCGGGCAGCGGTCAGATCACCGTCAACGGCAAGGATTACACGGTCTATTTCGCCCGGGCGACGTTGCGGCTGCTCGTAGACCAGCCTTTCGAAGTCGCCGGCCGCAAGGGCCAGTATGACGTGATGGCCACCGTGCGCGGCGGCGGGTTGTCCGGCCAAGCGGGCGCGCTGCGTCACGGGATTGCCAAGGCGCTGCAGAACTTCGAACCCGAGCTGCGCGCGCCCTTGAAGCAGGCCGGGTTGCTGACCCGCGATGCGCGTGTCGTCGAGCGCAAGAAATACGGGCGCCACAAAGCCCGTCGCGGCCACCAGTTCTCGAAGCGCTAAAGCCCCGCGCCTGGTTTCAAAATACCCGGCAGAAGACACAGCTCACTTTCCGCGCCGGAGAGCAAAATACTGCTCTCCGGTGGCGATTTTGCTGTGCATTGGCAGCTGATGCGCCTGTTCGCGCAGACGTTTCCGTCAAGTCACCCCATTCGCCACGCTGTCGTATTCTAGCTAGAGTGCTGCCGATCCGTCGCGCGCCTCATGCCCACACGCTCAGCGGTAAGACGGGAACCATCTCGCCGGCACCGGCCGCCGGGGCATGCGCTTCACGGCGGATGAGGACGTCGGCGGCGGCCAAGGAAGACAGATGCGCACTGTCCTGGACAACCAGCGGCCGGACCGTGGCCGTGCCGTCTTCCCACCGGCTGACACCACGAAGATAGGCGCGGCGGCTGCCATTGGCCGGCAGGTCTTCCCGCAATTCGGCCAGCAACGGCCGAGGGCTGCACGCTGTGACCGGCATCCCCTGCAGACGCAGCAGCGCCGGCACCACGAACAAAAGAGCGGTGACCAGCGCGGAGACCGGATTTCCAGGCAGACCAATCATCGCTGTTGATCCGATATGGCCGAATAGCAGCGGCTTGCCCGGCTTGATCGCAATCCGCCAGAAACGCGTCTTAAAGCCGTGATCGGGCAACAGGCGGCGGACGAGATCGCGATCGCCCACTGAGACGCCGCCGATGGTGACCACCAGATCGGAATCCGCGGCCGCGGCGGCCAGATGCCGGATCGCCGCCTCGTCATCGGCCAGGATCGCGCGATCGGCGATCTCGGCTCCGGCTGCGCGCAACATGGCAGCCAGAGCAGGACCGTTCGAATCGACAATCGCATGCGGGACTGTCGCCGCACCCGGCGGGCGCAATTCGTCGCCGGTGGCATAGATTTTCACCCGCGGACGGCGGGTGACCGGCAAGCTTGCCTGGTCCGCCGCAGCAGCGAGCGCCAGATGCCGCGCGGCCAGGCGCGTGCCGGCGGCCAGCACGGTCTCTCCTTCTTGGAAATCGCTGCCGGCGCGACGAATATGTCGCCCCTGCGTCACCGGCGCCTCGACGATGACGGTCTGCCCTTCGCGCCGCGCCTGTTCCTGGACGAGAATGGCATCGGCGCCCGCCGGCACGGCAGCGCCGGTGTAGATCCGCACCGCCTCGCCGGCCGCCATCCGCCCCGTGAATGGATGCCCAGCCGCCGAGACGCCGATCACCGTCAGCCGCGTGCCGGGCCGGGCCTCTTGCGCCCGCACCGCATAGCCATCCATGGCCGAGAGATCGCAAGGCGGCTGTGTACGCCCGGCGCGGACATCGCCGGCCAGCACACGCCCCAATGCGGCCTCCAAGGGCACGGTTTCCGATTCCCCGATCGGATCGAGGGCGGCCAGCAGTTGCGCCCGTGCATCCTCCTCGGCGATCAGCCCCCCTGCCATTGCGGCCATTCTTCCCTACTCTCCGTCCGTCTCATCCGCTCTCCGGGATTCGGCACGCCAATGACCACTTGCGCCACCGATCTTCTCGACAAGCCGCACCTCCGTGATCCGCATCCCCCGCTCATGGGCCTTGCCCATGTCATAGAGGGTAAGGGCGGCCACGGTAACCGCCGTGAGCGCCTCCATCTCCACTCCGGTCGCCGCCCGGGTGCGCACGCGCGCCGTGATCCGAATTCCCTCTTCCACAAAATCGAAATCGATATTGACCGCCTCGATCCCGATAGGATGCGCAAGCGGGACGAGGCTGCTCGTGCGCTTGGCGGCCATGATGCCCGCCACCCGCGCAACCGCCAGCGCATCCCCCTTGGCAAACGCCTGCTCGGCGAAGAGCTGCCGGGTCTCGGGGCGCATGCACAAGAGGGCCTCGGCCCGTGCTTCCCGCGCGGTCTCGGCCTTGGCGCTGACATCTACCATACGCGCAGCCCCTCGGGTGTCGAGATGCGTCCACCCGCTTTTCCGACGGTCCTCCATGCTCATTGCGAGTCTCCCAGCAACGCCGCCAGGGCGGCACCCGGATCTGCGGCACGCATGAGTGACTCGCCAATGAGAAAGCAGCCGATGCCCGCTTCCTGACACCGCAGGAGATCGGCATGGGATTTGAGACCGGATTCGGCGACACCCAGCACGCCTTCCGGCAAGCGCGGCGCCAAGGCGATGCTGGTGCCGAGATCGACCGTCATGCGCTTGAGGTCGCGGTTGTTGATGCCGATGAGATCGACGGAAACCCCGAGCGCCATGGCCCGATCAAACTCCGTGACATCATGGACTTCGACCAGCGCATCCATTCCCCACTCCCGAGCGGCGGTGATCAGATCTTCGGCCAGATCGTCGGTCACCGCGGCCATGATCACGAGCACCGCATCCGCTCCGATCGCCCGCGCTTCGACCACCTGCCAGGGATCGACGAGAAAGTCCTTGCGCAGCACAGGCAGGGAGCAGGCAGATCGCGCAGCGGCCAAATCTGCGGCACAGCCGCCGAAATAGGTTTCATCCGTCAGAACCGACAGGCACGTCGCACCCGCAGCTGCATAAGCCCGGGCGATCGCAGCTGGATCGGCTCCAGCCCGAATGGTGCCGGCGGAAGGGCTGCGGCGCTTGAATTCCGCGATGACAGCCAATCGGCCCTTCCCATACCGGTCCGCCAAAGCGGACCGAAATCCCCGGGGCGGTTCGGCGGTCTGCGCGCGCTCTTCCAGCGCAGACAACGGCAGACGACCTTTGGCGGCTGCCACCTCGGCGCGTTTGTGGGCGCAGATCTCGGCCAGCACGTCGTTCATGCCTGCATCTCCTGAGCACCAGACCGAATGGCCCGCCAGCGCGCGAGCAAAGCGGCGGCGCGGCCGCTATCGATCGTCTCAGCCGCAAGAGCGACGCCGGCGCGCAGATCCGGAGCCTCTTCCGCCACCACCAAGGCAGCGGCGGTATTGAGCAACACGAGGTCGCGATAGGCCCCCTGCTCGCCTGCCAGCAACGCCAGAAGAGCGGCGGCAATCTCAGACGCGTC
>CAZJPA010000102.1:0-10366 GCA_964547755.1 uncultured Sphingomonadales bacterium
CCATCTGCGCAGCCTTCCAACCATCTCCTACCGCCCCGGCCGAGGTGGAAGAGCCGCCGCTACCAGCCGCCGACAGCCTGCCGACGGCCTCTTACGCCTCGCCGGCCGTCTCCAGCATCGCGGCCTCCAGAGCCTCGGCGGGCGCCTTGCCCTCCTCGACGACGAAGGAAAAGAAGGGATGGAAACGCTCCACCTCCTGAAACGCGTTCTGCAGCAGCAGCGCCAGATGTTCTCCGCCTATGCCGTTGGCCGATTCCAGAGCCACGGCATGCCGGAAAACGAGCGCGGCCTCATCTGCCCAGTATTCGAAATGTCCCAGCCACAGCCGTTCGTTGGCCAGTGCAAGCGCCTCGAACACGGCGACGCGTCTCGTAAGGGGCACCGTGGTGTAGAACAGGCAGACCAGCTGCAACACCCGCTCCTCGGCGCGCCAGACGGCCTTTACATCGAGCTCGCCATAAGCGCCGGGCACCCGCAGCGAGCGCTCGTCTTCTCCAGTCTGGGATGACACCCAGTCATTCGCCAAGGCCAGCTCTTCGATGAGCTCCAAGGGATCGCCGCTCGCGCCTTCGATATCCGCCGTCAGCAACACGGTCATCGCCGCCTCATATCTGTTTTCTCATTCTTTCGCATCCGGGCCGGCCGGCGCTCTCGCGCCCGCCGCATCGGTTCGCGCTTAGCCGATTGCTTCCCATTCGTCGAGCCGCTTTTCCTCCTATCCGGTCGGCTTTTCGCCCGGCACCGGCCGGATCCGGGAGTCTGTCCGGCCCGGCTCTGTCAGGGTGCCAGCCCTCACCCACAAAGACAAGGGGGAAGATGGCGGACCACCCACAAGATATGGGGCAATCGGCCGCTCGCTCCCTTGGGGGGATGTATCGGTTCGGTCTCTACCCCGGACCGCGCGTCTCCGGCGCGACGGACCGCTTGCAGGCGCACCTGTTACGCTTGGATCAGGCGGGTCGTTTACCGGCGGTTTTGCCCGGGGGAGCGGCAGCCCCCGATTCCTCCCAAGCCTGAAGCTTGCGATAGAGGGTAGACGGCGAGACCTCGAGCAGGGCCGCAGCCTTCGGCACGCTGCCGTCACAAGCGGCCAAGGCCGCCTCGATCGCCTCTTTTTCGACGAGCCAGAGCGGCTTCACCCCCTGTGCTCCTCCCAATGACCGGCCGGCCTCACGGCTTTCGGCCGTCTCTGCGGCGATCCGCGCCCGCCGGCCGGTGGCGTGTCTTAAGCTGGCCGGCAGCATCTCAGGTGTGACCACCTCACCGTCATGGAGCACGACCACTTGCTGGATGACATTCTGCAGCTGCCGCACATTGCCCGGCCAGTGGTAGGCGCGCAGGATGGCCAGAGCTTCGGGCGAAAACTCCTGGAACGGTTTGCCTTCCTCCCGGGCATAGCGGCTCAGGAAGTGACGGGCGAGCAGGGTAATATCGTCCCCCCGCTCGCGCAACGGCGGCATCTCGACCGGGATGACGTGCAGGCGATAGTAGAGATCCTCGCGCAGCCGCCCGGCTTCCACTTCCGCAAGGGGATCGCGATTGGTGGCGGCCACGAAGCGGACATCGACGCGAACCGTCTCGTCACTGCCGACAGGCTGGACCACCCCGGTCTGGATGAAGCGCAGCAGCTTGCTTTGCAGGCGGGGGGCGAGTTCGCACAGCTCGTCCAGGAACAAGGTGCCGCCGTCGGCGCGCAGGGCCGCGCCCTCCCGATGCTCCACCGCGCCCGTGAACGCGCCCTTGCGATGGCCGAAGAGTTCGCTTTCCAGCAAGTCCTTCGGAATGGCTGCGCAGTTGAGGGCGACGAACGGCTTGTCCGCACGCGATGACAGGCGGTGAATGGCCTCGGCGGCCAATTCCTTGCCGGTGCCCGACTCGCCCGTGATGAAGACGCTTGCCTTTGAGCGGCTCGCGCTTTCAATGATCCGATAGACCGCCTGCATCGCCAGCGACCGTCCGATGAGCCCACAAAACCCCTCCTCGCGAAACCCCCATTCATAATGCCGCACCTTGCGTTCCAGCGCAGATTTTTCGAGCGCGTTCCTGACCGTGGTCAAAAGCCGTGTCTCGTCGAAGGGCTTCACGAGGAAGTCCAGGGCGCCGCGGCGCATCGCCTCGACCGCCAGCTGCACCGAGCCATGCGCCGTCATCACCACCACCGGCGGACGATCGCCGAGGCGGGCAAGCTCGTCGAGCAGCGCCAACCCTTCGCCATCGGGCAACTTGACGTCGAGCAGCACCAGCGCCGGCACGCGGCGCCGGACGGCCGCCCGCGCCTTAGCGAGTGTCTCAGCCGTCTCTACCGGTCGTTCGAGCCGGACCAACGCGTCACGGCAAGCCTGCGCCACGGTCGGACTGTCCTCGACGATCAGGATGGGTGCCGCCCGGACCATCATACGATCCCCGCCCATGCCCTTGGCATCGGGGAAGCTGCGTGCCTCCGCCCTGCCCTTTGCGAAAGGACAATTTTCTTCGTTGAAAGTTAAGACATCATTAAGGATCTTGCCAGCCCATCTTTCGCGCGTCCGGCGGCAGGCGGCGCGTGATGCGCCATCACCTTCCGACCACCTTCCGCCCACCTCCCCCATCACCGATCGCTTCTTGACCGATGTCACCCGAAATCGTTCAGTAGGAGTCACAGGCGTTCGCGTCGGGTGCATTGCGCCCGTGCCGTCTGGTGGTGGCTATGGATCGAGGAGAAATGCTCGTGCCGCGTCTGGCCTATATTGATGGCCGCTATTGCCGAACCGCCGAGGCCGTGGTGCCGATGGAGGATCGCGCTTTCCTCTTCGCCGACGGCGTCTATGAGGTCGTGCTCGCGCTCGCGGGACGTCCGGTGGACGAAGAGGCGCATCTTGACCGGCTGGGCCGCTCGCTGATGGCGCTTGAGATCCCATGGCCCACGAGCCGCACCGTGTTGCGGCAGATCATGCGTCGTTTGCTGCATCGCGCGCGGTCTCGGGCTGCGACCTGCTATCTCCAGATCAGCCGCGGGGCGGCGCCGCGGGACCACAAGTTTCCCCGCCCGATGCCAAGACCAGCGTTGGCGATGATGGTCCGCCCCTTTTCGCTGACCGGTCTGCTGGCCCGGCAGCGCACGGGCGTGCGGGTCGTATTGGTCGATGACGAGCGCTGGAAGCGCTGCGACGTCAAGTCGGTCTCGCTGCTCGCGAATGTCCTGGCCAAGGAACAGGCCGCCCGCGCAGACGCCTTCGAGGCCTGGATGGTGGATGACGCGGGCATGGTGACGGAAGGCGCCTCCTCCACCGCTTTTCTCGTGGATGCGACAGGCGCGCTCGTGACCCGTCCGCTGTCTGCTGCGATTCTGCCCAGCATCACCCGCGCCGTCGTGCTGGCGCTTGCCCGCAACCATGGCATCCCTGTCCACGAGCGCCCCTTCGGTCTTCCGGACATCGCCCAGGCGCGCGAGGCCTTCTTGTGCTCGACGACGAGTGCCGTTACTCCCGTCACGGCGGTCGGCGAGCGGACGATCGCAGACGGCAGCCCCGGTCCCGTCACCCGCCGTCTGATCGCTGCGCACTGGGCGCATATGGCCCGCGAGACGGATACCCCGATTCCCGCAGAATGGCGGCCAATCCCTCCCGATAGTTCGGATACCGCCAGGACAGCCCGTAGCGCGTCTTGATGGCGCGCGCATCCACGCGGCGGGACTCCGCATAGAAGCTTCTGGCCATCGCGGAGAGATCGGCCGCCGCCAACGGCCGGAGCGGAGGGGGCTCCAGCCCCAGCAGCTGCGCCGCATGGGCCACCACCGCATGGGCCGGAGCCGGCTCGTCATCGGCCAGGTTGAAGACGGCGCTGGGCTCGGGGTCGGCCATGGCGGCGGCCAGCGCACGGGCGATGTCGGCCACATGGATGCGGGAGAAAACATGTCGCGGTCCGGCATCGATCCGATGCGCGCGGCCGGCGAGAAGGCGCTCATATGCCGAGCGGCCGGGTCCATAGATCCCCGGCAGGCGGAAGATCATCAGCGGCCAGCCATGACGGGCCGCCAATTCCCGCCATTGCCGCTCAGCCGCCACACGGCGCCGGGCGCGCGCGCTGACCGGGCGCAGCGGGCTCGTCTCGTCCACCCAGCCGCCGGCCGTATCCCCATAGACGGCGGTGGTGGACAGATAACCCAGAAACCGCAGCCGGGGTTCAAGCAGCGCCGGCTCGTCGGTGAGCAGCGCCGCCACGGGATCGCCTTGCGCATCGGGCGGGATGGTCACCAGCACATGCGCGGCCGCCGCCAACGCCGCCCGGCCCTCGGCGTCGAGGCCATGCGCGCGGTCAAAGCCGAACAGGCGGACAGCGCCGGCACCGGCTCTTTCCGCTCTTGCCCCCGCCAGGTTGCCCGGCCGGCGCGTGCCGGCGATCCGCCACCCCCGGGAGGCGAGTAGACGGGCGAGCGCGGCCGCCGTGTATCCGTAACCGAAAATGAACAGCCTTGGTTCCGTCATGGATCCGTCCTAGCATATCGCAGATTGCCGCGCAGCGCCTTGCATTCAATGGAGTGTCCTTGCTGCCATGCGTTATCCGTCGATCATCATTCTCATTGCTCTGGTGTTCCTGGTTCTTGTCGGCCAAAGCCGGGCCGAGGAGCCGCCCAAGACGGACGCCCCGCTGCCACCGATCCCCGAATCGCCGCTCCGGCGTACACCCGCCCGGTCCCATGACGCCGCACCGCAGGAACAGCAGGAGGACGCACGCCGCTTTCCCCTGCTCTTCTTCCGGGGCTACCGCGCCGATCCCGAAACCAGCCGACCGCAGGATACGGGCGGAGATCCCGTCAAGGAGGAAGCACGATACCGAGACTGCCTCGCCCGCGCGCTCGAAGATCCGGATCACGCGCTCGATCTTGCCTTCCGATGGGAGACGGACGGCGGCGGACTGCCGGCCGAGCACTGCATCGCCGTCGCCCTCGTGACCATGGGTCACCCGGACGTGGCCGCCGACCGCCTGGCGGACATGCTGGCCCGGCTGCGGCGTGGCGAGGGGTTGCCCTATGATCCTCTCGGCGGCCCGACGAGCGTGGATGCCCTGGCGGCGGGTCTCTATGCCCAGCTGGGCAATGCGCGTCTGCTGGCCGACGATCCCGAGCGCGCGATCGATGCCTTCACGCGCGGGTTGTCCGTGATCCCGGCCGGGCATCTGGACCTCGAACAGCAGCTGTATATCGACCGCGCGCGGGCGGAAGGCATTCTCCACCGCTTTCCCGCCGCCATCGCCGATCTGGACCGGGCGGAGGCCATCGATCCGGAAGTCGCCGACATCTACGTCCTGCGCGCGAGCGCCCACCGTGCTCTCGGGCAATTTGCGCAGGCGCAAGAGGATCTCGCTCGCGCCAAGGCCTTACAGCCGGACTGGCCACTGCTGTGGCTGGAAGAAGCCAATCTCAAGGCGATGGAAGGCGACGGCAAGGCCGCCCGCGCGTTGTGGGTGGAGATCGCGACCCGCTGGCCGGACAGCCCAGAGGCCGAGGCCGCCCGGCGCAATCTCGCCCGCTTCGACGCGCAGGCCGCCGATACAGGCGGCTAAGCCGTCCGGCCTGTCGACCGGTTGCCGATGAATGCGCGATCGCGCCCGCCTCTGGACCGGCGATCCCGTATCGAAAGCGTCCATTCCCTCCGCACCGCTGCATCCTGCTCGCGCACAGCCACCTGCTTTACACCCTGCGCCCAGGCCCAATCGTCCGCCAGCCGCCCATAGGCCCAGACCGCATGCAGCCGCACGAGCGGGTGATCGGACACAAGATGCGGCCGCACCGCCGTCGCGAGCTTCGGATCACCGCTGTTGCCGGCTGCAACCAGGAGATTGCGCAGAAAGCCGGGATAGCCGGCGCGTCTGATCGGCGTGCCCGCGAACAGCGCGTCGAAGCCGGCGGCGTCGAGATCGAGAAGACGGGCCAAGGGCAAGTCGGTCAACCGCGGCCGCAGAGCCAGTGTCGCCTCCCGTCCTTCTTGCGCGAACTTGTTCCAGGGACAGACGGCCAAGCAGTCGTCGCAACCGAACACGCGATTGCCGATAAGAGGCCGCAGCGCCCGCGGGATGGGGCCGCGATTCTCGATCGTGAGATACGAGATGCAGCGCCGTGCATCGAGCAGATAGGGGGCCGGGAAGGCCTGTGTCGGACAGATGTCGAGACAGCGCCGGCAGCGCCCGCAGCGGTCCGGATGCGGCGAGTCGGCCGGAAGGGCGGCCGCGATCAGCAGCGCGCCCAGAAATAGCCAGGAGCCGTGGCTGCGCGAGACCAGATTCGTGTGCTTGCCCTGCCAACCGAGCCCGGCGAGCTGGGCCAGCGGCTTTTCCATCACGGGGGCGGTATCGACGGCGATACGCGCGGGAATCCCCTCGGCCTCCACCAGTCGCTTGAGCCGCCGCAGCCGTGTCGTGATCACCTTGTGATAGTCCTTGCGCCGGGCATAGATCGAGATCGCCGCCCGATCCGGCCGCGCAAGCGCCGCCAGGGGATCCTCGGTCGTTCCGTAATTCATGCCGACCATCAGGATACTGCCCACCGGCGGCCAGTAGCGCCGCGGATCGGCGCGTTCCGTGGCGCGGTCCGCCATCCACCCCATCCCGCCATGACAGCCGCGGGCGAGCCAGTCCCGCAACCGGCGGCCGGCTCCATTGGCCGCGAGCGCATCCGCCCGCACGATCCCGGCCGCGGCGAATCCCGCCTCCCGGGCGGCGGCGATCAGCCGTGTCTTGAGCGCGGCGGCCGCGGAGGCGGACAGCGGGATTGGCGAATGATCGTCTCTGACTGCGGCCACGACCCTAGAAATCCAGTTTCGCGTAATGGGCGGCCGGCGGCAGACCGGGTAATTGCTCGCCCAGCAGCGACCGCACCGCCCGACGCGACTTGACGCGCAAATACCATTCCTTCGCCGCGTCATGCCGGGTCCAATCGATATCGCCGAAATAGTCGAGAATGAGCACATTCGCCGCCGCGGCCGCATCGGCCAGCGAATACCGGCGACCGGCCAGATAATGCCGGTGCTCGGCCAAATAGCCGATATAGGCGAGATGGGTTTTCAAATTGTGATGCGCGGCGCGCAGAGCGGCGCTGTCGGGCTCGCCCAGTCTCAAAAAGCGCTTCAAGAAGCGCTCGCCGACGACGATTCGCGTCACCTCGGCGACGCATTTGACGAGAAACCACTGGACGAGCCGACGCGTTTCGCAGCGGGCCGGCGACTCGACCGGCAACAGCGGCGGTTCGGAATGCCGCTCCTCCAGATACTCGCCGATGGCCACCGCATCGACCAAGGCGTGATCGCCGTCTATGAGCACCGGCAGCCGCCCGTCGGGCGAATGACGCAGCACATGCGCCGGCCGTTCCCAAGGCTTTTCCCGTCGCAGGTCGGCGGCCAGTCCCTTTTCGGCGAGCAGCAGCCGCACATAGGTCGACCCCGGATCGAACAGGGCGTAATGCAGCACCGGCGGCTCCGCGCGCGCGCTGGCCCCCTCGTGCCGGTGCTCGCTTGTCCTGGCCGTCGCGTGCATGCTAGAGCTGGCGGCGAGCGGTGATTCGCCGTCGGATTGGGGAGGGGGGCTGATGCGCTCTGCGGTCATGGCCGATCCTGTTCTCGCATTGTCGCACATCGCCAAGCGTTTCGGAAGCACACAGGCGCTCGCCGATCTCTCGCTTGTGGCCGCAGCCGGTGAGATCGTCGGCTTTCTGGGACCGAACGGCGCCGGCAAGACAACGGCGCTCAAGATCGCTCTCGGCATTATCGATCCCGATACCGGCACACGGGCGGTCTTCGGCGATTCCCGTCCGCGCCGCCAGACGCGGCACATCGGTTATCTGCCCGAAGAACGCGGTCTCTACAAGTCCATGACGCCGGAGGGTGTGCTCACCTATTTCGGTGCACTCAAGGGGCTGTCCTTGCGCGCGGCCCGGCGCCGCGCACGGCGGCTTCTGGAGGAGGCGGGGCTCGGCGCGGCCCGCAACCGTCGTATCGAGAAGCTCTCCAAGGGCATGACGCAAAAGGTCCAGGTGCTGGCGACTGTCGTCCATGAGCCCGATCTGCTCATCCTCGACGAGCCGTTCTCAGGGCTCGACCCCGTCAATCAGCAGGTGCTGGAATCGCTTATTCGCGCCCAGCGCGAACAGGGCCGCACGGTCGTCTTTTCCACGCATGTGATGGCCCATGCCGAGCGCTTGTGCGACCGCATCGTGCTGGTTGCGCGCGGCCGCACCCTGTTCACCGGCACGGTGGCCGAGGCCCGTGCTACCCAGGGGCTGCGCATCACCCTCGCGCTGGACCGATCGCTGCCTCCCGGGCTTGCGCTGCCCGGCGTGTGCCGGATCGATCACGTGCCCGAGGAAAGGGAGCGGCCCTGGCGCCTTGCTCTGACGCCCGGCAGCGCCGTCGCCCCCGTGCTGGAAGCCCTTGTCGGCGCCGGCTTGGCCATTCGCGACATCGATGTGGAGCGGCCAAGCCTGCATGACGTCTTCCTGGCGCTCGTGGGCGAAGACGATGGACGCAAAGTGACCGCACCGACGGCCGAAACGGGAGAGCGCGCATGAGGGAGACGATTCGGCAGATGCTGCTGGTCGCGCGGCAGGAGTTCCTGATGAGCGCGACGAACAAGGTGTTCCTGTTCACCCTCGTCTTCCTGCCGTTCATGATCGTGGTCGGTGCGCTCGTGCCGTCCTGGATCATGCGCGAAGCCAATCCGACACCGGCCATCGCCGTGATTGACGAGACGGGTCGGCTCATGGACCGTCTGAAAGCGGAACTCGCCCGCCGTCAGGCACGCGAGGAGCTGATCGCACTCGGCCGATGGGTGCGGTTCAACCTGGCGGACGGCTTCCTGCGCAACGGCCTGCCCGACCCCAAGAAGCTGCCTCTTGTGTTCATCAAGACCCGCTCCGAGATCACACGCAAGGATGTCGCGGCCTTCCGCGAAAAAGGTGGTCTCGCCGGGATGCTGCCGATCGCCATGGCATTCGTGCGGCAGGACGCCAAGCCCTTCCTGCCGCCCAGGCCGGACCTGGATCTCGTGCCGCTGCCGGCGGAGCTTGCGCCCCTGGTAGGGGACGGCTCCGTGAGCCCGCGCTTCAAGGAAGCGGCTCTGCCCTATCTTCAAGGACGAAAACGGCTTGCCAACGGTCGGCGACTTGCGGCGATCGCGGTGATCCCCCAGACGATCCGGCTGCTCGACCCGGACGATCCGGCGTTTCACGACCCAGATGCTCTGCGCCAGGCACTGCAACTGTGGTCCGCCGGTGTTGTGGAGTCTGGCGTCGAAGACGCGCTGCGCATGGCTCTGACCGCGATCCTGCGCGAGGAAGCCCTCACGCGTGCCGGAATCACCCCCGCCGTCCGGGCTGCACTGGCGGCGGATCTGCCGCTGCGGCGCCTGGATGTCCGAAGCCATTCGCACCAGGGCCGATCGCCGGCGGATGTTGTGCGCGATTTCCTGCCCCGCGGGTTCGCGCTGGTCCTGATCTATTTTCTCCTGTTGCAGGCAAGCCTGCTGATGGGGCACATGGCCGAGGAAAAGCAGACCCGCGTGTTGGACGTGCTGATCTCCACCGTCTCCCCGCAGACCCTGCTCACCGGCAAGCTCATCGGCGGCACACTCCTGTCCCTGCTGTCTCTCGTCGTGCTGCTGACATTCACCACCCTCGCCCTGCGCGCACTGGGGCCGGGCGAGGTGATGATGCTGCTGCGCGTCCTGGGCGATGCGCTCGCCGATGCCGGCCTGCTCGCCCTGCTGATCTCGCAGTTCCTGCTGGGATTCATATTCTTTGCGGGGCTTTTCGTTGTGGCAGGGGCCTTTTCCAGTAACCAGCGCACGGCGCAGCTGCTGGTGATGCCGCTGATGCTGATGCTGTTGGCGATGATGCCCGTCGTGCTCGTGCTCGGCGACGATCCCACGAGCACGGCCGCTCGGATCGCGTCCTATCTGCCGGGAATCGGCCCGTTCATGATCGTCGCCCGTGCGCAGACCGATCTGTCTGTCTCCTCTCTCGTGACGGCCAGTCTGCTCCAGGTCGGCTATATCGCGGGCGTGCTGTGGGTGGCCGGCCATCTCTTCCGGATCGCTGCGATCGATTCAGGCGGGTTGCGGACATGGAAGGCCCGTCTGGCCCGCCTGGCGGGTATGGGATTCGGCGGGCGCCAGGCGACCCCCTCATCTGCGCCCTGACGAGAAGCCTTATCGCGGCCGCACGAGGCGTTAAGCTGGCCTTAGCGCTCGCATGAAGGCGTCTTCCTTGCATGACGGGCCGCAAGCTGATCAAATGCGATGGTCTTGACAGCGGCCTTGTGGCGCGCCACGGGTGAATCGACGTCCGAGGCGGCCTGCTGGCAACCGGGCGCGCACCCGCCTCCATCACGGCAGCCGATCC
>CAZJPA010000103.1:0-10286 GCA_964547755.1 uncultured Sphingomonadales bacterium
CTCAAGAAACCAAAAATTTCCATCTTTATCCTCAATGAGGTCAAATACTCCGTATGCCAACCCAACACATTGGCAGAACCTTAAGAGCATTTCAGAAATTTCTTCCGGAATTCTATCAATTTTACAATGAGAGGAAAATTGAGCCGGCCTCCAATCATATTTTCCATAATTATTAATATCATATTCTATCTTAAATGGTATACACCTACCCATAATAACCACAACCCTCCAATCAAAATTCTTTTCTATGAAACTTTGCAACATCGTTGGAACATGGCAATTTTTCTCATTAACTCTGCTATATATATCTTCAGATGACAATGGACTTGTTATAGAACACGATATCGTATATGACTTACCTTTATCGTCAAAGAGGGCATAGTTGGCGCTAGACATAGATTTTGTTACCCATTCTTTTCTGCTCGATGATCTTTTTAAATATCGCTTTAATCTATTATAGTCATTCGATATAAGTGTTAGGGGGACATTGAACCCCACTCGACGCACCACCCCCAATTGATATGCGCGGCTTCTGACCGCAAGAGAGGCGCGAGGTGGGTTAATTGGACATAAGCACATATGCAATATATCATTTGCAAGAGACAAAAACTCTCTTTTTATCATTGCTTTTGCTGAAGATTCATTATCATATATTGCTATATCCCGAGATAATTTTACCCTATTCCAAACTATTGCGTCTAATATATTAATTGCCCTATTATTTAATATAAAACTTGTTCCATTATCCCTAGACAAAGAAATGAAGATTTTACCGACTAACGATGGATGCACTTCCATCTTAAATATATATTCATCATGTATTCCAAAAAACATCTGACTCTATTCCATACGATGATAGACGATCACGAACAGAATAAACGTGTGGGTCACAGTTGGTACCAAGTATTAATATCGGTTTATTTCTCATTTTATATGCCGATTCTGGATTTCTGATTTGTGGTTCCACAGATTAAAGCAGTTTTATACGAAATACATAGGGTTGATAACTGCAGATGGATAGGTCCTAAGAGCCCCGGCTGAGGCAGAACCGGGGAACTTAGGAGGGGCAGACAAAACCTACGGACAATCAATCATGAACGAAAAATCAATATTGCAAGGATCGCTCAGTTCTTCACCGCACTTGAAAGTTGTCTCCCCGGTTCCTTGACAGATACATCGACCGTCTGACCTTGGCCACTGACAAGACCAATCTCGGATTTCTGCAACTCGCGAAGGCGGTTGAGGTGAGCCTCGGATTGTTGCGCCACAAGCGGCCAAAAAGCATCCATCGCCGATCTCCTTCTTTTCTCACGCCATCCATATCATGGGCTGGTGAGTATGCAGTTTATCATTATTTCTAAAAAGTGCAGTAGTTAAAAAAATAACACGTTATTATTGCGTGATTTGTGCTTGGATGCTGCTGTGGAAACGGAGATGGGGAGATAGAAGGAAACAGCTTGTCCTACTGAAATTGCCTTGAGCACGAGTTCGCGCTCATAGTCCATGCTGGCAAGATAGCGGCGCAGCGTCGAGATCAGCATGTCGGAGGCAGCCTCCAGTTTCGAGACGGCCGCTTGACCCTCGCCGAGCGCGGCAGCGATCTCGGCTTAGATCAGGCCGGTGACCCGGCGCAGCGCGCGCAGGCTTTCCACTGTCTCGGCAAGTTCCGCCGTACGGGCCGCGATCCGTGTCCGGCGCTCGGCGGGCAGAGAGATCAGAATTTCACCCAATGCCTGCGCCATCTCGACGTCCCCTTATCCGTACCGGTATCGCATTCGCTCAAATGATCTTTAGACCGCCATTCGTCGTGCGCCGATCAGGTGCCGGCAATATCGGCACTCATTCTCTCTTTTCAAGACACGTACATATTACATACCGTCACGGACGGCGGTCGCCGATCACTGTTTCGACTTTAGTCATGGTATCGTCAGTGCCGGGGCAGATGATACCGGATGGTCAAGGAGGCGGACTGCCCGCTTTTCGTTTTAAAAACGACTTCGTCGCCAAGTTCTTCCCGCATTTCTTCACGCATGATCCGGCAGCATATCGGCATGCGGTGCAATTGCTCGGAAGGATACTCTCCGACGGCCCGGTGCAATTCTCCCGCATTGACTTCGATATGGGAACGTCCTTGCTTTTCGGTGCGCACGATCTGCCTGGTCAATTCGCGCCGGAAATCTTCCGCTGAAGGCATATCCGCTCCTTCCGCTTTCCCCCAAATGGATGAAGTGGGTGAAACGTTATCAGAAGCGACCGGGATGCGCAATGTGAGCGAGTGACCGTTCGACTATCTTCGCCTTCATTCTCACCACTTCGGCTTGGGTTTGGATTTGGATTTGAAGGTGCGGGTGCCGGGCCGGCCGGCGGTGGAGCGGCCCTGGGGCGGGGCCTTCGTGGTGTCAGCGCCGGAGGTCGGATCGCGAGTGAAGCCCGTATCGGCGCCGACGGGATCGGTCCGGCGGACGGTTTCACGCGACGGCTCGCGCCGGCGGCGGGATCCGCGTCGGCCGGTTCCCTTGCGCTGCTTGTGCGTCCCGGCCTCCGGTGATCCGCCCTCCACGAGGATCGGCAGTTCGAGCATCTGCGCTTCCAGCCGCCGGATCTCGTCGCGCAACCGCGCCGCCTCCTCGAAGGCGAGGTCTTCAGCCGCCTGGCGCATGCGTTTCTTCAGATCCGCGATCACGGCTTCCAGATTGTCGCCGATGCGGTGTGTGGCCGTGTCCGCGCCCAGATCCACCGTCACATAATCGGCCTCGGCCACATGGGCGATGATGTCGGCGATACCCTTCTTCACCGTTTCGGGCGTGATCCCGTGGGCCTCGTTCCAGGCAAGCTGCTTGGCGCGGCGCCGCTCGGTTTCGTCGAGCGCCCGGCGGATCGAGCCGGTGATGGTATCGGCATAGAGGATCACGCGCCCTTCCGCATTGCGTGCGGCACGCCCGATCGTCTGGATGAGCGAGGTCTCCGAGCGCAGAAAGCCTTCCTTGTCGGCGTCCAGGATCGCGACCAGGCCGCATTCGGGAATGTCGAGTCCCTCGCGCAACAGATTGATCCCGACCAGCACGTCATAGACGCCCAGACGCAGATCCCGGATCAGCTCGATGCGCTCGACCGTGTCGATGTCGGAATGCATGTAGCGCACGCGGACGCCATGCTCGTGGAGATATTCGGTGAGATCCTCGGCCATCCTTTTCGTCAGCACCGTCACCAGCGTGCGCAGGCCGCGCGCCGCCATCTTCCGGCATTCGGCCATCAGGTCGTCCACCTGATGCTCCACGGGGCGCACTTCGACCGCCGGGTCGACGAGGCCGGTGGGCCGGATCACCTGCTCGACGAAGACGCCACCGGTCTGCTCCAACTCCCAGGGGCCCGGCGTGGCGCTCACATAGATGGTCTGGGGGCGCATCGCGTCCCATTCGGCGAAGGTCAGCGGCCGGTTGTCCACACAGGCCTTGAGGCGAAAACCGTATTCGGCGAGTGTCTCCTTGCGCCGCCGGTCGCCGCGCGCCATGCCGCCGAGCTGGGGAATGGTGACATGGGACTCGTCCACAAAGAGCAGCGCCTCATCCGGCAGATATTCGAACAGCGTCGGCGGCGGCTCGCCCGGCGCGCGGCCCGAGAGATAGCGGGAATAGTTCTCGATCCCCGGGCAGGAGCCGGTGGCCAGCATCATCTCGATGTCGAAGGTCGTGCGCTCGCGCAAGCGCTGTGCCTCGATCAGGCGTCCGGCCTCCTCGAAGGCCTTCACCTCGATCTCAAGATCGCGTTTGATCTGCCGGATCGCCTCTTCCAGCGTGGGGCGCGGCGTGACATAGTGGGAGTTGGGATAAAGCCGGATGCGCTCCAGCCGTTGGGTCCGCTCGCCGGTGAGGGCGTCGAATTCCGAGATCTCCTCGACTTCGTCGCCGAACAGCGAGATGCGCCAGCCGCGATCCTCGAGGTGCGAGGGGAAAATCTCGATCACATCGCCGCGCACCCGGAAGCTGCCCCGCACGAAATTGGCGTCGTTGCGCTGATATTGGAGCGCGACGAGATGGCGCAGCAGGTCGCGCTGATCGATGCGGCCGCCGGTTTCCAGGTCCAGCGTCATCGCCGAATAGGTTTCCACCGAGCCGATCCCGTAGATGCAGGAGACGGAGGCAACGATGATCACATCGTCGCGTTCCAGCAGCGCGCGCGTCGCGGCATGACGCATGCGGTCGATCTGCTCGTTGATGGAGGATTCCTTCTCGATATAGGTGTCGGTGCGCAGCACATAGGCTTCGGGCTGGTAATAGTCGTAGTAGCTGACGAAATATTCGACCGCGTTGTCGGGAAAGAAGGCCTTGAACTCGCCATAGAGCTGGGCGGCGAGCGTCTTGTTGGGTGCGAGCACCAGCGCCGGGCGCCCGGTTGCTTCGATCACCTTGGCCATGGTGAAGGTTTTGCCCGAGCCGGTGACACCGAGCAGCACCTGATCGCGCTCGCCGCGCGCCACGCCTTCCACGAGTTCCGCGATCGCCTGCGGCTGGTCACCGGCGGGCTCGTAGTCCGAGACCAACCGAAAAGGGATGCCCCCTTCGGTCTTGGACTGTCCCGCCGTCCGACGCGGCGTGAAGACTTCCGGATTGATGATGGCGTGATCTTCTCTCATGCCCCGCAATATGGGCCCACCAGCCAACAATGGGAAGGGCTCAGACAGAGATCACCGGCCCATAGCAGAACCCGGAAATGGGGGAGAACGCCCCAGCCCGGTCGGCCGGACGGCGATTCATCACTATCAAGACGGATCCCATCCCCGCGAAGCATCGGCCCCCAAGGGGGAATCGAAGATGGGCAGCACGTGATCGTCGCTGATATGCCCGCCCCGAATCGCACTGAATCGGTGAAGAGTTCGGCGCGCACTCTCAAATAGGTGTTCATGTCCCCCCCGATCGGCTGATGGAGGGTTTTTCTGTTTGTCTCGGCATGAGGACGGAGCCAATTGTCATGATGATGCCTGCCTGTTCCGGCCCGCCTTCTCGCTCGAGAAACAGAAAGATTTCTCTCCCTCCTCTCACCGCCCCGCTTGCTTTGCGCACGCCTGGCCCTGCGGCAAGCAAAGGGGGAATCTGCCTCCGCAAAGGCTCTCATTACGAGCTAGTCTTATTGATCTTTCTTTCTATTGTTATTAGTATCCCCTCATAGACGAAATATGGTGAAACAGGTGTAGCAAGATCGTCGCGCAGACAGCACAGGAAACAGCAAAAAAGAGGGGATACAAGCAGGTGACAAGAAGAAACGCCCCGCCTGCCCACACGGCATTCTCCCCCAGGGGTGAGCGGCAAACGGCTCTTCCCGCCGGCCGCCACAGTGAACCGTTCTTTCCCGATCGCACACGCCGGGAATGGGGGGTGATGCTGTTCGTCACGGGCGGCAATCTTCTGTTCATCCTGGGCACGGGGGTGCATGTTGGAGCGGGGCTGATCGCAGACCAGATCGCTTGGTGGCTGCTGCCGCTTCTTTTCCCGATCGCCCTTTTTCTGGGGGACTTCGTAACCGGCCTTGTTCACTGGGCGGTGGACAGCTGGTTCGACGAAAGGAGTCTGGGACGCCTCGTGATGATCGCGCGGGAGCACCATACCCACCCAACCCATGTTCTGCATTACGGCTTCCTGGAGCATGCGACGTTGGGATCGACGATCGTCATTCCGGGCATCTTGCCCGTGTGGGGGATGGCCCAGCTCATCCTGCCCACTGCGGCTGCCCTGGCCGCCAGCTTCGTGTGCTGCGTCGTGGCCCTGTGCCTGTTCTTCGGCACGACCCTGCACAATCTGGGCCATCGTCGCAGCCGCTCTGCCGTGTTGCGCTTCCTTCAGCGCGCCCGGCTGCTCATCTCGCCGACCTATCATGCGGTGCACCACCGCCCGCCCCAGACCCGGCGCTATTGCGTGGTGAACGGCTGGGCGGATGCGGTGTGCGACCGGCTTGGCGTTTGGCGCGCCCTCGAGCGGGCGATCAGCCGAATGACGGGAGCCGTGCCGCGGCAGGACGATGAAGACTGGCAGCGCCATTGGCCGGAGCGATTGGCGCGCTGGCGCGCCCAGCGTGCGGGCGAAAAGCAATCAAGCGAAAAGCCGTCCCACCCACTACCATCGCAATGATCCTAACACACCGCAATTCTCATGCGGGCTTGGCGGGAAGAATGGCGATGGTCGCCAGGCCGGCCGCCACCTGATGTTCTTCGGCCAAGACTGTGGCAGGCGGCGAAAAATCCTCCTCCGCCCAGCCGAACACCCCACAGGAAACAACGGCGATCCGCCGCCCAGGCTTGATCACCCGGGCCTCGGCCACCAGCTGGGCCGCTTTTGCCGGCCGCAGATAGTTGACCTTGAACTCCACGCTCAAGAGATCCTCGCCAGGCCGCAGCAGGGTGCCGGCCGCAATAGCCGCCGCATTGTCCACCAGATAACCGATCACCCCACCGTGGAAGAGACCGTGTTGCTGCAGGAGTTCCTCCCGTCGGCGCAGCCCCAACCGACAGATTCCTTGGTCAAGGCTCAGAATCTCAGCGCCCAGTAGACGGGTGAAGCCCTGCTCGCCGACCGCACGGGTGATCATGGTGATTTGCGCCTGTGAAAGAGCCATGCCCTCCCCCTCTCTCATCAATACCCCATTCCCCCTATCCCTCCCCGGAGCTTTGGCAGACGCTCCAGAAACCATCACGCAGCTCCTGAACAGGAGCCGTCAGCAGCGAACAGCCACTTCGCAGCATAGCATGGTAGCATAACATGTCGCGAAATGCTATTCATGCCTGTGTCCGCCCAATCGATAGGCGAGAATCTGTGGCCAAAATGCCACAGTTACCGAAAAATTAACCGACCAACGCATCCATCTCCCGGACAGCTTTTCAGAACGCTCCCACCAACCCTCTGAGCGCAAGACTGATTTTTTATTCTGGCTCGATGGACGCAGCCGTTGTCCAACGGATGATCCACCTTGACGAGAACAAGCCATTCGTTTCAATCAGTGGCCGATTGCCGCAATACTGGGCGTGAGGGGCTTCGATGCTGCGGTTCAAAGCGTCCGAATCATAGCGAGGTCAGATGCCTGCCCGGCAAGGCAGGGCTGAACCAGCGCTGTGGTAGCGGTTGCGGCACTCATGACGGTCCGCGCGATTCCGCCAGACTATCCTATGCATGCACCATGGAGCGGAAGCGGGTGACCGGTTTGCGAATGGGCAAAGTAAGGGAGGGTTCCTGATGAAGAAGACTGCGGCGAGGATCGTGTTCGGTGCCAGTGCATTGGCGATGGTGGCCGCTCTTGCCGATCAGCCGGTACCGGCAGCGGCGAGCGGGCAGGATCATGTCGTCACGACGCAATCATTGAGTGCACGCAAGCAGGCCCAGGGGCGCCGACAGCTGCGTCTGGAGATCAATCCGGCGGCCCTGCCGGATTTCGTGCGCGCCCAGGACGATGCGCGACAAGTCGATCTCTTCGGCGGCAATGTCTGGGTGCGGCCTGACATCATCATTGCCGACCAGTTGGGCGATCCCGACAGCATTCTAGACCTCACCGGCGAGCATCCCAATGTCGTGGGATTGGCGATCTTCGATCTCGACACGGGAGTCGTGCTGAGCTTCTGCTCAGGCACGCTTATTAATCCGCGTACCGTGATCACGGCTGCCCACTGCGTGCGCTTCGATGGGGCAGATGAAAATTTCGACCGCACCCTCGGTGTGGCCGTCACCACCGACCCCGATGCCTTCAACGGCTTCTTCGTCACGGGTAATTTCACGATCTCCGCCAGCCATCTGGCTCCCGAACAGTATGATCGCGATGCCTTCTTCCTCGGTAACGATATCGCGGTGATCGCGCTTGATAATCGGATAACGAATGTCGATCCTGCCGGCCTTGTGGACACGGCGCCCGCCGTGGGCACGCTCGCCACCATCGTCGGTTACGGCACGACGGGCGTGGGCAGTGACTCCATGGGGCAATTCTTCGACTTGCGGCGACGGGCAGCGACCAACATCATCGAGGCCATCTCCAGTTTTGTCGGTGGGCTGCCCAACGGCCTGCTTTTCACGGATTTCGAGAATCCGGACGATCCGGCAAGTTTTGACTTTTTTGGTGATCCGACGGTCTCTCCTCTTGAAGGCACGACGGCGCCGGGCGACTCGGGCGGCGCCCTGTTCGTGCAGGATGCCGACGGCAACTTCCTGCTCGCCGGCGTTACCAGTGGCGGGTTCAACGTCTTCGGGCCGAACAACACATTCGGTGACGTGGCGTTCTTCACCAATGTCGCGCTCATGCGTCCCTTTATCGATTCAGTGAATCCGCTGCGTCAGGTGCAGCCGCTGAGCAGCGGCAACTGGATGGATACGAGTATCTGGCAGGCCGGTCTGATCCCCGCCAATGTGAATGCCCTGCGTGATCTGGGGGACCCGACCCTGATGTCCTTGTTCTTCGAGGTCACCATTCAAGATGGCGTAGATATCACGCTTTCCGATCCCTTCCTCATCGAAATCGACACATTGACCACCGATGGCGGCACCCTCTGGCTCACAGGCCAATCGCTGCTGAGCGTGGTGGATTACGTCAATGTCGTGGGCGGCGGGATCACCGTCAGCGATGCCGAGCTCGATTCGGGCTGGCTGTTGATGCAGGATGGCATGCTCAATATCGCTTCTGATGGTGTGTATTTTGACAGCTCGCCATTCATCGATCTGGGCACCGTCATGCTGGGTGGCACGATCCAGAACGACGGCCTCTTTCTGACCGACTTCCTGGATCTGCGGGGCGGCCAGTTCCTGGTCGGTGAAAGTGGGATCTATCAGGATTTCGCGGGCAGTCTCATCACCGGCGGCCTGCTGGATGTGGCCGGTGAGTTCGTGACCACCCAGTTCTCCCAGGCAGGCGGCACGGTGCACATTGGTGAGACTGGGTTTGCGGCCGATCTGAGCGGTGTCTCGGTGATGGTCGGCGGATCGCTGCTCGTCGATGGGCTCTTCGACACCGGCGCATTCGGCCAGGATGGTGGCACGGTGGGTGGCAGCGGCATTATTCGCACACCGCTCGGATTCCTTCAGACGGGAGGCATCCTCAATCCCGGCAACTCCGTCGGCACGCTTGTGATTGCGGGTGATTATCTGCAGACCAGCGATAACGACAGCATCGGTATCCTCAACATCGATATCGATGAGACAGGAAGCGACCTTCTGGCCGTGTTGCCGGATCCGCTGACCGGCGTGGGCGGCAATGCCGTGCTCGATGGGGCGGTGATCGCGAGTTTTGCCCCCGGTTTCGTGCCTGAGCGCGGCGCGGTCTACCGCGTGATTGAGACGGAGGGCGCGCTTCTTGGATCGCCGCTTGTGCTCGGCCAGGCGACCACGGCGACGGGTGATCCCACCGTCATGCATCTTGCGGGCAGCCTCATCGTCGATGACGCGGATGCCGGCGTCGTGAGCGGCGCGGGCAGCGCTGGCTATGTGCTGGTCGTCGGCGAAGACTATACACCCTTTGCCCAGACCGAACAGCAGCGAGCGGTGGCCAGCGCACTTGATGCCGTGACCACGCCGACGAGCATCGACCGGGCGGGCGTGCGGCCCATTGTGCGCGCGCTGGACGGCCTGAGCATTCTGGGGCCGCTCGCGACCGCCCTGCAAACCCTCAATCCCACCGAAGTGTTCCTGTTCGATCGCTTCGGCTTTCAGCTGACGCGCATGCTCGGCAACCGCCTTGCGCGGCGGGCCGGCGCCTCGCGGGGGGCGGCCTATGGCGGGGTGGACGCATCCGCCTTCATGGTCAACCCGCTGCGTTTCGCGATGGCAGGCTCGTCCGATGGCGCGCGGGTCGCACGTGCGCTGGCGGCCAATGCCGAAAAGGGCCGCGTGGCCAGCGATGCCGCCCCGGCCGGCGTCGGAAGTGGCAAGGGCGCTGTTCCCTTGCGGTGGTCGACATTCATTGCGGCCGATATCCTCAAGGGCGACGCGGATGGCATCAATACGAATTTCGACATCACCGACTTCGTCGTCTCCGCGGGGGTTGACTACAAATATGACGACAGCTTCCTGGCCGGGCTGTCTGTATCCTTTGGTAACGCCAGCACGGATGCCGCCACCCGCGATCACAATGCCGACATGTGGGGTTTTGACTTCTATGGCAGTGTGAATGGCGGTCCCTTCTACCTTGACGGCTATCTCGGCGTGCACTGGTTCGATTTTTCAGGTAATCGTCCCGTCGTCGTCGGCCAGGTCATGAACGCCCGCGCGGACACAAACGGGTTCGCTTTCATTGCTGGCGTCGATGCAGGTGCCCTGTTGGAC
>CAZJPA010000104.1:0-10181 GCA_964547755.1 uncultured Sphingomonadales bacterium
TGGCCTCGCCGACCGCGCGGCGGATCACGGGCTCGCCGGCCCGCTTGACCAGCCGGGTGAGGAAGCGGCCGGGATCCCGGGTCGCCGTTTCGTCCAGACGCATCACGCGTCCCGTCAGCATCAGCGCCCAGACTCCGGCATTGACGAAGACGTCTTCGCTGCGGCCGAGATGCTTCTTCCAGTCGCCGATCCCGATCTTCTCGGCGATGAACAGGTCCTGGGTGGCGGGATCGGGAATGCGCAGGAGGGCTTCCGCCAGGCACATCAGCGCCACGCCTTCTTCATTGGTGAGCCCGAATTCGTGGAGGAAGACATCGAGGGTCCCCTGCTCGTCCCGCATCGCCCGCGAGCGTTCGATGAGTGCAATGGCGTCCTCGCGAATGCGGGCCGCCGCAGCCGCATCATAGGGTGGCTCGGCGAGAAGCGCGGACAGCGCTTCCTCCTCGCTCGCATAGGTCGCCTCGCGCATCCTTGCGCGCAGACCGTCCAGACGCGACGATTGGCCCGCATCCGGAACGGGTGCATCGTCTGCAAGTCCATCGATCGCGGAAGAGGGATTTGTTTGCCGTTCACCCGCCATGATCCTGCCCCAGGGTTCCTGTCGTGATTGGATGTGAGATGATGGTTCTGTTGCGCCCGCGTCTTAGCGCGCTCGATCGCGTTGGGCCAGAGGCGTCAGCGAGAATGTCGCCTCTTCAGCCGGCATGGGCTCAGTCGGTATTGGGCTGAAGTCGCCCGCCACTTGTGACCAGCAAGTCGGTGAAGGCGGCAAGCGGCATGGGACGAGCGAAGACGTAGCCTTGACCGTAGCCACAACCCAATTCCACACAAACTTCGGCCGTGCGTCGATCTTCGATTCCTTCGGCCACGACAGCAAGATTGAGTGCCCGCGCGAGTTCCGCTGTCGATTGCAGAATGATTCGGTGCCGTTGTCGCCGGCTGACTTCGCTGACGAATGAGCGGTCCACCTTAAGTTCCGTCAAGGGGAGACGCTGGATATCGGAAAGGGAGGCATACCCCGTTCCATAATCATCGAGAGAGATATGCAGGCCGCTGTTGCGCAGGCGGCGCAGCACAGCATGGAGTTTGCGCCTCTGATGGACCAGTGAGGTTTCGGTGATTTCGATCGTGAGCCGGGCGGGATCCAGGCTGCGGCGTTCCAGCTGCCTCAAGAACCAATCCGTGAAATCGGCCGCTTCGAGGTCACGACGATCGGCATTGATCGATAGGGTCCATCCCGCGGGCACCGTGTCACCGAAACGATCGAGAGCATCTGCCGCCTGGTCCAGCATGCGGGCGAGAAGGGCGCGCGTGTGACGGTGCCCGAGCAGGAGGGGAAGGAACTGGTCCGGCCCCACGATGCCCTTCTCAGGATGCCGCCAGCGTGCGAGCAGTTCCGCCCCGACGATCGCGCGATCCGACAACCGCACCTTCGGTTGCAAGTATGCTTCGACCGTCTCAAGATCGCCCGCCGCCAGCCGGGCGACGGCCGGATCTTGAGCACGGCTGCCGCCAAGATGGGGCTGACCGGAAAATGGCGGACCACCTGCCGGTCTGGGTGAGGAGTCGCCGTGCGTTTCCGGAATGGACCGTCGGGGTGGGCTGCCATTGCCTGCTTGCTTTTCGCGGCGCCGGTCGCCGTTGGTGGGTGATCGTCTGCCGTCCATACCTGGCTTCTCCGCCTTGATCGCCCTGTATCCCGACGACTTCTCTCGTGCTGGCCAGGCAACACGGGCGAAGCGGAGTCTCGGGGGGAATCCCTGTCTCCTCAATGCGCGCTTCAGGATACATCCATCTGAATATATTCATCTGGGCACGATAAAGAAAGCGCCGGCCATACAGCCGGACGGTTCGTTGGGAGACGGGAAAAGCCGGTCCAACCAGTCGATCCGGCCGATGTGGGCGCGCCATGCTTGGATACCATGTGCTCGTCCTCTATACGGCCGAGGATCCGTGACGGACGCATGGAGCGCGCGGCGCTTTCCGTCCGGTACGATCGGCAGAGATCCACGACAGTTGAACGGAAGATGCCCATGCCTTGTCTGCCGCCGAGAGATCTGCCGGAGAATGCGGATTGGGTCGCCATCCCCCGTGGTCCCGTGCCGGGGAGCGAACAGAATGATGGAGCCGCTCTGTTTCGTCTTCATGGGCGGCATGCCTATCTGGGGCTGGAGCTGATCTGTCACGATGATCGCCGGCGACTCTGGGAAGGGCTGGTGCCGGCCGCCCAGCTGGATGGCTGGGTGGCTGGTCTGCCGGAGCGGTTGGCGGCGCGCCTGCGCCGGCGCCTAACGGTGTTGGAAAGCCCGCCGCCGCCCTTGGTGTTGGCGGACGGACGACAGCTCGATCTGTGTGGTCGTGATCAGCCTCTTCTCATGGGGATCGTGAACGTCACGCCGGACAGTTTTTCCGATGGCGGCCGATTCGCCGGGTCAGAGGAGGCGATCGCCCATGCGCGGGCGCTGGCGGCGGCCGGTGCCGCGATTCTCGATATCGGCGGGGAATCGACACGGCCCGGCGCGGAGCCGGTGTTGGTGGAGGAAGAATTGGCGCGTGTGCTGCCGGTGGTCGAGGCGCTGGCCGCCGATGGGCATCTGATTTCGATCGACACGCGCAAGAGCGTCGTCGCCAAAGCGGCGTTGGCGGCGGGTGCCGCGATCGTCAATGACGTCTCGGCCGGCCGCTATGATCCTGAGATGGCCGCCGTGGTGGCCGAGGCACAGGCGCCCGTCATCGTCATGCATGCCCGCGGCGAGCCCCGGACCATGCAACAGGATCCCCGCTACGATGACGTTCTTCTCGAAGTGTATCAGGAATTGGCGGCGGGCGTCCGGCGTTTCGTGGAGGCCGGCGTGCGCGCGCACAATATCGTGATCGATCCGGGCATCGGTTTCGGCAAGCGAGTGACCGACAACCTTGCCTTGATCCGCGCCATCGGGGCACTGCACGGCCTGGGCCGGCCCGTGCTGCTGGGCGCCTCTCGGAAGCGGTTCATTCGCGCGCTTGGTGGTGCCGAGCGGGCTTGCGAGCGGCTCGGCGGTTCCTTGGCCGCCGCTTTTACGGCTGCGCAGGCTGGAGTCGCCCTCCTGCGGGTGCATGACGTGGCCGCGACCGCTGAGGCGCTCGTGGTTGCGCGGGCCCTTGCCCTTGACGCATAACCGCCTGCAGGAAAACGGGTGCAAGAGAAAGGACGATCCGTGACCCGGCGCTATTTCGGAACCGATGGAATCAGAGGGCGCGTGAACGAACCGCCGATGACGCCCGAGATGGCCTTGCGTGTGGGGCTGGCGGCGGGCCGAAGCTTTCGCCGCGGTGATCATCGCCATCGTGTGCTGATCGGCAAGGACACGCGGCTGTCCGGCTATATGCTGGAGCCGGCGCTGACCGCCGGATTCACGGCTTCCGGCATGGACGTGATCCTCGTCGGCCCGATGCCGACACCGGCTGTCGCGATGCTCACGCGCGCCATGCGTTGTGATCTCGGGGTGATGATCTCCGCCTCCCACAACCCATACGCCGACAACGGCATCAAGCTTTTCGGTCCTGATGGTTTCAAGCTGTCGGATGCCAAGGAGCGGGAGATCGAGGCGCTGATCGATGCCCCCCTCGACCAAGGGCTCGCCGTGTCGTCGGACCTGGGCCGCGCCAAGCGGTTGGATGACGTCGAAGGACGGTATGTGGAGTTCGTCAAAGCCACCTTGCCGGCCGGCTTTGCGTTGGAGGGGCTGAAGGTCGTTGTCGATTGCGCCCATGGTGCCGCCTACAAGGTGGCGCCGACGGTGCTGTGGGAGCTGGGCGCGGAGGTGTTCCCGCTGGCGGTGGCGCCCGACGGTTTCAACATCAACGCCGACTGCGGTTCCACCCATCCGGATGCAATGGCGGCGACGGTGCGCGAGCTGGGCGCTGATGTCGGGATCGCTTTCGACGGGGATGCCGATCGGGTTGTCTTCGCCGATGAGCGTGGCGCCATCGTCGATGGCGACCAACTGCTGGCTCTGCTCGCGGAAAGCCTGGTTGAGGGCGGGCGGCTCAAGGGCGGCTGTGTGGTGGCGACCGTGATGTCCAATCTGGGCCTGGAGCGCCATCTGGCCGGCCTCGGGCTGCGTCTTGAGCGCACGCAGGTCGGTGACCGCTATGTCCTTGAGCGTATGCGCAAGATCGGCGCCAATCTGGGCGGCGAGCAGTCCGGCCACATTATTCTCCTCGACCACACGACCACGGGAGACGGTCTGTTGACCGCTGTGCATGTGCTGCGGCGGTTGAAAGAGGTGGGAGAACCTGCGAGCGCGGTGCTGCGTCGGTTCGCGCCGGTGCCCCAAATCCTGCGCAATCACCGCTTTGATCGGACGAAAGGCGACCCGCTTGCCGCTCCCGCTTTTCGCAAGGCCGTCCAGGCGGCCGAGCGCCGGCTGGGCGCAGGCGGCCGGTTGGTGGTGCGCAAATCCGGGACCGAGCCGGTGATCCGTCTGATGGCGGAAGGGGACGATCCGGCGTTGGTCGCGGCCGTGCTCGATGAGCTGGAGGCCGTGCTCGTGCAGGCTGCGGCGGCATAGGCTTTGAGCCAGCCGCATGTGGTAGCGTTGCCGTAGGGACGTCCTGAAAGAGAAGGGACGGGATGACCAGGCCGCGGGTGCTGATCATCGCTGGGCTCGATCCGTGCGGCGGGGCCGGTCTCGCCGCCGACATACGCACGATTTCGGCGCTCGGCGGCTATCCGATGCCGGTTCTGAGCGCGGTCACCGTTCAGAACACCTGCGCGGTGCACAGCGTGCAGCCGCTGGCGCCCGATCTGGTTGCGGCCCAGATCCGAGCCGTTTGTGCGGACATCGCGCCCGATGCGGTCAAGGTCGGCATGTTGGCCGATCCTGCAATCGTGGAGGCGGTCGCCGAAGTTTTGGCCGCTCTTACCGGTGTTCCTATCGTCGTCGATCCGGTGCTGGCCGCAGGTAGCGGTGATCCGCTTGCGATCGCGCCGCTCGGGCCGGCGCTCGTGACGCATCTGCTGCCGGTGGCCACCGTTGCCACCCCCAATGCGCCCGAGCTGGCGACCTTGACCGGCCGTTCTGTCACCACGGAAGCCGAGCTGGAATCGGCCGCCTGCGCCCTGCTCGCCCGGACGGGAGCCGCAGCCGTGTATGCGAAGGCCGGCCATCTGAGCGGGGCCATGCATCGGGACATTCTCATCCGGCGCGATGGCGGGCGTACCGCCTATGAAGCGCCCCATCTCGACACGCGGGCCGGCCACGGCACAGGCTGCGTCTTGGCCAGTGCGCTCGCTTGCGAGCTGGGCATCGGTCGATCATTCGAAGAGGCGGCCCAGCATGCCCATGCCTTCGTGCAGCAGGCGCTGCGCCATGCGGATCTCTCGCTCGGCCGGGGTACGCCCCCCGTCGATCCACTGTGGCGGATGGGGGAACCGTAGGCGCGGCTTGACGCCGAAGCGCGGTCTCGCCTAGCCTGATCAAATCGCTCGTCAGGGATCGGGGGAGGTCCCAGCAATCGGGGGAGATATCATGAAAACGGTTTTCGCCGTGATCTGCGGCCTGATTTCAGGCTTTATGATCTATCTTATCGCAACTTTCCTGCTGACGGACGGTGAACCGTCAGGCTTGTTCATCGCTGTCACCTTCCTGGGGGGGACGGCGTTG
Organism: uncultured Sphingomonadales bacterium; assembly: GCA_964547755.1. Classification (GTDB taxonomy): domain Bacteria; phylum Pseudomonadota; class Alphaproteobacteria; order Sphingomonadales; family Rhodothalassiaceae; genus J084. The sequence goes on from CAZJPA010000104.1 coordinate 5,649, forward strand.
TCGATCTGGCTGTTTCTCAAGGGCGCGCTGACGCTCTCGAGCGTTCTGTTGCGTGTGTTTCTGGTGGGCGCAGCGGAGTGGCTGGCGTTTATCCCCGCCAGCACGGTGCTGAGCGCCAAGACGGCCGGAGAGATGATCGACCAAACCAGCTCCGGTGCCGAGGCCGCAGGAGCCGCGCTTGGGGCAGGCCTTTTTTCGTTTCTTTCGGGCACGCTTGCCATCATCATGGCGTTGATTTGCCTGATCGGCGCCGCCATCGCCTATTTCGTCGGGCGTGATGCACGCGAACAGGCCAAGATGCAGCAGGCAAGCCAACAGGAAGCAGCGTGAGACTGATCGCCTGACCGCTGTGTCTGGGCCAGGTGATCGTCTCATTGGATCGTGACCTCCCCGTTCCCTGACATTCGCCTGTTTGCGTGTTTACCTGCCGGCTTCTCGGGTGATGGCTCTGAGCAGAGCGGAAGAAAGCGACGCTGCATGGGCCTATGCAAGGCCTCTGTCGGAGGATGAGGGGTGCTGCGCCCCCTTGTCTTTTGCCACGTTCTCGCCCATCTTGCCGACAAGATATCCGTGACGATCCGCTTTACGCTATGCGGATATTCCAGCAGGAAGGCGCATCCAGATGAGTGTCAGACCCTATCGCGACATTCAGCGGCGCAGATCGCGTCAGATCATGGTGGGTTCGGTGCCGGTCGGTGGCGATGCGCCGATCTCGGTGCAATCCATGACCAACACACGCACCTCCGACGTTCGTGCGACCATCGATCAGATTCGCCGGCTGGAAGAGGCGGGGGCGGATATCGTGCGTGTTTCCTGCCCGGATGCGGAATCGACCGCCGCGCTCAAGACCATCGTGCGCGCGGCGAAGCTGCCCATCGTCGCGGACATCCACTTCCACTACAAGCGCGCCCTCGAGGCGGCGGACGCCGGCGCGGCGTGTTTGCGGATCAACCCGGGCAACATCGGCTCGGCCGAGCGGGTCAAGGAGGTGGTGCGGGCGGCCAAGGCCAACGGCTGCGCGATCCGCATCGGCGTGAACGCCGGCAGCTTGGAGCGGCATTTGCTCGAAAAATACGGCGAGCCCTGCCCCGAGGCGATGATCGAATCCGCCCTCGATCACATCCGCCTGCTGGAGGACAACGACTTCCACGAGATCAAGATATCCTGCAAGGCCTCCGACGTCTTCCTGGCGGTGGCCGCCTATCAGGGGTTGGCGGATGCTTGCGACTATCCGCTCCATCTTGGTATCACGGAAGCCGGTGGGCTGCGTGACGGCACGGTCAAGTCCGCGATCGGCATCGGCTCGCTGCTGTGGGCCGGCATCGGGGATACGATCCGTGTCTCGCTGTCCGCCGACCCGGTCGAGGAGATCAAGGTCGGTTTTGCCATTCTCAAATCGCTGGGGTTGCGGCATCGGGGCGTGCGGATCGTCTCCTGCCCGTCCTGCGCCCGTCAGGGCTTCAATGTCATCAAGACGGTGGAGATTCTGGAGGAACGCCTCGCCCATATCGCAACCCCGATGTCGCTGTCGATCATTGGTTGTGTGGTCAATGGTCCAGGAGAGGCGCGCGAAACGGATATCGGGCTGACCGGCGGCGGCAACGGCATCCACAAGATCTACATCTCGGGTGTGCCCGATCACAATGTGCCGAGCGAGGAGATGATCGACCACATCGTCGCGCTCGTCGAGCGTAAGGCGGCCGAGATCGAGGCCGAGAAGGCCGCCGCCTGCCCGGATTCCACCGATCTCGAACCGGCGGAGATGACGGAAACATCGGCGGCCTGATCCGGTCGGTCGGGGTCGGCGATGGCCTGAGCACCAGGTCGAACGGAAACCGATCCTTATGCTGGGTGGGGTGCGTGTGAAGGGTTGGTGTGCAGATGAATCGCCTGCCCGCTGCTCCCTTCTTTTTCTTTGAGGATCACGGCGACGCCACCCGTCCCTATGCCGGCCGGCTGTATGCGCAGCCCCGGCGTCTTCTCGTCGCGCGGCGATTTTCGGAGGTTCGTTCTCTGCTGCAGGCCGTCGATGCCGCCCGGCGTGAGGGCTTTCATGTCGCCGGATTTCTGGCTTATGAGGCGGCCGGCGCTTTTGAACCGACGCTGGCCACTGTGCTCGACGAGCCCGATGGTGACGAGCTGCCGCTTGCGCTGTTCGGGATCTTCGATCGCGTGTGGCAGCTGGACCGTCGGCAGCGCGACGCACTGCTGCCCGCGTGTGGGCGGGAACGGACGATTGCGCTCGAAGCCGAGCCGGTTGTGGCGCGTGCGCATTTTCTGGCGGCCGTGGAGGCGGCCCGCGCCGCCATGGCGGCCGGGGACGTCTATCAGCTCAATCTGACATTTCCGCTGCGGCTGCGGGATATCGGCGATCCGCTGGCCTTCTATGATCGGCTGTGCGCCTGCCAACCGGTCGCGCATGCGGCCTATGTGGACCTTGGGGATCGGCAGATTCTCTCTCTCTCGCCGGAGCTGTTCGTGGCGGGCGCGGGCACGCGGCTCGTCACCCGTCCGATGAAGGGGACACAGGCGCGCCATCCGGATCCACGGGCCGACCGGCAACGCGCCCGTCTTCTTGCCGCCGATCCCAAAAATCGCGCTGAAAACCTGATGATCGTCGATCTCTTGCGCAATGATCTCGCGCGCCTGGCCAGACGGGGAAGTGTGCGGGTGGAGCGGCTGTTCGCCCTCGAGCGTTATCCGACGGTCTGGCAGATGACCTCGACGATCACGGCCGAGACGGGCGCGCCCCCCGCCTTGCTGCCGCTGTTTGAGGCTCTCTTTCCCTGCGGGTCGGTGACCGGCGCCCCCAAGATCCGGGCCATGGAGTGGATCGCTCGTCTGGAACGCCATCGCCGGGGCGTCTATACGGGCACGATTGGATGGGCGGAACCCGTGGACGGGAATGACGCGCCGCCGCTTGCACGCTTTTCCTTCAATGTCGCGATCCGGACGATAGTCACCGATGGTCGTGGCGCCGGCCGGCTGTCGGTAGGCGCCGGTATCGTCTGGGACAGCGTCGCCGAGGCGGAATATGACGAGTGCCTGCTCAAAGGCCGCTTCGCCCTCGCCGCCCGGTCGGAGCCGGTGACATTGATCGAGACCATGCGTGTCGATCCGAAGAGCGGCGTTCATCTCAAGGACCGGCATCTGTGCCGGCTGATCCACTCGGCGCAGGTCTTAGGCTTCGTTTGTCGGCGCGCGGATGTCGAAGAGGCGCTGGCGCGCTGGCGGGCGGCGCTGGCCGACCAGGACGACAAGGTGCTGAGATTACGGTTGCGCCTGTGGCGGGATGGTCGCATCCATCTCGATCACGAACCGCTCACCGCTCTTCCTTCCCCCCTCAAAGTTGCATTGGTGTCCGGTGGACGCCGGCCGGACGATCCACTTTGTCAGCACAAGGTCTCGGATCGCCGACCGCTCGCGGAGGCTCTGGCGGCCGCACGGGCTCGGTGGAAGGCCGACGAGGTGCTGTTCGTCTCCCCGGCCGGGGAACTCAGGGAAGGTAGCTATACGACGCTGTTCGTGCGGATGCCGGGGCAGCAGACTTTTCTCACCCCACCGCTTTCCGCCGGCATTCTTCCCGGCGTTCTGCGGGCGGATCTCCTGGCCCGCGGCCGGGCGCGCGTGGCCCGTCTGTATCTGCAGGATCTGGCCCGCGCCGAAGAGATCTTCATGGGCAACGCCCTGCGTGGTTTGATGGCGGCCCGAATCGTGACGGAGAATTGCCACAATATGGCCGTGATTTCTTAAGTATCCATTCATGTCCCTATGCGACAATGTCGCCATGATCGTGATCCGGAACCGGGATCGCTGGAACATGCGGCAAGGACCGACTGTCATGAGATCACAGGCTCATAACCATCCGACCGCGGACAGCCGCAGGGCGCTGGCCCAGCAGCTCATTCGCCACCTGGGTTTCGATGCTGCGGCTGAAACCTGTCGGCAGAACGGTTGGCAGGACATTCTCGACGAAATCGAACGCCGACGGGCGGCCGTCGAATCCGCGGGGCATGCCTGACAGACGGGGGCTTCCACCGTCCCACCCGTGGTGGCGGCCGGCATGGGGCTGCGGAAGGCGTCATGCGGCCGCAGTCAGCCCGTGCAGCCGATCGAAGGCGGCCACGCAGTCCCTGCGACCGGACATCGGTTCACGCTGCGTTCGTCACCGGCCGGAATGACTGGAGCCGGCTTTCCGATCCGCCCCGTCGGCCCGTTCGTGAAGGAAGAGGGGAATCATCTGCCGGCGAGTCCGGGAGGGAGTAGGCGCGTCCTTCCTCCAAAGGATCTCTCGCGCCCGCTTCCCGACGATCGTTTATCGACCCGGCGGCCATGCGTCTAAGGCCCTGTAGTTTCTCGTATTTTAATCTTCAAGCAATTGATCGTGATACGCCTTTGATCGCTATTGCGGCCGATTGCGAAATTTTCCCTTGGCAAAGGCGGTCTTCCATGGAATATGGTGCGCCGCGCTCGTGCCGCGGCATGCCGGAGGAGAGGGGAAGCCGCAGCTCGCCCCCCCAGAGCGAAAGAGCA
>CAZJPA010000105.1:0-10138 GCA_964547755.1 uncultured Sphingomonadales bacterium
GGATCCTGGTCATGGCGCTGGCACTGGCGGCCTTCGCCGAGAGTCCGTTTTCGGATGCGGTCGGTTGGGATGTCGTGCTCAATGGTGATGAGGAGATCGGGTCGCCCGCATCCGCTCCGTTGCTGCCCGACTTCGCGCGACGGGCGCAGCTCGGGCTTGTCTTCGAGCCGGCGCTGGACGCCCGGCGCATGGCCGGCGCCCGCAAGGGTTCGGCGAACATCCACTACCGGATCACGGGACGCTCCGCCCATGCAGGGCGCGCATTCGCACAAGGCCGCAATGCACTCGTGGCAGCGGCCGATCTGGCGCTGCGATTGGACGCGCTGAACGGCAAGCGGGCCGAAGTCACGGTGAATCCGGCTGTTTTGCATGCGGGTGAGGCCTTGAACCGTGTGCCGGCGACGGCGGTGCTCAGGGTCAATATCCGTGTGCCGGATGCCGATTCCCAAGCCTGGGTGGACGGACAGCTGGCCATGATCGAGCAAGCGGTTGCGGCCCGTGAGGGGATCGCGGTTACGCGTCTCGGCGGCTTCCACCGCCCGCCGAAACCGGCTGCGCCTTCTCTTCAAGCCCTTTTCGCCCTGGTTCGCGAAGCCGGCCGCAGCTTGGGTATCGCGCTGGAATTCGTGCCGACCGGCGGCTGTTGCGACGGCAACAATCTCTGGGCGGCGGGGCTGCCCAATGTGGATACGCTGGGCGTCGTCGGCGGGGGGATCCACAGCGATGCGGAATGGATCCATCTGCCCTCGCTCGCTACGCGCGCAAAGCTTGCCCTGCTCATCATCGCTGGTTTTGCGACCGGTATGATCGATCTGCAAGGCCTTGGAGGCGACAGGCGGGATTCGGCGATCTGACGGGCTGGACGGTGGGAGGACGGAAGGCATGGCAGAGCGGGAATGGCTGCGATTGCGGCCGGCACGCGCGGAGGATACGGAGGCACTCTACGCGCTTGCGCGCCAGACCGGTGGCGGGCTGACCACATTGCCGGCTGACCGGGCGGTGCTGGAGCGCCGTGTGACCTGGTCGCTCAAAAGCTTTGCCAAGACGCGCGGACAGGCCGCGGAGGATTACTACCTGTTCGTCGCCGAAGATCCGACAACGGGCGCCGTGGTGGGCACGACGGGGATCTTCGCGCGTGTCGGTTTGTCGCGGCCCTTCTATTCTTATCGCCTGCTGCATTTGACCCAAGTGTCCAACGATCCCGAAAAGATCGTGCACACCCAGCTTCTCCAGCTCGTCAACGACTATGCCGGGGCGACCGAGCTCGGGACGCTGTTCCTGCACCCCGACTGGCGCGGCGGGCGGTTCGGCGCGCTGTTGTCCAAGGGCCGCTTCGTGTTCATGAAGGCGGAGTCTTGGCGGTTCTCGGACAAGGTGATGGCCGAGATTCGCGGCTGGTTGGATGAAAACGGCGACTCGCCCTTCTGGGAGGCGATCGGCCGCCACTTCTTCGACATGCCGTTTCTCGAGGCGGACCGCCTCTCCGGCATGGGCAACAGCCAGTTCATCGCGGACCTCATGCCGAAATTTCCCATCTACACCAATCTGCTGCCTAAGGCCGCGCGCGCGGTGATCGGCAAGCCCCACCGAGACGCACGCGGTGCCGTGCGGCTGCTGGAAGAAGAAGGGTTCCGGTTCGCCGGAGCGGTGGACATCTTCGATGCCGGCCCGTGCTATGATGCGCCGTTCGAGACGATCCGCACCCTCCGCAAGACCCGGTGCGTGGTCGTGGAGACGGTGGCGCCCGTGGCGCAAGAAAGAGGCGCCCGACGGCTGATCGGCTTTGCGGGAGAGGAGGGCTTCTGTCTGACGCTCGCCCATGTCGGCGTGCATCCCGATGGCCTGGTGCTGCCGCCGGAGGTGGCAGACATCCTGGGCTGTCGAGAAGGTGATGCGGTTTACGCGGCCCCGTTGGGCCCCAGAGGAGTGAGACGATGACGGATCATGGCCGATTGTTCATCGGCGGCGGATGGGTGGAAGGGGCAGGTGCGGCCCTGACCAGCTATAATCCAGCCGACGGGGCGTCGCTGTGGACGGGGCGCGGCGCGGATGGTGGGCAGGTGGCTGAGGCCGTCGCCGCCGCCCGCGCGGCCTTTCGGGATTGGCGGCAGGTGCCGTTGGACGAGCGGATCGCGATCCTCGAACGCTATGCCCGAGGTGTGGAGGAAAACCGGGAAGTGCTTGCCCGAGCCGTGGCCGAGGAAACCGGCAAGCCCCTGTGGGATGCGCGTGGTGAGGTGGGCGCGATGGCTGCCAAGATCGGGATTTCCCTCGCCGCCTACAAGGAGCGCACGCCGACTCGCATCCGGCCCAAGGGTGCGGTCGTCCAGAATCTGACCCATCGCCCTCATGGCGTGATGGCGGTTTTCGGTCCGTTCAATTTCCCCGGTCACCTGCCCAACGGCCATATCGTGCCGGCTCTCTTGGCCGGGAACACGGTCGTCTTCAAGCCCAGCGAGCTGGCTCCGCGTGTGGGGGAGAAGCTCGTCCGGTTGCTCGATGAGGCGGGCGTGCCGGCCGGCGTCGTCAATCTCATCCAAGGCGGACGCGAGACCGGTGCCGCGCTTCTCGACCAGCCGGTGGACGGGGTGCTGTTCACCGGCAGTCGCGAGACGGGGCTGGCCATCCACCGCCATTTCGCCGGTCGGCCCGAGGTGATTCTCGCGCTCGAGATGGGCGGCAACAATCCGCTCATTGTCTGGGATGTCGCGGATGCGCAGGCGGCGGCCTTGCTCATCGCGCAGTCGGCCTATGTGACGACCGGCCAGCGCTGCACCTGTGCGCGGCGTCTGATCCTGCCGGAAGGCGAGGCGGGAGACCGCGTGTTGGATGCACTCGTTGCGCTGGTCGAACGAATCCGGGTGGATCGCTTCGACGCCGAACCGCAGCCCTTCATGGGGCCGCTGATCAGCGAGGCGGCGGCCGATCGGTTGCTGGAGGCAGTCGGCGCGCGCATCGCCATCGGCGCGCGGGTTATCGTGCCGCTGCTGCGGTTGACGGAGAAGGGGGCGGCCTTCGTCACGCCGGCGATTCTCGATGTCACCGGCGTATCGGTGCCGGATGGCGAGCTCTTCGGGCCCGTGCTGCAGGTGATCCGGGTAGCCGATTTCGAGGCGGCGCTCACGGTTGCGAACGAGACGGCCTTCGGGTTGGCAGCAGGGCTTGTCAGCGATGAGGAAGCGCTCTTCCAACGCTTCGCACAGGAGATCGCCGCGGGTGTCGTCGCTTGGAATCGGCCGACGACGGGCGCTAGCTCTGAGCTACCCTTCGGCGGCGTCAAGCAGTCCGGCAACCATCGTCCCAGCGCCTGGTATGCGGCGGACTACTGTGCCTGGCCCCAGGCCGGACTTGCGGCGGCGACGGGACGGGTGGAACGGCCCGCGGAGCCACCGCCTGGAATCGTGATGGAGTAGGGGGAGGAACCGCCGCCCATGCATGTTTCGGCAAGCGAGGTCAATTTCGACGGCCTGGTGGGGCCCACACACAATTACGCAGGGCTGTCCTATGGCAACATCGCGGCCACCGAGAACGCGCTTCAGGTCTCTAACCCGCGTGAGGCAGCGCTTCAGGGTCTCGCCAAGATGCGCGCCGTACGCAGTCTCGGTCTCATCCAGGGGCTGTTGCCGCCGCATGAGCGCCCGCATGTCCCAACCCTGCGCCGCCTCGGCTTTACGGGGCCTGATCATGCCGTACTGGCGGCCGCCTGGCGCACGGATCCGATGCTGGTGCGCAATGTCTCTTCGGCCTCTGCGATGTGGACGGCCAATGCCGCGACCGTCTCACCTGGGGCCGACAGCGCAGATGGTCGCGTGCATTTCACCCCCGCCAATCTGGTGACCATGTTTCACCGCGCGATCGAGCCGGCCACAACCGCGCGGATCCTGCGGCGGATCTTTCCCGAAGGCGAACATTTCGCGCATCACCCGCCGCTGCCGGCCGCACAGGCCTTCGGCGACGAAGGGGCGGCCAATCACAACCGTTTCGTCGGCCGGGACTATGGCGAGCCGGGCCTGCAGCTGTTCGTCTACGGCCGGCGCGGTTTTGCACGGCAGGGCGGGCCGGGACGCTTTCCCGCCCGCCAGAGCCGCGAGGCGAGTGAGGCGATCGCCCGCGCCCATCAGGTGGGCCGCGCACTCTTCGTGCAACAGAGCCCCGAGGCCATCGACGCCGGCGCTTTCCACTATGATGTGGTGGCCGTCGCCAACGGACCCGTCTTCTTCTATCACGAGCAGGCCTTCGCCGATCCCGATCGGCTGGAAACCGAACTGAAGGCCGCCGCGCCCGACATCCCCTTTCACTTCATCCGGGTGCCGGCCGCGCGCGTGAGTCTGGAAGAGGCTGTGCGCAGCTATCTCTTCAATTCGCAACTGCTCTCGCCGCCGGAGATGGACGGCATGGTTCTCGTCCTGCCGAAGGAGGCGCAGGAATCTGCGCCTGTGCGGGACTATGTCGCCGCGCTGACGAGCGGGGACCCGCATGTGCGGCGGGCGCTCTACCTCGACCTGCGTCAATCCATGCGCAATGGCGGCGGGCCGGCGTGCTTGCGCCTGCGCGTGGTCCTGACCGCTGCGCAGCGCCGCGCCCTCGGCGCACGGGTGCTGTTGGACGATGCGCTGTATGCCGAACTCGTGGACTGGGTGCAGCGGCACTATCGGGATCGCCTGGTGCCCGAGGATCTTGGTGATCCGGCGCTGCTCGACGAATCGCGCACGGCTCTCGATGAGCTGACGCAGATCCTCGATCTCGGCAGCGTCTACGATTTCCAACGTGAGCCGGGGCCCCTGTGATGTCCTTCCTGTGCCCGGTCCCGACTTGCCGGGATCGGCGGCTTGCGCCGTTTCAGCGATTGGGTGAAGCGTCACCAGAATCGCCGGGAAAGCCAGTCCGCCCGGCCGATCGATGACAAGGGAGAAGGCGAGATGGGCGAACTCAGATTTGATGGACGGGTCGCGATCGTCACGGGCGCCGGGCGTGGCCTGGGACGGGCGCATGCTCTGGAACTGGCGCGCCGGGGGGCGAAGGTGGTGGTGAACGATCTCGGCGCGGCGGTGGATGGGTCGGGGGGCTCCAGCGAGGCGGCCGAGACGGTGGTGGCCGAGATCGAGGCGATGGGCGGCGAGGCGATCGCCAACGGCTCGTCGGTGACCGACCGCGCCGGGGTCAAGCGGCTCGTCCAAGACGCGCTGGATGCCTTCGGACGCATCGACATTCTCGTCAACAACGCCGGTATCCTGCGCGACAAATCCTTCGGCAAGATGACACTTGATGACTTCGATGCCGTGCTCGCCGTGCATCTGACCGGGGCGGCCTACTGCACCCATGCGGTCTGGCCGGTCATGAAGGAACAGAAATACGGCCGGATCGTCTTGACCTCTTCGTCCACCGGGCTTTACGGCAACTTCGGTCAGGCGAACTACGGCGCCGCCAAGCTCGGGCTGGTCGGGCTCATGAACACGCTGAAAATCGAAGGCGCGAAAGACGACATCCGCGTCAACACCATCGTGCCGATCGCCGCGACACGGATGACGGAGCCGCTTTTCCCGCCTGAACTGCTGGCTGTTTTCCGCCCTGAACTGGTCTCGCCGGCGGTCGCTTTCCTCGTGCATGAGAACGCGCCCACCGGCATGATCCTGTGTGCCGGCGGCGGTCATTTCGCCCGCGCCGCAATCGTCGAAAGCGTGGGCGTGACCTTGGGAGAAGACGTGCGTGCTGAGGATATCGCCGCCCGTTGGGACGCGATCGCGGACATGACAGACGCGTCCGCTTTCGCCCAAGGCGCCGAGCAGACCCAGAAATTCGCCGAGGCGGCGATGAGGGAGCGGAAACACTAAGGGGTATCCAGTTATCCACCTGAGACTGTGGATGTTTTGCTCTTCGTGAGTACAGCCGCGATTTCCTGCGCCATACGGCTGAGCACCTTGGCGGCTGCGCTGTCGGGGTGGGTGTGGAGGAGCGGGCGGCCCGCATCCGCGCTTTCGCGCACGGGCATCTCCAAGGGCACGGCGCCGAGGAAGGGGACGCCCAGCCGCTTGGCTTCGGCTTCGGCTCCGCCTTGGCCGAAGATCGCTGACTCCGCGCCGCAATGCGGGCAGATGAAAACCGACATGTTCTCGACGATACCGATGATGGGCACGTCCACGCGCTGGAACATCTGTACGGCACGCCGGGCGTCGGCAAGCGCAAGGTCCTGCGGCGTCGAGACGATCAGCGCTCCGCTCGGCTTCGCGCGCTGGACGAGGGTGAGCTGCGCATCGCCGGTGCCGGGCGGCATGTCGACGACCAGGACGTCGAGCGCGCCCCATTCGACATCATGCAGCAGCTGGCTCACCGCTCCCGCCACCATCGGCCCGCGCCAGATCGCGGCCTTGTCGGGATCGAGCAGAAAACCCATCGACATCGCTCGGATGCCATGCGCTTCCAGCGGGATCAGCCGTCGGGCGTCCGAAACCTGCGGCTTGCCGGACAGGCCCAGCAACGTCGGCGCCGATGGGCCGTAGATATCCGCATCCATGAGCCCGACCGCAAGCCCGCGATCCGCGAGCGCAACAGCGAGATTGACGGCCACCGTTGATTTGCCGACCCCACCCTTGCCGCTGGCGACCGCCAGGATCGCGCGCACCCCGGACAATCCCGATTCCGCCTTCTCACCAACACCGGGCATCGGCCGGTGCCCGGTAGGCGGGGGAGGGGAAGATGGGGGAGAGCCGGTTGCCGCATCCGATCTTTCCGCCGCCATCGTGGAATCGGCCACAAGGACCACCGATATCGGCCCCGCCAGCCCTTCAGCCGCGAGAGCGGCGGCGATGGCGCGTTCGAGCGCGGCCGCCGCCGTCTTCGGCAAGGCGTGCGGCAGTACGACGAGGGCCCGCCAGCCGCCATCGTCACTCCGGACGAGACGTGAAGCCGCCGGATCATGGACGAGCGCTTCTCCCGTCACCGGGTCCTGGACACGGGCGAGCGCCCGCGCAAACCGTTCCTGATTATCGCTCGACATCGGCGATCAGTGCCTTCCATGCGGTGGGCGACACATGGCCGCCATTGCGGTTTGTCGGCGCCTTCCATATAAGACCGATGACGGGTGAGGCAAACGGCTAGATGGCTCCGATCACATAGGAAGGCGAACATCATGCCTTGGCAATCCTCTGGCGGCGGCTGGGGAGGCAAGCAGAACCCTTGGGGCAGCGGGCGTCCGCCCTCCTCGGGCGGCGGTCAGGGACCGGACATTGAGGAATCCTTGCGGCGGCTGCAGGCCGGCGCCCGCCGCCTGATTCCGGGTGGCGGCAAGGCGGGGCTTGCGCTGGTGGGAATCGTCTTTCTCGTTCTCTGGGCGGCGACCGGCATCTATCAGGTGCGACCCAACGAGCAGGGCGTGGTGCTGCGTTTCGGCAAGTGGGTCTATACGACAGGGCCCGGGCTGCACTGGCATCTGCCCTGGCCGATCGAGACCGCGCTCACCCCGGCGGTCACCAATGTCAACCGCATCGATGTCGGCTTCACCGATCAGGCTCCGCGTGGCAGCCGGGGCGTGCGTCAGTTGGAAGAAGGTCTGATGCTGACCGGCGATGAAAATATCGTCGATGTCGCCTTCACGGTTTTTTGGCAGATCAAGGACGCCGGCCAGTTCCTGTTCAACATCGAGCCTCCGCAGGAGCACACGGTCAAGGCCGTGGCCGAATCGGTCATGCGCGAGATCATCGGCAAGACACCGATCCAGGTGGCGCTGACCGAAGGTCGCGCCCAGATCCAGCGCGAGGCACGCGAGAAGATCCAGCAAGTGCTGGATGACTATGACGCTGGTATCCTGATCACCGAGGTCAAGCTGGAAAAGGTCGATCCGCCTGCTGAGGTGATCGACGCCTTCCGCGACGTTCAGGCCGCGGAAGCCGATCGGGAGCGCTTCCGTAACGAGGCCGAACGCTATGCCAATCAGATCATCCCGGCCGCCCGCGGTCAGGCCAATCAAATGATCCAGGAAGCGGAAGCCTATCGCGAGCAGGTGATCGCCCATGCCGAAGGTGAGGTGGCGCGCTTCCTGGCGGTTCTCGAACAATATCGTCTGGCCCCCGATATCACCGAAAAGCGTATGTATCTGGAGACGATGGAAGAGATTCTCAAAAACGTGAACAAGGTAATCGTCGATCCCAAGGTTGGTGGACCGGGCGTGGTGCCCTACATGGCGTTGCCTGAGATCGGAAAAGGCGAAGCGGCGCGGCGGACGAGCCGGCCGTCCCGGACAGGAGGCGGGCAATGAGCGTGCGCACGATCGTCGTTCTTCTTCTTTTCTTGATTCTCGGCTCGGTGGCGGGATGTGGTCTGTTCACCGTCTATGAGACGGAGCAGGCGCTCGTCATGCAGTACGGCAATCCTAAGCGGGTCGTCAAAGAGCCGGGGCTGCACTGGAAGGTGCCGTTTCTCCAGCAGGTCCAGTATTTCGATGCGCGCATCCTCAACCTCGACGTGCCGGCGCAGGAAGCGATCGCCTCCGATCAGAAGCGGCTGGAGGTGGATGCCTTCGCCCGCTATCGCATCATCGATCCCTTGCTGGTCTATCAGACGGTGCGCAACGAGCTCGGTGCCAGAAACCGGCTTGCGACGCTGTTGGTCTCGAACATGCGTCAGGTTTTGGCCGCCAACGATTTCCAAACCATCGTCTCGGGCGATCGTGAGCGCCTCATGCGCCAGATCCGCGATCTCGTGAACCGGGAGGCCGAAGGCTGGGGAATCGAGATTGTGGACGTGCGGTTGCGTCGTGTCGATCTGCCGGTGGCCAATTCCAAGGCGATCTTCCAGCGGATGCGCACCGAGCGCGAACGCGAGGCGGCCGAGGCCCGTGCGGAAGGACGTGAGCAGGCGCAACGAATCCGCGCCCAGGCGGAGCGCGAGCGCACCGTCCTGCTGGCCGAGGCGGAACGGGACGCCCAGCGCATCCGCGGCGAAGGGGATGCTCAGGCCGTGCGAATCTTCGCCGAGGCCTTCTCAAAAGACCCGGCCTTCTTTGCGTTTCAGCGCACGTTGGAGGCCTATCGCAAGACATTCGCCGGTGGCCAGACCACGGTCGTGCTCTCGCCGGAGAGCGCGTTCCTGGAACTGCTGGGTAGTGGGGCGACGGATCACCGTTCGCCGCGCCGCCCGAAGCGATAAAGCGAGGGCGGAAGGCGATGTTCGCCTGGCGGGATCTCGTGTCGGCCCTGGGACTCGTCCTCGTGATCGAGGGAGGCCTTGCGCTCGTCAGTCCGCGTGCCATCAAGCTGGCCGCGCGGGTCTACCTTGCGGTTTCACCCGGGCAGCTGCGGCTAGCGGGAGCGGCGGCCGTGGCGGTCGGGCTCGCCGTGGTGGCGGCGGCTCGGTTTGCGCTGTGAGATGCGAACACAGTCGGCGGTTGCCGGGGGGCGCATGCAGGAGGGAAACACCGACGCGAAAAACGACCAAGAACGCTATTCATTGAGGGAAGCAACGCTGTTGTGAGGGCGGAACGGAAATCGATGACGCATCCTGCTGATGAGAGGGTTTCGGCGGTATGCGTCATCTATCGGACATGGAAAGAAGGGTGAACGAATATGGGTGAATGGATTGCGCGGAAAGGACGCATGGGTGGCTGGCTGGCGGCTGCCATGATCATCCTTGCGGGGATGACCGGCAACAGCGCGGTGATGACGACGGCTGTCGCCGCTCCGCGCGAGATGCCGGGCAGTTTTGCGGATCTTGTGGAAAAGTTGTCGCCGGCGGTCGTCAATATTTCGACCACGCAGAAGGTCAAGCGTCCGCGATTCCGGGGCTTGCCGCCGGGCAGTCCCTTTGAGGAGTTCTTCGACGAATTCTTCAACCGGCGTCGCCAGGGGCGTGATCGCGACAGTGAGGACGAGGATTCCGATAACGAGCAGCAACAGCGTCTCTACAGCCTGGGCTCCGGATTCATCATCGATCCGGCCGGCTACATCGTGACCAACAACCATGTCGTCCAAGGCGCGGAAACGATCACCGTGCGTATGAAAGACGGCGAGGAATATGAAGCAAAACTCGTTGGACGGGATGCCGAGGTGGATGTCGCCCTGCTCAAGATCGAGGCCGACAAGCCCTTGCCCTATGTCCAATGGGGTGATTCCGACAGTGCGCGTGTGGGCGATTGGGTGTTGGCGAT
>CAZJPA010000106.1:0-10034 GCA_964547755.1 uncultured Sphingomonadales bacterium
GGAACAGGAATATCCCTTGGCCGAGGTTCCGCTCGCCCCCTTGAGCAGTCAGATTTTTGCGACATTGCAAAAGAGCGAGGCCCTGCGCCGGCTTTTGCTCGCAGCTGGTATCCTCGCCAGTGGACTGAGCGTGATCGGGATCGCCGCCTTCGCGGCGCTTGCCGTCCACCGAAGCCGGCGGGCCCTCGCCATTCACCGCCTCGCGGGCGCGCCGGACCAGACCATCGGCCTGCGGATCACCCTGCGGCTCCTGCGTCCGGTACTGATCGGCCTGCCCATCGGGGTTCTTGGTGCCGTGTGGTTCTTCGTCGATTGGCGACAGAGCTTCGTGGCGCAGAGCCCCGTGCCCGTCCCCCTGGTCTTGCTGGTGGCTATAGCGGCGTTGGCTATCACGCTCGCAGTGAGCGCCGGTCAGATCCGGCGGGCGCTGCAGCTACGGCCGGTGGTGGTGCTGCGCGAGCCGTGATTCGCTCAGTCCATCGTCACGCCGCGGCGGGAGACCGTGCAAGAAAGGCCTCAATCGCCGCGATGACGGCGGCGTTCTCCTCCTCGGTGCCGACCGTGACGCGCAAACAGTCCGCCAGCCCCTGGCCGGGCAGCCAGCGCAGGATGATCCCTTCCTGCATCAGATAGCGATTGGCGGCCTCGGCATTGTGGGCGGAATCGCTTGGAAAGCGCACCAGCACGAAATTGGTCTGGCTGGGCACCACATCGAGCCCCAGGCGGGTGAGTCCCTCCTCCAGCTGCCGGCGCCCTGCGACGGTGGCGGATACGGTCCGCTCGAGATGCGCCCGATCGCCGAGCGCTGCGACCGCCGCTTCTTGCGCCGGCTGGTTGACGTTGAAGGGCGGACGAATACGGTGGATGGGATCCAGAAGCGCCGGCCGGCCGACCGCCCAGCCGACCCTGAGCGCGGCCAATGCATAAGCCTTGGAGAAGGTGCGCGTCGTCAGCACATGAGGAAAGGCCTTGGCGAGCGCGATACCGTCCTCATAGTCGGAACGGGTAACGCATTCGGCATAGGCCGCATCATAGACGAGCAGCACATGCCGCGGCAGCCGCTCGGCCAGCTCCCAGACGTCGTCCCGTCCCAGACAGGCACCGGTCGGATTGTTGGGATTGTCGAGAAAGACGACCCGTGTGCGCGCGTCCACAGCGGCCAGGATGCCCTCGACATCGCCCGCCCAGTCCCTGTTGGGGATCGCGACCGGCTCGGCCCCCACCGCCCGCGCGCTGATCGGATACATCATGAAGCCGAAGCGCGAATGCAGCACGCGGTCACCCGGGCCGGCATAGGCCTGGACCGCCAGATGCAGGATCTCGTCCGAACCCGCCCCGCAAATGATCCAGTCCGGATCGATGTCATGGGCTGCGGCCAAGGCCTCGCGCAGGATGGCCGCGGTCGGCTCCGGATAGCGACGCAACCGCGCGGCCGCCTGCTCCAATGCCGCGACAGCCCGGGGGCTGGGCCCGAACACCGATTCGTTCGAAGACAGCTTGATGACCCGCTTGGCCCCCGGGCTTTCCGACTTGCCCGGTTCATAGGGCGCGAGCTTGGCGACCCAGGGCTTGGGTTGGGGGGCTTGCGTCGACATTCCCGTGCACTCCCTTGACAGGTTCATACGGCGATCCGTGACTCTTCGGCGATCCGTGACTCTTGTCAGCGGCGATTTACTCTTTCACAAAAGCCGGCGGCGGGTAAAGACGGCGTGTCCACGCGCCCCTCATGCCTCATGGCACCTGCGAGAAGAAACGGATGGCGGTCATGGCGGAGACACCGGAGACAGGGAAGAATGCGCCACCCCCAGGCTCGCATGTCTGGCGGGCGCGCGTGCCGTTCCGACTGGAATCCGGAGCCGTGTTGCCGGCGCTCGCTCTGGCCTATCGGACATGGGGCGAACCGACGAGGAATGGCGAGAATACCGTGCTCGTCTTCCATGCGCTCACCGGTGACCAGTATGCCTGGGGCAGCCATCCGCTCACCGGCGAACGCGGCTGGTGGGACTTCGTGATCGGTCCTGGTCGCATTCTCGATCCCGAGCGGGATTTCATCGTCTGCATCAACTGCCTGGGTGGTGTGATGGGCAGCACCGGCCCGTCCAGCGTCGATCCCGTCAGCGGCCGGGTCTATGGCCCGGACTTTCCGCAGGTGACCATTCGCGACATGGTGCGCGCCCAACTGATGCTGTTGGACGATCTGGGCATCACGCGGCTGCGTCTGGCTGTGGGCGGCTCGATGGGCGGCATGGCGGCGCTCACCCTGCTGCAGGAGGCCCGCGAGCGGGTGGCGGCGGTCGCGGCGCTGGCCGTCGGCGCCCGCCATCACGCCCAGCAGATCGCCCTCCACGCCCTTCAGCGACGGGCCATCACCCAAGACCCGGCCTGGCGCGCCGGCCGCTACCGCGAACAGGGCGTGGCGCCGGAAGCCGGTCTCGCTCTTGCACGCATGATCGCGCATTTGAGCTACCGCGCACCCGGCGAGCTGCAGCAACGATTCGGCGCGCGCATCCGCAAGGAGAATGCCCCCCGGATCGGCGAGCCGCCGCTCTACGAAGTCGAATCCTATCTCGCTCATCACGGACACAAGCTCGTGCGCCGGTTCGATGCCAACAGCTATCTGCTGATCACCCAGGCCATGGATCGCTACGACTTGGCCGCCCCCGACCAATCCCTCGCCGCCGCGTTGACGCCGGCCGCGGGCAAGCGGGTGTTCCTTGCCTCTTTCGAGACCGACTGGCTCTATCCGAAAGCCGAAATCGACGAACTGGAGACCGCCTTGCGGGACGCGGGCGCCGTGGTCACCCGCATCCATGCCGAGACCCCGCAAGGCCATGATTCCTTCCTGCTGCCACACGCCGCCTGGATAGAGCCGTTTGCGGCATTCGTGACCGCCCTGCGCCAGGCATGAGCAGGGACGAACGCCGGTCGGCGGGCGTGCATCACCGGCAGCGGCTGGGCAAGTCGCTTGACAGCGGTCACCAGCAGCAGTCCACCGAAGGGCAGATGGATGGCATCGGCCATCCGTTCGATGGCCAAGGCGGGCAGACTCACCGATGCGAAGGGAGGAAAGCGCAGCAGGCGTTCACTGCCCGTGACGATGAAGCAGCGTTCGGTGAGCAGCATCTCGATCTCGCGCTGACGCCAGGGACGGCCATACCCGAAGGGCGTGTGCGCAACCCGCGCCCACAGGCTCGCCCGGCGTGGAAGAATCGCCACGAGCCTTCCTTCCGGCCGCAGAACGCGCCAGATCTCGCGCATGAGCGCATCGGGGTCCGACACGGCCTCCAAAGCATGAAGGAGGATGACGACGTCTACCGCGTCATCGGGAAGCGGCAATGCCGTTTCCATGACGAGCGCGCTTTCATGCGCCGCGGCGATGACACCGATGCGCTCCGGAACCAGCTGGGCGCACCAAGCCGTGCGCTGGCACAGGCCGGCGAGCAGCGGCGCACCGAAACCCACGAAAACCACGCCCCGACCGGCGAGTGATCCCAGCCGGCGTCGCAGGCGGCGCTTGAGAATCGCCGCAACCCGCCGGCCCAAAGGCGTCGCATAGAAGGCCGCCAGCCTGTCTACGTCCGGATACACGACCCCTCTTTCGCAAGCCGCCTTCGCTTCATCGGTTTCACCCCCGCAGCGGATAGCGCAACAGGGCGCCAAAGGGCGCATCCTCCTGCCAGCGCTCGTCCGGCAACAGCCGTGCCTCGCCACCATGGGCCAAGGTGAGGTGAAGAGCAAGATCGACCAGATCGTCACTGTCCGGACGGCGATCGGGATCGATCCGCAGCACGCCATGAGCGGCGTCGAACCGACCATACAACCGTGCCGATTCGGCCAGCAGCAGCTCTTCCACCGCCCCGGTAGCCGCGGCCTTGATGAGCGCTTCGGGGCGGGTCACCCGACGGGCGGGATCGGCGGCATGATAGCGTTCGAGCAGCGTATCGAGCACCGCTTGCTCACCTGCGGCCACGATCGCCCGTGCAGCCGCAAACAGCTCAGCATCTGCAATGCCCTGTGGATCCTTGGCGATCGCCTCTTCTGTCACATGGCGATAGCCGATCCATTGCCGCAGCAGGCCCAGCAACTGCGGTTCGGCGACGAGCACGAGCGGGTCCGTCTCCCCCGCCAAGAGATCGTCCACCACCTTGGCGATGCCCTGCGCATAGCGGGAGAGCGCCCGCTTGAGATAGTCCTCGCGGGCCTCGCCGGCCGCATGATAGGTGCTGCTGGCGCCGGAGGTGTGGAACCCCACTTCCGCCGGCAATTCGGTCCGCGCGAGAATGGATTCATAGGATTCTTCATACGCCTGCTCGCGCACCACCCACAGCCCCGCCCGGTTGCCGGCATGAAGGGTGGCGACCCGCTGATCGGCGGCGAGTACGAAGAACCGCTGCCCCAGTCCCACGAAAGGCAGCAACGGACGCAGCAGGAAGCGGTCGCCGACCCACAACTCCTCTTCCACCCGCTGCGGCAGCTTCAAAATCTCTCGGCGATCGGCCGCCAGCAGCGCCACGAGACCGGCGCGCATCTCCTTCCATGGCTCCTCGCGGGCGGCCACCAGCGGCAGGAGCGGCTCGGTGAGCGATTCGAACAGCGCGGCGTCGCCCATGCGGCTTTCGGCCTTGGACAACAGGTTCTTCAGCCGGATGGCGTCCTTGCGCATGTCGCGACCGGCCGGATAGGTCGGCATGTAAAGAGAGATGGCCGGTCCTTCGCGGTCGCCCACAAGGGTGCGAAAGAATGCGCGTGTGATCATCGCCTGGTCCCTTTCCTTGTCCAACTTGCCGGCCCCTCGTTTCGGTGCGTCTTGCGATACCTCCCGGAACGATCCATGCTATCAACGCCTTGCCGCAGCGACGGTTTCGCCCGCTCGGGCGAGACGGTCTTTCCAGTCCTGCGGCCAAGCGGCGGCACGGGTGAAGAAATCCGCCCAAGGATCGGGCCGCTTTTCGACAAAAGCGAGCAGCGCCCGCACAGGCACGGCGGCTGACGAGGCCAAGCCGCTCAGCTCCCGCCAGGAGACGGGCACGGCACAGGGCAGGCCGGGATGTGCCCGGGGCGAGAAGGGAGCGATGGCGCTGGCCCCCAGATAATTGCGCAGATAATCGACGAAAATCCGCTTCTTACGCAACGCCTTGCGATTATTGGCGACAAAGATTTCCGGCCACAGCTCGGCCGCCTTGGTCGCGATCGCCCGGGCGAGCTGGTGCAGCCGGTCGAAGGGCACGGGCGGTGCGAAGGGAGTGACGAGATGCACGCCCTTGCCGCCTGTGAGCTTGGGGAAGACCGGCAGTCCCATGGCCTCCACCAGATCCGCCAACAGCCGGGCGTGGGCGGCGATCCGCGCAAAGGGCAGATCGACCGGATCGAGGTCGAGAACGAGCCAGCTGCCGGCCGTGGGATGGGTGGCCGTCGCGGCGCTTGCGTGAATCTCGATCGCCCCCATCTGCACGAGCGAAACGATCCCTTCCGGCGCCGTGAGCACCATCACCGCCTGCAGGCTGGCCGGTGCCTGCTGTTCGTTCAGGGTGAAGCTTGCGAGCCCGGGCGGGGGATCGCCTTGCATGTGTCGCTGGAAGAAGCAGGAGCCCGCGAGCCCCTCCGGACAGCGAAGCACGCTCACGATCCGGTTGTCGAGATAGGGCCAGATGCGGGGGGCCACAGCCCTCAGGATATCGGCCAGCTCGCCCTTCGTGACTCCGCTTCGGGGATCGATCATCCGCTCCGGATGGGTGAGCCGGCCGGCGGCGGGATCGGATCGCGTTCCATGCGTGCGAGGGGTCATCGGGGCACCTCTTGCTCACGTGAACAGCATGCCCGTTCCAGCCGCCATACACAATCCCATCCGCCCCCACACCCGCCTTCCCGCAGGGTGGAGCTTTTTCGCTTGCCCGAAAGGGCGGCCTCACGGCATCAAACGATCCTGACGATTCCGCACATCCGACGCTCAAGATCCGGACGAGGTTGGCAGGATGGCTGCACAGGCATTGGACATCGCGCTGCTCGTCGGCATGGGAGTGGCCGCGCAATGGCTTGCCGACCGCCTGCGAATCGCCGCGATCCTGCCGCTTCTGTTGCTCGGATTTCTCGCCGGACCGGTCCTGGGGCGTCTCGATCCCGACGCCCTCTTCGGCGAGCTTCTCTTCGTCGGTGTCTCTCTTGGTGTCGGCATCATTCTCTTCGAGGGCGCGCTCACCCTCGACTTTCGTCGCCTCAAAGGCGGTGGCGTGACCGTGGTCCGGCTTGTCACCATCGGATTTGCGGTTTCCGCCGCGATGCTGGCCGCCGCCAGTCATTGGCTGCTCGGCTTTCCTCTTCTGCTTGCTCTGCTCTTCGGTGCCATTGCGAGCGTGTCGGGGCCGACCGTTATCGTGCCTTTGCTGCGGGCCGTCCGCCCGCGGGAGAAGCTGGCCGAGATCCTGCGTTGGGAAGGGATCCTGATCGACCCCATCGGCGCGGTGGCGGCCGTGATTCTGTTCGAAAGCCTGGTGGCCTCCGCCGCCCCGGAAGCCGCAGGGCGCTGGTGGTGGACCCTACTCACGGTGCTCGGCACCGGCACGGCTTGCGGATTGGTGGTGGGCTATCTCTTCGGCCTCCTGCTGCGGCGACATGCGATCGCCGATTATCTTCACAATGTCGCAGCCCTCGCCGTTGTACTGCTCACCTTCGCCACCGCCAATCACTTCGCCCATGAATCGGGATTGGTGGCGGTCACCGTGCTTGGAATCACGCTGGCCAACATGCGCGAGGTGCCCAAGGAAGGCATCCTCGACTTCAAGGAAAGCCTATCCATCCTGCTCATCTCGCTGCTTTTCATCCTTCTTGCCGCGCGCATGGATTTTTCGGCCGTCTCCGGCCTGTCGCCGCTCGCGCTGGCGGCATTGGGGCTTGCCGTCATCCTGGCGCGTCTGGTGGCGGTTGCCATCAGCGCAGCCGGATCGGGGATGAACTGGCGGGAGAAGCTGGTGCTGGCGACAATCGCCCCGCGCGGCATCATCGCGGCGGCGGTGAGCGCCCTGTTCGCCCTGCGCCTGGAGGAGGTCGCCATCCCCGGTGCTTCGCTGTTCGCTCCTGTCGTTTTCGGCGTCATCGTCGGCTCGGTCCTGTTCTATTCTCTGGTGGCCCGGCCGGTGGCGAAGGGGTTGGGACAGACCGAACCGGAAGATCACGGAGCGCTCATCGTCGGCGCCAATCCGGCGGCGACCGCGATCGCCCGCCACTTTCACGAACTCGGTCTACCTGTGATCGTCGCCGATCCGGACTGGCGCAGCATCCGTCAGGCCCGTCTGCAGGGACTTAAGACCTATTTCGGCCATCCCGTGAGCGAGCAGGCGGACCGCCAGCTCGACCTGGTCGGCATCGGTATGCTGCTGGCGCTCTCGCGCGATGCCAGTCTCAATTTGCTCGCCAGTCTGCGCTACAAGGGCGAGCTCGGGAGCCGCCATGTCTTCATGGCGCGGCCCGAGCGGGACGAAGAGGGCGGCGAACTGTCCGCCAGCATCGACATGCGCGGGCGGCTGCTCTTCCGGCCGGGGTGGACCATGGCGCGTCTGAACGACCTGCTGGAAGCGGGCGGCAGCATTCTTCGCCATCGCTTGGCGCCGCAGGAAGACCTCCAGGCTGTGCTGGCCCGCTGCGGCGGCGCGGACCGGCTGCTCTTCGTTATCGCGCGAGAAGGCAGCATCCGGCCCGTGGCCGAAAATCTCGCGCCTCGACCCGAGACCGGCGACTGGCTGATTCTCGCTTGTGACCCGCCTGCTTGCGCAGCTGATCAGGAGAAAAGCGGCTCGGACCGCTCCTGATCAATCTGCACCGGCCTGCGGGCCCGTCGCCCGGCGCGCGTCCAGAAGAGTAAGCAGGCGATCCCCTTCGAGCAGCCATTCCAGCGCCTCCCCCAACCGTACACACGCCTCCGTCGTGCGCCGCCAGAGCGCAATGCGCTCGTCGTTGTCGGGCAATCGCCGGAAATCCTTGCGCGACGGGATGCGCCCCATGGGCAGTTGGCGCACGAAGGCCGGCGAGGGAGCCAGGAACAGCACCTGCTCAAGGACGTCCGGGGCGCGATGGCGGCCCGGCCACGGCTTGTCGAACCAGCCGGGCACGAGACGGGGATAGAAATGCGGATAGAGCAGGATGCCATCCGCCATCTCGCGGGGCAGCCCGATGGGCTCGGCGAAATGATAGTCGATGATACCGCCGTCCCAGTAGGTGCCGGACGGCGCGGCCGGCGGGTTCCGCAGAGGCGGAATGACGAAGGGAATGGCTGAAGAGGCCAGAATCGCCGCTTGGAGATCAGCAGCGGCCAGCGCGAGCTGATGCGTCTCCACGACATCGGAAAACCGCAGCCGGCCCAAACGCGGATCGGCGAAGACCACCCGCTCCACATGCCGCGACAGCCGCTTGCGGTCGCGGGCATTGGCCATCATGAGCCGCAGGACGCCCCGCGCAAGCGCCCAGCCGCTCTCGGCCGCCAGATCGGGATGGCGGGCGCGGGTGGTCACGATCACCAGGCGGCCGGGGCCTTCTCCTATCGCGGCCGCCGTCGATTCGGGAAAAAGATCCGCCAGCATGGCCCGCGTGCGGGTGAGAACCTCCTGCGGCCCCTCGCCCTTCTCGTGGCGGTAGGCGAGATAGAGGGTCAGGAACCGCTCGTGCAAGGCCGCTGCGTCCGGATGGGCGAAAATGGCCGCGCGCCAGGCCCCGATCGAGGATCCGATATGCAGCCGTGCGCGCGGGCTTCCCGCCAGCAGGCGCGTCATCAGGACGCGATCGATGGCCGCCAGCACCAGCCATTTGGGGCCGCCGGATGCGCCGAGTGTGCCCACGATGTCCTCGACGACCAGCCCGCCGCGGCAAAACAGCCGCTTGCGGGCGCGCGCGCCGGCTTGGACGAGGAGCGGAAAATCCGGATCATGGGGAAAGCGTGGAAACCGCAAGCTTCTCTCCTGCGTTCATGACATGACAGAACAAGGGCACGCGTTGCGAATCGCTTCTAGCCGCAAGCGGCACGGGCGGCAAAGCCGCCGACCAAGACAGGACGGGAAGAGGGCGCGAAGTGACACCAGGGTCCAAGGCAACGGGGCCGCGCAGCACCCTTCATCTCAAGGGATTGCGATTGCCCAAAGACGATCCCTTCACGCCGTTGCGCCGCCGGATGGTCGCCGAGCAGCTCAAGGCACGGGGCATCCAGGACGAGCGGGTGTTGGCCGCGATGGCGCTCTTGCCCCGCCATCTTTTTGTGCCGGCATCTCAGCGCGATCTCGCCTATGCCGACAACGCCCTTCTGATCGGACACGGCCAGACGATCTCGCAGCCCTTCATCGTCGCGGAAATGCTGGAGGCGCTTGCACTCAAAGGCGACGAGAACGTACTCGAAGTCGGTGCCGGCTCCGGTTACGTCGCGGCCTTGCTGGGACTGTTGGC
Source organism: uncultured Sphingomonadales bacterium (assembly GCA_964547755.1). Lineage (GTDB taxonomy): Bacteria > Pseudomonadota > Alphaproteobacteria > Sphingomonadales > Rhodothalassiaceae > J084. The sequence continues at coordinate 9,424 of CAZJPA010000106.1, forward strand.
CCGCCAAGTCACCGCGATCGAACGCCTCCCGGTGCTCGCGGCCCGGGCCGCCCGCCTGCTCCGGGATCTCGGGTTCTCCCATGTCGAGATCCGCTGCGCGGACGGCACGAAGGGAGCACCGGATAAGGCCCCTTTCGATGCCATTCTGGTATCCGCCGGCGGCCGGCGCATCCCGCCGCGCCTCCTGGAGCAACTCACCGCCGGCGGCCGGCTCGTGATCCCGTTGGGAGATCCCTTCGGCGGCCAGCGCCTGATGCGCATCGTCCGTGACACCGATACCGGGCGGCTCGTCGAAGAATGGCTGGACAGCGTGCGCTTCGTGCCATTGATCGAAGGCGGCACCGACAGGCGGAACACCGATTCCTGATGCTGCTTTTCTTCCTTCGGCCATGGCTCGTTCGAACATGACCGAGCGGGCAGGAACAACGGTCGCACCCATTGCGCGCGTTGTCCGTGCAAAGGCTTTCGATTCCGCTTTGTTTCGCCTTAACGTTTTTACAGGAAATTTTCGTTATTTCCGACGGAGAGAACACCACTGACAGCGGCTTGTCGGGCAGATGAAGGACTAGAAAGCGTATGACCCCTGCAACCGCGCCCTTTGTCGATTATGC
>CAZJPA010000107.1:0-7064 GCA_964547755.1 uncultured Sphingomonadales bacterium
CGGCGCTGGTGCTGGCGATGACGCTGCCCGGGCTGTCCCTCTTCTATTCCGGTCTGGTGCGGGCGAAGAATGCGCTCTCGCTGATGGCGCAATGCTTCGCGATCGCCGCGATCGTGACCGTTCTATGGGTGGTCTGCGGCTACAGCCTCGCCTTCACGCCGGGCCATGCCGCTCCTGCCGTGATCGGGGACCTTTCGCGCGCCTTTCTCATGGGCGTGGACAGTCAGACGATGAGCGGCGGCATTCCGGAATCCCTGTTCCTGACCTTTCAGCTGACATTCGCAATCATCACGCCGGCGCTTGCGATCGGCTCGGTCGCTGAGCGGATGCGGTTTTCCGCGGTGCTCTGGTTTGCGGCGCTGTGGCTGCTTCTCGTCTATGTGCCGATCGCGCATTGGGTCTGGGGTGGCGGTTGGCTGCAGGGACTGGATGCGCTGGATTTCGCGGGCGGCACGGTGGTGCATATCAATGCCGGTGTCGCCGGTCTGGTCGCGGCCTGGCGACTTGGTCCCCGGCGCGGCTGGCCGGTGACCGCCATGCCGCCGCACAGCCTGATGTTGACCATGGCCGGCGCGGGATTGTTGTGGGTCGGCTGGTTCGGCTTCAACGCCGGCAGCGCGCTCGCCGCCGACGGCAGCGCGGCCATGGCACTCGGTGTCACCCAGGCCGCCACCGCCGCCGGCGCGCTGGCCTGGATGATCCTGGAATGGCGCTGGCATCGGCGTCCCAGCGCATTGGGGCTGGCTTCCGGTGCGGTTGCCGGATTGGTGGCGATCACGCCGGCCGCTGGATTTGTGGGATTTGCCGGCGCTCTGGTGATCGGTGCGGCCGCCGGTGTCGCCGGTGTGCTCGCCGTCAATCTCCTCAAGCCGCGTCTCAAGATCGACGACAGTCTGGACGCCTTCTTCATCCATGGTGTCGCCGGCGTGCTGGGAGCCCTGCTCACCGGCGTCTTCGCAGCCGAAAGCCTAGGCGGTGCGGGCCTGCCTGCCGGACGCGGCATTCTCGACCAGCTGGGTGTTCAGGCGCTGGCCGTGGTCGCGACCTTCGTCTACGACGGGATTGTCACCGGCGTCATCGTCGTCCTTCTCGATCGGGTGATCGGCTTGCGCGTCAGCAAAGACGAAGAGATCGAAGGTCTTGACCTCGCCCTCCACGGCGAGCGTGCCTACGATCTGTGAACGGCGTCTCGTGGCCGGGCCCGAGCGGCTCGGCCGATCACCTTGGCAGACGGCGGCGGACCGCGTTAGCATGAGGACGCGGTCGCCGCCTCTTCGTCTTCTCCCGATGGGAAGTCGGCGGTGACGGGGAATGCAACAAGGGTGGCGAAACGCCGGTGACGAAGACGCAGGCAGGAACACGGGACAGGCGTCCCCTTTTGCCGAAGAGCTGGCGCGCGGGGCTACGGCGCGCAGGACGTGTGCTGGCCGGCGCGGTCGTGATCGCCGCGGCCGGAGCAGTGGGGGCCATGCTGCTGTCCTATTCCCCTGCCGATCCCGGCTTCAACCAGGCCACCACGGCGGCGGCGCGCAACTGGCTGGGGCTTCCCGGCGCCTGGGGTGCGAGTCTGCTGCTCGAGACGCTTGGACTGGCCGCGGCGATCGTGCCGCTGGTCTTGCTGGGCTGGGGGCTCGTCATCGTTGCCGGCGCATGCCACAGGGCCGTTTTGGGACGTCTGGCCTTGCTGCCCGTCGCTCTTTCGCTGGTCGCGCTTGGATGCGCTTTCCTCGCGCCCGGCGAGGAGCTGACCCAGCGGGTTCTGTGGGGTGGTCTGCTGGGCGCCGTACTGCGCAGCCTTTTGCTCGGTGGCTGGCATGCCAGTGCGCTCGGCGTCCCGGACGAATTATGGGCGGCCGTCATCCTGCCGGCGGGGCTGTTTCTGGCCCTTCTTGCCGCGGGCGGGCGGGTTCGGCATCTCTGGATCCTTCCCCGCGCCGTCGTCCGGTTGCTGCGTTGGGCGCTGTCCCGTCTCGGCCCGAGGGCGAAGAAGGAGCCTGCACGCGCTGCCGCGACCCGTCGGCGTGCGACCGCAAGAACAGTCGGACGCAAGACCGGCAAGCCGGCCATCAGCACCCCGCGCAAGGCCGCCCGCGGTGACCGGCTCGCACGCGAGCGGCAGGCATCCCTGTTCGCGGACACGGGGTTCCAACTCCCCCCGCTCGACCTGCTCGCCGAGCCGCCCGTCACCGATCCGACCCACCGCCTGAGCCGCGAGGCGCTCGAACAGAATGCCCGTCTGCTCGAATCCGTGCTGGAGGAATACGGGATCAACGGCCGGATCCGGGAAATCCGCCCCGGACCCGTCGTCACCCTCTACGAACTCGAACCCGCACCGGGCACGAAATCGGCCCGCGTGATCGCGCTCGCCGATGACATCGCCCGCTCGATGAGCGCGATCTCGGCCCGCATCGCCGTGGTGCCCGGCCGCAACGCCATCGGCATCGAGCTGCCCAACGCCCGGCGCGAACCCGTGTTCCTGCGTGAGATCCTGGCCTCGCGCACTTATGAGCGCAGCAACTTCAAGCTGCCGCTCGCGCTGGGCAAGAACATCGCCGGCGAGCCGGTGATCGTCGATCTTGCGACGATGCCGCATCTGCTGGTGGCCGGCACCACGGGATCGGGCAAGTCGGTGGGGCTGAACGCGATGGTCCTTTCTCTGCTCTACCGGCTCACTCCCGAGGAATGCCGGATGATCATGGTCGATCCCAAGATGCTGGAATTGTCGATCTACGAGGGAATCCCGCATCTTCTGATCCCAGTGGTGACCGAGCCCAAGAAAGCGGTCGTGGCGCTCAAATGGGCGGTCCACGAGATGGAGGAGCGCTACCGGGCGATGGCCAAGCTCGGCGTGCGCAATCTCGCCGCCTTCAACAAGCGCGTGGCGGAGGCCCAGCGGGCGGGCAAGCCGCTCACCCGCAAGGTCCAGGTGGGGTTCGACCCGGAGACCGGCGAGCCGGTGTTCGAGACCCAGGAATTCGAGCTTGAGCCCCTGCCCATGATCGTCGTGGTGATCGACGAGATGGCGGACCTCATGCTGGTCGCCGGTAAGGAGGTGGAGGCCTCCGTCCAGCGGCTCGCTCAGATGGCGCGGGCAGCCGGCATTCATCTCATCATGGCGACCCAGCGCCCCTCCGTGGACGTGATCACCGGCACCATCAAAGCCAATTTCCCGACCCGGATCTCCTTTCAGGTGACGTCCAAGATCGACAGCCGCACGATCCTCGGCGAACAGGGCGCCGAACAGCTCCTTGGCCGCGGTGACATGCTGTTCATGGCCGCCGGCGGGCGGATCACCCGCATCCATGGCGCCTATGTCTCGGAAACCGAAGTGGAACAGGTGGCCGGCTTTCTCCGGCGCCAGCGTCCGCCGCAATACCGCAGCGAGGTGCTGGAGGAGTCGCAGGACGATTCCGGCTCGCCGGTGCTCGATGCCATGCTGGGAAGCGGAGGAAAGGGAGACGAAGACCTCCTCAAGCGCGCCATCGCGATCGTGCTGAAAGACCGTCGGGTGTCCACGAGCTATATCCAGCGGCGCTTGCGTATCGGCTACAATCGCGCCGCCTCGCTGATCGAAGAAATGGAAGAGCGCGGCATCATCAGCGCGCCCAACCCCCAAGGCCGACGAGAAGTCCTGATCGAGGAGACGCCCGAGTAGCCACGTGCCGGGCTGCAGCGACGGGCAGGAGGCATGCGGCGGCATTCACTTGTGGTTCAGGGCGCAGGCGCCATCTTTCGGGACGAGGCATGAGGAAAGGACGAAGACCGACGATGCCGATCTCCCTCTCTCGGCTCTTGGGGCAGGCTGCGCTTGTGTGTGCGCTCGGCTTGATTGCGGCGGCGTCAGCGGCCGGGGCTTCGCCGCCTTCCGGCACTGCCGATCAGCCGCCATCGATCCAAGAACACGCCACCACCAACGCCCGCCCCGCAGACGCGCGGGCCGCAGCCGTCGTTTCCTTCTTCGCCGGCTTGCGCAGCATGAAGGCGCGGTTCGTTGAGATCGACGCAAAGGGCACGCGCCGTGAAGGCGTGTTCCTATGGGAACGGCCGGGGCGGTTCCGCTTTTCCTATACAGACGGCACGCCGCTTTTGATCGTCTCCGACGGTCGGCAGGTCTCACTCGTGGACGAACAGGCTGGCAGCGTGAGTCGCTGGCCCGTGGGTCAGACCGTGCTTGCCCCGCTCTTGGGGCGCAGCATCGATCCCCAGCGTCTCAAACGGGCGATCCGAGCCATTCATCCGGGGCCCGTTGCGCGCCTGTTCTGGGTGGAGGTGGCCGATCCCGACCATCCCGATCGCGGCGCCGCCCTTCTGCTGTTCGCCGAAGACGGCCAGACCCTCTCCTGGCTGGGCTGGCGGGTGCCGGACGGACAGGGTGGAATGATCGAAGTGCGGCTTTTTGACACGCAGGAGAATGTTTCGATCGCCGCTTCCGCATGGCAGTTCAAGGACCCGCGCCGCGCGATGCGCCGCAAGCGTCGCGGTATGTGATGTTGGTGCTCTTGACTTTAATTCCGAATGTCCTATGTTCAAAACACTTGAGCGGTCGTCCCCTCCCGGAGTTGTGCCCCCCACTTCCCGGTTAGACCGCTCAAGCGACGCCGTTAACGGCTGCGCCCGGTCGATGCCCCCCTCGACCGGGCGCTTTCGTCTTCATTGCCCGAGGCTCCGGAAACGCACTGGACAAGGCGGACGCCGAAGCAAATGATTTCCTGAAACGACGGTATCCCGACATGCGCATGACCCATCCCTTCACCGCTTTGGACATGATCGCCGGTGACGAACGGATATTGGCCGCCTGGCCGCGTTTCGGGCGCTATCTTGGACGCGTGCCCTGGTTTTCGACGGTGGGCGATCCGCTCACCCCGAGCGTTCAGACCCTGGCCCAAGACTATCTGGCCGCCCTCGGCCTGCCGGAAACGGGGGTGGCGCTTGTCGAATCGCCCCATGACGTCATCGACGTGCTGACCGATCTCGAAGCGGCCGGACCGCTGCGCACCCAAGAAGAACAGCTGCGCCAGGACACACTGGCCCGTGCCACGGCGGGAATGGCCGATCCCGAGCGGCTTTTTGAGGCGGTCGAGATCATGAAGGGCTTGGCGGCCGTGACCGCCGGACGGGCGATCGAAGAGGACGGCGTCTTTGCACCCGGCACCGCATCGGACCTGCTGGACGCCGCGGTGGGCGCCGCCGTCGCCGCCACGGTGGACGCCGCACTCGTGCTTGCCGGCGACGGGGATCCCGCCCATCCGTTCGTCCTGCGGTTCCGACTGTTCGAGCGTGGTCGTTGGCCGCTCGCCTTGATCGGCGCCACCTTCCACCTCTACTGATGATTCATCGAAACAATGGCAATGGAGCATCCCGACACCATGGCGACGGATCACATCCGCCTGTGTTCCTGGAACGTGAATTCCGTGCGCGCCCGCTGGCCGCTCGTGGAAAAACTGGTTGCCGAGTGGCGGCCGGACATTCTCTGCCTTCAGGAGACCAAGGTCGCCGCCGAACTCTTTCCGCGGGATGCCTTCGCCGCTCTCGGCTATCCCCATCAACTGGTCCGCGGGATGAAAGGCTATAACGGGGTCGCCATTCTCTCGCGCCTGCCTCTTGCGGCTGCGGCCGCGCACAGCTGGTGCGGCGCCGATGATGCCCGCCATCTGGCGGCGCGCCTGCCGAGTGGGATCGTGCTGCACAACTTCTATGTGCCGGCCGGTGGCGACATCCCGGACCCGGAAGCCAATCCGCGCTTCGCGCACAAGCTTGCCTTTCTCGACGAAATGATCGCTTGGGCCGAGCGATTGCGTGAACCGGTCGTGCTCGTCGGCGATCTCAACGTCGCCCCCCATCCGGAGGATGTCTGGTCGCACAAGGCGCTGCTCGATGTGGTCAGCCATACGCCGCAAGAGACCGAGCGGCTCCTCCGTCTCCAGGAGGCCCACGACTTCGTGGATCTGGTGCGCGCATGTCATCCGCGGCCTGCCAAGCTCTATACTTGGTGGTCCTACCGCGCCCGGGACTGGGCGGCATCCGATCGGGGGCGGCGACTCGATCACATCTGGACGAGTCCGGCTCTCGGCGCAGCGCTCGCGGATGTCATCGTCCTGCGCGAGGCCCGTGGCTGGGCGCGGCCGAGCGATCATGTGCCGGTGCTGGTGGATCTGCACCGGGACGCCTGCCTCGGCTAGAAACCGCTCTCACGCCTCGGCCAGAATGGTATGGTGCGGGCAGGCCGGATCGGCCGGCAGGACGATCCGACGGCTGCGGCCTTCGAGAAGATCGAGGAGCAGCAGGCGCCCGGCCAGCGTCGGCAACCCGCCCACGCATTCCTTGACCGCCTCGGCCGCCGCCCAGCATCCCAGCACGCCGGCCGCCGCTCCCAGGATGCCGAGCTCGGCACAGGGTGTCTCTTCCATATGGGCCGGCGCATCGCCCACAAAACAGCGATAACAGGGATAGGCCGGATCCGCATGCGGCTTGAAGACGGCGAGCTGGCCTTCGAAACGGCGGATCGCCGCGGATACGAGGGTTCGCCGCGCAGACACGCAAGCGTCCGCGACCGCCAGGCGCGTGGCAAAATTGTCGCTGCCGTCCAGAACCAGATCGTAATCCGCGATCACAGAGCCGGCGTTCCCGGCATCGAGGCGCAGGTGGTGCGGCTCGATCCGGCAATCGGGATTGAGACGGGCCAGACGCGCAGCCGCCACTGCGACCTTCGGGCGCCCGAGATCCGCTTCTTCGTAGAGAATCTGACGCTGAAGATTGGAGCGCGACACATCATCGTCATCGACAAGCCCGATCCGCCCCACCCCGGCCGCGGCCAGATAGAAAGCGGCCGGCGCACCGATCCCGCCCACACCCACGAGCAGAACGGCGGAGTCCAGCAACCGCCTTTGCCCGGGACCGCCGATCTCGGGCAGTACGATGTGACGGGCATAGCGTTCGAGCTGTTCCGGCGTCATGACCGTTCGCATAATCCTCCGATAGACGGCCGTGCATTCCACCCACTGCCTTTGCATGAAGACGACTGGTCCGGCAAGGGGACACCGGCAAAGGTACAGCGACGGTACAGA
>CAZJPA010000107.1:7164-10025 GCA_964547755.1 uncultured Sphingomonadales bacterium
ACAGCGACGGTACAGAAGGTACAAGAAGACGGGTCTCCGGCCTCTCCCGTCCGCCGTCGCGCAACCCGCTTGCACGCAGCATCGGTGTGGAAGGTGCCGACGATCACGAAGAAAGGGTGGGAAGCCACGCCAGATTCTCCCCTCGCGGAACGGTGGCGCTTGTCGTGCGCGCGCCTCGCATCAGCCGGCGCACCTATGCCTCTCGACCCTTCGGCGCCAGACAGGCATCCTTGCGGATGTTCACCCGGTCCTCCCTGATCAGCTCTCGGTTTGGGCAACCGTCAGCTTCCCAGAGGAAAACCGAATGACCCCCTTCGGGAGAAATCACAGCTAGGCCACATCCTCCAGACGGGGTTCCTCGATCCCCTTGGCCTTGCGGTGCGCGGCCAGAAGATCGGCGAGGCTGCGCGCATGGAGCAGCCGAGAAATCCCCTCTTCGATCTCGGCGACCAGGGGCAGAATCGCCGTTTCCGCATAGGGACTGACGATCTCGTCCACCGCATCGTCCCGTCTGCGTTGGCCGCGCACGATCGCCACGACCTCGCCCAGCGATATCCGCTCGGCCGGCCGCGCAAGCCGGTAGCCGCCACGGGGACCGCGGCTGCCCGTCAGAATACCCGCCCGCACCAGACGTTGAAGGTAATGTTCGAGAAAACGGGCCGGCACCCCCTGCAACTGGGCCAGCCGCCGCTGGGCCAGCGCGCGTTCGGCATTGGCATGATCGGCGATCCACAACAGAGCGTCCAGAACATACAGCAGCCGACGGTCACAGACTTCCATGTCCTTCCCCCACATCTCTCCTGCGAGCCTGTCCTCCTAGAGACGCACGCCCCTGCTTTTGATTCACCTTCGCGGAGCTTGCCGATACACTATGGCCGAGGGGAAGAGATGGGGCGAATCAACTTTGAATCACTTTTTCGTGAGGAAGGGAAAAGCCTGCGCGGCAAACAGTCTATTTCCGGTTTGCGGGCTGGATACGTGGACCAAAGAGCGCCGTGCCGATGCGCAGATAGTGGGCTCCGCAGGCGGCCGCGATCTCGTAATCCCCGCTCATGCCCATCGACAGCTTGGCCAGGCCATGGCGGCGGGCCAGCTCTTTCAGGAAGGCGAAATGGAGCGCCGGCTCGTCATGCATGGGAGGAACGCACATCAGACCGGCGACGGGAAGACCGGCCTCATCCAAGGCATCGAGAAGGCGGGCAAGCGCATCCGGCAACACCCCGCCCTTTTGCGGCTCACAGCCGGTGTTCACCTGGACGAGCAGTTCCGGAGTCCGCCCGCTGCGCGCAATCGCCCGCACGAGGGGCGGGATGAGTTTTTCGCGGTCGATGCTGTGGATGACGTCGAACAGCGCGACGACATCGGCCACCTTGTTACTTTGCAGGCGCCCCACGAAATGCAGAACGAGATCCGGGATCTCCTGTTTGATCGCCGCCCAGCGGGCCTGCGCCTCCTGCAGTCGGTTTTCCCCGAAAACCCGCAAACCCGCCTGAAGCGCCGCGGCGATCCGCGCCTCGCTCTGACTTTTCGAGACCGCCACCACCGTCGCGCCATCCGCCGGCAGCCCGTGGGCGCAGCGGGCCGCCTGGATGCGCGCCGAGATCTCCCGTGCGCGATCCGCGATCGCGGCCACAAGCTCCGGATCTGCTGTTGGGCGTGCGCAAGGGCTTGTCATGTCGCCGCTTCCCCTGTTTGCTGGTCCGGCTGGTCCGGCCCGTCCGGAACAGGACGCCGCTTCGGCCATAGGGCCTGTCGCCGATCTCTGGCAAGACGTAAACAGCCTCGACCTTTCACTGACAGGAGCGCATCGTGATCACGGTCTCGGAACGCAGTCGTCAGGAAGAATGGTTCGCCCTGCGCGCACTCCTCGCCCGCAGGCGCAAACAGGTCCGGACCGCCGCAGGAAGCGCACCGGCCGCGGTGCTGGTCTTCGCTCCCGATCGATTGGGCGAGAAGGGGCTTGCCCTGCTTGCGCGCCTGCCGCGCGACGTGGCCGTGCTCTACCGCGCCTATGATCACACACCAGAAGGCGACGAGATGCTCCACCGCTTGGCGCGGCTGTGTGCGCGCCAGCGCCGACGGCTGTGGGTGGCGGGCGGACGCAAGCGGCTCGCCGGCCTGCCCCTTTCCGCAGAAGGGCGGCATTTGCCGAGCTGGATGATGCGGCAGGCCGGTCAGGCCGCTTGCCGTCATCCCCGGTTGCAGGCCGTCAGCGCGGCCGTTCATGACATGCGGGAAGGTCTGCTCGCCCGCCGGTTCCAAACATTGTTCCTGCTGGTCTCGCCGGTGTTCCAGACCGCCAGCCATCCGCAAGCGCCGGCCCTTGGTGTGCAGGGTTTCGCCTCTCTCGCCCGGCGGCTACGCCGCGCCAACCGCGCCCGGTTCGTTCTGGCGCTCGGCGGCATGACGGCCGGGCGTTTGCGCCGGCTCGGAGCCATGGCGGACGGCTTCGCCGCGATCGGCTATTGGCGATGGCTGACGGGTTTTGAGGAATGAATGGCCCGCCCTTCGATCATGCGCCTGCGGTGACGGAACATCGCGCTCTCCATGGCCGCGCCCGATTCGGCCGAAGCGGCGGGCGAGCGGTTGCTGAAAGGACCATCCGCAGCACATCGCTCCCCCACGGAGCGGAGCGGAAGGCGCAGGGCATTCCTTCGTCTCTTCCGTTTTCCAAAAGCCTTGCGGTTCGTGCTGCCGGCTAGAAGCTCAGCTTCGTGCCGAGATAGAGCATGCCGGCACGATTGGCGAGATCGGCGGCAAGGCTGCCGTTGGTGTAATCGAACAAGCGGATCCCGCCCGACAGCCGCTCGTAAATCCGGTTCGTCCCAGGAGACTGAATCGGGCATGTGGTTGTGGAAAAT
>CAZJPA010000108.1:0-10019 GCA_964547755.1 uncultured Sphingomonadales bacterium
AGGAGGACGCGCTGACACAGGTGACGGGTCCGGTGGATCTGGGTTTGGCGTATGATGGGTTGGGTCGGCTGCGTCGGCTGGTGGAGGGGGCGTCGCCTGTTTGCTTTCCCCGGTGTGCCGGGCGAGAGTGGACAGGAGGCAGGAGAGGCTGAAGAGGCCGGCCGGCGAGACGTCCGGCCTCAGGCGCGGGCGAGGAGCCCTTTTTCTTCAAAGAGCGTCCTCAGTTCTCCACTTTCGAACATTTCGCGCACGATATCGCAGCCGCCGATGAATTCCCCTTTCACATACAATTGGGGGATCGTCGGCCAGTTGGTGTATTCCTTGATCCCCTGGCGCAGATTGGGATCGGGCAGCACGTCATAGGCCCGAAATGGCACGCCCATGTGCTGGAGAATTCGCACCACCGCGGCCGAGAAACCGCATTGCGGGAAGGTGGGCGTGCCCTTCATGAAGAGCACGACATCGTCCCGTCTGATGGCCTCGTCGATCCGCTGTCGCAACGCCTCGTCCATCTCGTTGTCTCCTTGTCCTGCCGGAAGCGCGGCTGTGATTGCGTGCCGGGCAAGCGACCGTCCCGTTGTCTCGCAGGCCGGTTCACCCATCATGTTCCCCCTGCGATATGGGATGCGCTGCGCGTCTGTAAAGACCTCAGGCTCGTTTGCAGCGGACTTCCTCCCGCCCTCGCTTGTCTGTGAATACGCCTTTCGGCTTCGTCCACAGGCCGATCATCGGTGATCGGTTTCCAGTGATCAGTTCTCGGTGATTCGAGGGGCGAGGCGGCGGCGCATTTCATCCCACGTCATTCGCCGCCGGAGAGCGGCGAATCCATCCGATCTGCGAGACATTTCCAGCGCTGGGGGTCTCTCCACTTCCCGTTGGACCCGCCGGTCAAGCCGGCGGGTGACGAAGAGGGGGACGGCCAGTGACGAAAAGAAATCGTGCCGGGGGATGACGAGGGAGGAGATGGATCCGCCGATCAAGTCTGTCCCGGACTTTGATCCGAGGCCGGCGGATGACGAGGGAGGGCATTAGCGGATGGTGAAAAAGGGGGCGTCAGCGGATGACAAGGGAAAATGATATCGGTGGGTGACGTCCCCCTTTCTCGTCATTCGCCGCCGGAGAGCGGCGAATCCAGCTGGCGGTGAGGCCATCTTTGACGCTGGGGCTATCTGCGCTGTCGGCTGGACCCGCCGGTCAAGCCGGCGGATGACGAAAAGGGGCGGACGGCAATGCCGAAGGGAGAGCGAGTAGCAGGCCGGCGGCGCTGCTTTTTTCTGCCGGAAAGGGCTGTGCATCTTGCGGATCTGGGCGAAGCTGCTATCAAGACAACGAGCAAGATGTCCCCGCGTGAGACGGGGCAGACCGCCCACCCGGCCGGTGACCGAGCGAATCCAGCGACCGAGCGAATGAGGTGACGCAATGCTGAAGACGGTGTTCCTGAAGATCTTCACCTGGTGGAACGGGGCAACCATCGGCACGCTGTTGTTCACCTGGCGGCGTGGCCGGCTGGTGGGCACGGATGACCAAGGCAACCGCTATTACGAAAGCAAGGACGGATGCCGGCGCTGGGTGCTCTACAACGGCCTGGCCGAGGCTTCGCGCATTCCTCCGGAATGGCATCGCTGGATCCACTTCACCGCCGCCGAACCGCCGAGCGTGAAGCCGCCTGCGGTCAAGCCTTGGGAAAAGCCGCACCGCCCCAATCTGACCGGCACGCCGGGGGCGTATTTCCCGCCGGGCAGCCTCAACCGGCCTGATCGTCGCAAATCCGCCCCAAAGCCGCACTATGAGGCCTGGCGACCGGAGCAAGGAGGCGAGGCGGCCTGAGTGTCGCCTTGCGTGGAGTGCAGGACGCGGCTTGGCAATGAGGGAGGCGGCATGAACGGCAATCTCGTGGAATCGCTGATCGGAGCGGTGGTTCTCGTGGTCGCGGCCGGCTTTTTATATGTCGCCTATGAGACGACGGATATCGGAACCCGCGGCGGTGTGGAATATCGCGCCCGTTTCGATCGCGTGAATGGGTTGACCGTGGGATCCGATGTCCGGATTGCCGGCATCAAGGTGGGGTCGGTGATCCGCACCGAACTCGATCCCCAGACCTATCAAGCGATCGTGCGGCTATCGGTGCGCAAGGACATTGCGCTTCCGGAAGACACGACGGCCTCCATTACTTCCGACGGCCTACTGGGCGACACCTACATCAATCTCTCGCCCGGTGGGTCTCCGGAGATCCTGCAACCGGGTGACGAGATCGAATTTACCGAAAGCCCCACCGATCTCTGGTCGCTCATCCGCAAGGCCGTCTACTCGGGCGATTCCGACAGCGGCGGTGGCGGGGGATCATGAGCGGCCGGCAGATGGGGCAGAGCGTGCGGGCGACGGCCGCGCTTCGGACTGTCGTCGCCGTGATCGTGGGGTGGATGATCTTTTCGTCGGCGACGGTTCTATCGTCTTCCGGACAGGAAAGCCGTCTCGCTGTGCGCCCACAAGATGGCGTGGCCGATATGGATGGTCGTCCCTCTTACCGGTCCAGGGCGGCGGGGCAGTCACAGGAGGGGGAGACCGGTCAGGACGCCCAGCAGGGCGAGCGACAGGCGCCGCTTGTGCCCATGATGGTCACGGTGGTGCGGGCGCTGGACAAGATCACGGCGCGCAGCAGCCTCATCGATCTACCAGAAGATCGGCCGGTGCGCTTTGGAACGTTGGAGATTGTCGCCCGCCACTGCGAATCGCGGCCGCCCGAAGACGAGCCGGAAACGGCCGCCTTTCTCGAAATTTGGGACAATCGCGGCGGGCGGCACGAAAAAATCTTCTCGGGCTGGATGCTGGCTTCCTCCCCGGCCTTGCATGCGCTCGCCCATCCTGTCTACGACCTCTGGGTGATCGCCTGCAAAACGACAGCGGGTGGCGCATTGTCCGGCAAGCGGTAGAAATCCGCTTGGTGGCGAAGGGCGTCAGCGAGCATCTCGTGGTAGCGGGCTCGGGAGACGGCGATGGCGCCGAAACGGGCGAGATGCGGTGTCACGAATTGGATGTCCAGCAAGCGGTAGCCGCCGCGCTTAAGACGGGCGAGAAGATACACAAGGGCCACCTTGCTCGCATCACGCCTGCGATGAAACATGGATTCGCCGAAGAAAGCCGCTCCCAGCGAAACACCGTAAAGGCCGCCGACCAGCTTATCGCCTTGCCAGCATTCCACGCTGTGCGCGCGACCATGTCGAAACAGAGCGGCATAAAGCTCTTCGATGGTTGGATTGATCCAGCTGTCTTCACGGCCTGGCGCGGGCTCGGCGCAGGCCCGGATGACGGCGGGGAAGGCCTGGTCCACGGTCACCTGGAAACGCCCGCGCCGCACGGTTTTCGCCAGCGACCGCGGGATATGGACGGACTCCAACGGTAGGATGCCGCGTTCGGGCGGATCAAGCCAGAACAGGCGCTCGCTCCTACGGCTTTCGGCCATGGGGAACAATCCGCAGGAGTAAGCCGCCAGCAGAATTTCCGGTGTCAAGCGCATGCGACCTCTTCCCCCTGACCCTCCTGTCACGACATGTGAACGGAGGGAAACTGTGCCAGAGCCCGACTGCCTTCGCAACGCGCTATGAGCAGAACTGCGTGCGGCGCAAGCGGCGCGCAGGGCTGCACGCTCTTTCCTTGGGATGCGCAGAAAGCAACGCTGCTCAAGACGGCATCGGGCGATCACGCCGCGATCAACTGCCGGGAGGACGCCCCGGTCCACCCGGGCCGTTCGGTCCGGCACCCGGCGCGAAGCGGCCGATATTGGCGAACAGCTGTTGGAAGAACCCCAGAGTCTTGCCGCGTACCGGTGTCTTTTCCGACCGAATGGGCACCCGTCGTGCGTCCTTCTTTCCGTAATGCTTGACGGTCACAACCTCGCCCGCATCATTGAAGGCGATGGCGAGGATCTTCTGGTCCGTCATCCGTTCGTTGAGGAAACCGCGTTTCTTGGTGTCGCGCGAGATGTAGTACCAGACCTCGGGACCGAAATCGCTCGTCGTCGAGGGGGAGCCGAGCGTGTCCTGAACCGAACGGCGGTTGTCCACCCCCGGGGTGATGGCAGCGGCCAGATCCTCGTCGAAGATGTAACCGCGAATGTCTTTTGACGTCGTACAGCCGCCGATCGCCAAGGCCATCAGACAGACGGCGGCCGGAAGCGCCGTCTTGTGCATTTTTGCGACTCCGTCCATCGCTGTCTTCATGTCGCCTCTTCTACCCTTCGCCCTCCAACCATCGCATGACCGAACACCGCTCCATGCGGCATCCATGCCCCAGGATTGTGACATTGGCAAGGCCTGCGATGCAGCATGCGTCACCTCTCGAGACGAGCGATGGGCATGCGCCCTGTTTCCTGTCCTTGCGTCCTCTCGGCGGCTCTGGCAAGGGCAGAAAGATCCATGGACGGCTATCAGCTTTTCGCCGCGGTAAGGCAGGAAAGGATTCCTGGTGGGATTCAAAGCCGCACTTGACCGGTTGCATAGAAGACGAGCAACCCGCCGTCGGTTACAGGCGCAGGCCCTGCGGCTTTACGGTATCGCCGCCGCCGCCGCCCGGGCACGCATGCTCTATGAGACATATGCGGTTCCCGACAGTTTCGACGGCCGCTTCGATGCGTTGGTGCTGATGCTCTTTCTTGTCCTTGAACGGGTGGAGCGGGACACCGCGCTTGCAAGAGAAGATGCCGATGAACTGCGGCGCCTGCTGCTGGAGCTGGCGGTGGCCGATTGGGACCGGGCGTTGCGTGAGGCGGGGGTTGGCGATCTCGGTGTCGGGCGCCATATCAAGCGGATGATGACGGCTGCTCTCGGTCGCTGGACGGCCTACAAAGACGTCTGTGGCACCGATGCCGAGAGGGTGAACAAAACAGCTTTGGCCGCGGCGCTCGCCCGTAATGTCTGGCGCACAGAAGCAGTAGATGAAAAGGCGCGGGCTTTGGCGGATTGGATGATCGCCGCGCGCCACAGATTGGCGGAACTTCCCTTGTCCACCTTGACGGAAGTGCTGCTGTTGGGCAACGAGCCGTAATGCGGCACACACGGGCAAAAAGCCCCGCCGGAAAGACCGAGATGAAAAGGCAAGACAACGAATTCTCGCGGATCACCCGCTTGGATGAAATTGAGGCCGGGACACCCACCGCTGTTGTGCTGGAAGCCGGACCGGACGAATGTGCGGCACTGGCCAAGCGTCTGTCGCTGCTCGCTCTCGACAGGCTGCGCGCCGAGCTGCGCGTGTGGCGGATCAAGGACGGCTTGCGCATCTCGGGCCGCTTGTGCGCGACAGGCAGCCAGGCTTGTGTGGTGACCCTCGAGCCGGTGGCTTTTGCGCTTGATGAACCGGTGGAGCTGGCGCTTTACCGCGCCGATGCTCTTGCCCGTGAGGAAGAGCGTCTGGGCGAGGCGCAGTGGCAGGAGACGCTTGATCTTGATGTGCTCGAAGGCGAGGAGGTGGATCTGGGCGAGATTGTCGCTCAATCCTTGTCGTTGGCCCTGCCTGCTTATCCGCGTGCACCGCATGCGGACGAGGTGATGAGTCGCTATGCGCCGGAGGCACCGGATGGCGACCGCCTGGAACCGGCCGTTGCCGAACGGGGCAATCCCTTCGCCAAGCTCGCTGATTTGCTGATAGATGAAAAAAAGCGCAAGGAGTGAGCGCATATCCTTGGCGATGCGGGATGTGGTCCGGGTTTCGTAGTGTTCCTGCCGCACCCTCGACATCATCCTTCCGCCATCGCTATAAGCGCCTGAAAATGATGGGGCCTGCCGGAAGAAGCAGACGCCTTCAACCAGGGAGAAGGGGAACCGCCGGTGAAGCGTTCGATCACGATCGCCCTCGACTGCATGGGTGGAGACGGGGCGCCTCAACATGAGATCGCCGGTGCGGCGATCGCCCGCGAGCGCTACCCACATGCCCGCTTTCTGCTTTTTGGACGCGAGCAGGCACTGGAACCTCTGCTGGAACAGCACCCCGCACTGGCCGAGGCAAGCGAACTGCGGCCCACTACAGGCGTGGTGGCGATGGAGGACAGGCCGGCCCAGGCGGTCAGGCGGGGGCGCGAGACGAGCATGGGGCAGGCGATCGCCGCCGTGCACACGGGCGAGGCCGATGTCGCGGTCTCGGCCGGCAATACCGGTGCACTCATGGGACTGGCCAAGGTTATGCTCAAGACCATGCCGGGGATCGATCGACCCGCGTTGGCCACGCTGATCCCCACCTATCATGGCGAAAGCGCCATGCTCGATCTTGGTGCCAACAGCAGCTGCGGGGAGGACAATCTCGTTGAGTTCGCGATCATGGGCGCGGCCTTTGCGCGGACCACTTTGGGTCTGGAACGGCCCTCCGTGGCGTTGCTCAACATCGGCTCAGAGGATGTCAAAGGAACGGAAACATTGCGTTCGGCCGCCGAGCGGCTGCGTCAGACCGATCTGCCGCTTGTCTTTGCCGGTTTCGTGGAAGGAGACAAGATTCCCTTTGGCACCGTCGATGTCGTGGTGACCGACGGCTTTACGGGCAATGTCGCCCTCAAGACGCTGGAAGGCACGGCACGCTTCATCGCTCGGCTGATTGGCGATGCTTTTCGCAGTTCTCTGATGGCGAAATTGGGGTATCTGTTCGCTCGGCGCGGGATTCAGCAATTGCGCAGCCATCTCGATCCCAACAAGCACAATGGCGCGGTGATGCTGGGATTGAACGGCCTTGTCGTCAAGAGTCATGGCAGCGCCAATCCGGAAGGCATCGCCACAGCCATCGGTGTGGCTGTGGACATGGCGCGTCATGAGCTCACCAAACTGATCGCGGCCGATCTCGCCATGATGGGAACAGGCCGGATGGAGCGTGCGGACAAGGTCGGCAATGATGGGTAAGATGATGCGGCGAACTGTGATCGCGGGCACGGGCAGTTACCTTCCTCCCACCGTTCTCACCAATCACGATCTCGCAGAACGGATCGATACCAGCGACGAATGGATCGTCGAGCGCACCGGCATTCGTCGTCGTCATGTGGCAGGAGACGGCGAGACTACGGCGAGCATGGCCACCGAGGCCGGGCGCGCCGCTCTTGCAGCCGCAGGCTGGGAGGCATCGTCGCTCGATGGCATCATCGTCGCCACCACCACGCCGGACTGGACCTTCCCGGCTGTGGCCACCCAGGTCCAGGCAGCGCTGGATGCGGGCACGGGGTTCGCCTTTGACATCCAGGCGGTCTGTTCGGGCTTCGTCTACGCGCTGGCCACAGCAGACGCCTATATGCGCGCCGGCATGGCCAATCGCATGCTGGTGATCGGGGCGGAAACATTCACCCGCATTCTCGACTGGGAGGACCGCACCACCTGCGTGTTGTTCGGTGACGGCGCGGGCGCCGTGGCAGTCGAGGCGGGGGCCGGGCATGGCGGATCGGCCGATCGCGGCATTCTTGCCTGCCGCCTGCATGCTGACGGTCGTCTCATCGATCTGCTCAAGACCGACGGCGGCCCGGCGACGACGGGCAGTGTCGGCAAGGTGCGCATGAAGGGGCGCGAGGTTTTCCGGCATGCCGTTCAGAATTTGGCCAATGTCATGGAAGAGACATTGGCCGAAGCCGGTGTCAGTGCCGATGACGTGGACTGGGTGATTCCCCATCAGGCGAACAAGCGCATTCTGGACGGCACCGCCAGAAAACTGGGAATCGATCCACGGCGGATCGTGGTCACGGTCGATGAACATGCCAATACCTCGGCCGCCAGCGTTCCTCTCGCGCTCGATACGGCGGTGCGGGGCGGTCGAATCCAGCGCGGGGACCTGTTGCTGCTGGAGGCGATGGGGGGCGGCTTCACCTGGGGCGCCTGTTTGCTGCGCTGGTAGATCGAACGGATGGCATGTGATCGTCATGGGCAAGGCGCGGTTGGAAACAGCGCAGGCCGCAGGGCGCATCGTCATCGCCCAGCGGGCGGTTGCACGATGCGGGCGTGGGCACCCATGGGTGTTCGCCAACGACATTCTCTCCCGCTCGCCGGAGACGATCGCTCCGGGCGCCGTGGTCACTCTCGTCTCTCCCAAGGGGGAAGCAGTTGGATTGGCGACGTTCAATCCCCATGCGCTCATTGCCTGCCGCCTGCTTGCCGAATCGCCGAAGACGGTGATCGACGCGGATTTCTTTGCCATGCGTCTGAAGCGGGCGGAAGCTTTGCGGCGGCGATTTCTGGCCGAACCATTCTATCGACTCGTGCATGGCGAGGCGGATGGTCTGCCCGGTGTCGTCATTGACCGCTTCGGCGACGTCTTCGTGCTCCAACTCAATACGGTCGGCGCCGAAGCCTTGCTCACACCATTGCTGAACGGTCTGAGGGAAGCCTGTGCTCCGCGCGCTGTCGTGCTGCGTCGGGATGCGCCGTCGCGGCGACTGGAAGGCCTGGCGATCTTGCCGCCGGAAGTCGTCGGCAGGCTTACACAAGCAGTGGTTGGCGTGCCGGAAGGCGGCGTGACATTCCAGGCCGATCTCCTCGGTGGTCAGAAGACCGGCTGGTATTTCGACCAACGACGCAATCGGTCGTTGGTCGCCGGCTGGGCGCGGAATGCCCGCTTGCTCGATCTCTACTGCCATACCGGCGGTTTTGCCCTACGCGCGGCCGCTGCCGGGGCGCGCTCGGTGCTGGCGGTCGATACCGCGCAAGCTGCGCTGGCGCTGGCCGCGGAAACAGCCGATCGGCAGGGGCTGTCGGATCGTGTGTCGTTCCAGCGTACCGATGCGCGGTCCATTTTGCGGGCTCTCAGGCAGGCAGGGGAGCGGTTCGATATTGTCGTGGCCGATCCCCCGCCCTTTGCCAGGCGGGCGAAAGACAGGCCCGCTGCGCAGAAGGCCTATGCGCGGCTCACCCATGACGCCGCACAGGTGACGGCCGAAGGCGGATTGCTCGCGTTGGCGAGCTGCAGCCACCATGTGGATCAGGAAGGGCTGCTGGACGCCTGCAGCCGCGGCCTTCGGGGCGCGGGCAGATCCGCCCGTCTCATCCATGTCGCCGGGGCGGATCTGGATCATCCGCTGCACCCGGCTTTGCCCGAAAGCCGCTATCTGCACATGCTGTTCTTCGTGCTGGATTGAGCCTGTGGCCGTGAGGCGATCGCGGGCGTGATGAGAGATGGTGCCGGCTGAGTTGATCTTTACTCGGGATCGGCTTCGTTCGGGGACAGGGTGAAGTGGGATACGCCGGCTGTGCATGGCGGACACGCGCAGCAGGCGTGCGAAGCCTTCCTGCAGGCTATTGCGTGCGTGAGGGAAAGGCATGTCATCCTTATTCCTTGCGGCGACTTCCCCCTCGGTTCTGTCATCCTTCTGCCATCGCCCGCTCGCCTCGTCACCGGCTGCGATTCCCTCCTTCTTCGTCATCCGCCGACCTCGGGTCATAAGCCCGGGGCAGGCGTGATCGGCGGATCCGTTCCCTTCTCTTCGTCACCCGCCGACTTGATCGGCTGGTCCAGCAGGCGGGGAAGACAGCCCCTAGCGTTGGAGCCGCAAAACCGTCGCCTGGATTCGCCGGATAAACCGGCGAATGACGCGGGGAGGATGGATGAGGTGGGGAGGATGGCTGGGTTCGCCGGTCAAGCCGGCGAACGACGCAATAAGGGAACGCTTCGCCCGTCGCCTCTCCTGCTCGCCCTCTGCCAGTGCCCCTCTTCGTCACCCGCTGGCCCTCCCTTTTGTCATCCAGCGGCGCAGACTGGTGTATCCAGCTCCTTCCGTCGTCATCCGTCGACCCCGGGTCACAAGCCCGGGGCAGGCTTGATCGGCGGGTCCAGCGGACGGTGGGGGCGGCATCCAGCCTTGGGAATGACGTGTCTGTCAGATGGATTCGCCGGATAAACCGGCGAATGACGCAGGAAGGGGGAATCACCCGCCGACACCTTTTTCTCTCATCACCCACCGGCCCCCTCTCGTCACCCGCCGACTTGATCGGCGGGTCCAGCGGGAAGGGAAGGGGGTGCAAGCGCCGGGAATGTCACCACCGTTGGATAGATTCGCCGCTCTTCGGCGG
>CAZJPA010000109.1:0-9953 GCA_964547755.1 uncultured Sphingomonadales bacterium
CACGATTGACGACAGCATGAAAAGGCTGGCCATACCTTGACCCGCTTCATCCAATCCGGAGGAGGCGCCGCAATGCCGGCGCCTCATCCATCCGACATTAGAGTACCGACTTCTCCCGGCGGCGAGTGCCCGGTCTATTCTCTCGCGCCGGGAGTTCATGCCTGCGTGGCGAGCGGTCGGCTCGTTTTTCTCGATGCGGTCCGAGACAGATATTTGATGCTCGACCGGGCGCAAACTCCCCGTGTGATGTCTTTGCTGCATGCGGAAAGGCAGCCTGTCGGAGGGCCCGACAGCGAAGCCAAGGATGTCGGGCCGCCAGAGCGTTCAGTCGTGGAGGCTTTGTGGAGACGTGGCCTTCTGGTTCCGGCTACAGGTCCCGGCTGCACACCGCTCAAACCGGCAAGGGCGCTTCCGACCGCTGATCTGACCTCTCACGACACGCGCCGTCAGGCCTCTCTCGGACCGCGCACCATCCTCCGCTTCTTTCTGGCATCACGGGGTGCGGCACAGTTGTTGAAGGGCCAACCCTTTGCCTCGGTGGTCGACCATGTGCGAGAGCGTAGAGCCGCGGCCGATGGCAAATTCGACTTTAATCGAGCGCGGGACCTCGTGTCCCGATTCCAGCGGCTGAGGCCCTTCTCCAGGCGCGACTATCTATGCCTTTTCGACTCTCTCGCTCTCATCGAGTTTTTTCACCTGCATAGGCTATATCCGACGTGGGTCTTCGGTGTCTGCGCCGAGCCGTTTCAGGCCCATTGCTGGGTTCAAGCGGGCGGGGTCGTTCTCAACGACACGATCGAGGTCATCCGTCATTACACCCCGATTATGGCGGCCTGACATGGAGGCCGACGCTCATGCACCGTTTCATCGCCTTGGTTTGGAATCCCGAAGACGACGACGCGGTGGCCGAGGCAGGGGAAATAACACGACGATTTCATGCCGGCGAGGAGGCTTGGGCGACAGCCTTCGCGACACCCGGACTGGAGGTCCTGCACAAGGACGGCGAGACGGGACGGTCGCGGGCTTATAACCTTGAAAACAACAGCGGCGTTATCCTCGGAATCCTTTTCCGGGGGCGACCAAACCGATCGCGATATGACGTCATCGCGGCCTTAGAAGCGCGAGAGGTGCGGCAAACGCTTGAGACCGACGGCAAATTTCTAATTGAAAACTTTTGGGGGCGCTACATCGCCTTTCTGACCAATGTACGAGCGGGAAAAAGTATCGTCCTGCGCGACCCGTCCGGCCAAATCCCCTGCCACTACACAAGCATTGGACGACTTCTCGTCTACGCCTCTCATGTGGCGGATCTGCTGCACTTTCCGGAATTCCGACCGGTGATCAACGGACGCTTTCTCCTCGCCAATGTCCTCGTGCGCGAGCTCACCATACGGGAGACGGGTCTCGCGGGGATCACCGGGCTGTTGCCGGGAGAATCGCACCATATCTCGCGCGGGGAGGTTCGGCGGGTGCCTTGCTGGAGGCCTGCCGCCATCTGCCGGTCAGGGACAATTGCGGACTTCGCAAAGGCAGCCACGGCGCTGCGTGCGGCAACGCATGCCTGCGTCGCAGCATGGACGTCGCTTTATCCCAACATCCTTCACTATCTTTCAGGCGGAATTGACTCCGCAATCGTACTCGCATGCCTTCGTCACACCGCGCCTACGGGCGTTTTATGCCTGAATTACCGGACCGCGGCGTCGGACGGCGACGAGCGGCCGTTCGCGCGGCGTGCAGCGCGTTCTTTGGACTTTCCGTTGCTCGAAGTGGCCATGCCGCCAGTGAATGCTCTCATGCCGTTGCTGTCGCACCACCCTTTCACGGCGGCACCGGAAGGCGGTGTCTTTGCGAGACCGACCGAGCAACTGATGGCCGAGATCGCCGCGACACGGCGGGCGGAGGCAATCACCACCGGCGAAGGCGGCGACCATTTGTTCTTTCAAATGCGGACGGTGCTGGTCGCCGCGGATGCCGTGCGCGCAGGCAGATCGCTGGGGCGTCTCCTGCGCAGTGTTGGCGAAACCGCCCACTGGACTGGGCGAGCTTATTGGCCGGTCCTTTGCACCGCACTCAAATACGGCCTGTTGCGTCAGCACTGGATGCCTGAACCCGAGTGCAATTGGGGACCGCTCTGCTTTGTGCGGCGCGATGCCGTCCACGCTCTCCCCGAATCCTATGTCTTGCATCCCTGGCTCAAAGGCGCCCGAGGGATCGCGCCGGGCAAAGCTTTCCAGATCCAATTCCTGCCGAAAGTCCTGTCCCGGCCCAATACACTGCTTGGGCCGGAAGGCACGGACATCCTGCATCCATTGCTGTCGCAGCCACTGATCGAGCTCGTCCTGCGCATTCCATCACATGTCCTGACCCGTGGCGGCGAAGGCCGAGCGCTGGCGCGGGCGGCCTTTGCACGCGACGTCCCGGCCGCCATCCTCGCGCGCCAAACCAAAGGCGGAACAACAAGTTATTTTGCGCGTATGGCGCTCGATCAATTGGGCGAGATCCGCCCGTTCTTGCTCGACGGACTCCTCGCCGAACAGGATTTCATTGACCGCGAGGGCTTGGATCAGTGGCTTAACGAGCGCTCTTTGCAGCACGTGGTGGAAATCCCGCGGCTTTTTAAGTTGCTCGCCACCGAAGCCTGGTTGCGCTCCTGGAGTGGTGCGCGCTCCGAGGCTTCGGCTTGATATGCATGCGACAAGAGACAGTCGCTGCTCCCCTCGCGCCAGACGCGCGCCGGTCCTGCGCTACACCCTCACGTCACTGTGGCGCCAAACGGACGCCGCCTCGCGGCGTCGGCTCCTTGCAGCACTCCTGCTGATGATCTTGTCGGCGTCAACCGCGGCGCTCACTCCCCTCGCCCTCAAATTTGTCGTCGACGGTCTGGAAGCCCCGGGCGACGGTCGCTTGTCATTGATCGCGGTGCTTCTGGTTGCGGGCTACGCGATCGGCCAATGGTCGACGCGAAGCCTCGGTGAGTTGAAGACCTATATCCATGCGCTGGTCGAGCAGCGGCTGCTGCGCGGCGTCAGCCAGCGCCTGTTCAGCCATGTTCTCGCACTCCCCATGGGCTTTCACCTGGATCGCCGGACCGGTGCGATCGGCGAGACCCTGAGCAACGGACTGCTCGGCTATCGGCTGGTCCTGCAGCATCTGGTCTTCTCCCTGATCCCCGTGATGGTCGAATTGGTGATGATCGGCACGGTACTGATCGGATTCGGCCATGCGGAATACTTCGCTATCCTCAGCCTCTCGGCGGCGGCCTACGGGATCGCGATCACGCATGGTTTGCGGCGGATCGCCGGCCCGGGACATGCCGTTGCCAGTGCCGCCGCGCGGGCGGGTGCGGTGATGACGGACGTCTTGCTTAATTGCGAGATGGTCAAGACGTTTCAAGGCGAGTCAGCGGCTCAAATGCGTTACGAGGCGGCGCTCACTGCGGCGGAGCAGGCATGGCAACGGTTCCATCGGCTCAAGTGCGCCAACGGGCTTGCTGTCGCGACCATCATGGCACTGACACTCGGTGCGTCCCTGTTCCTCGCCGCGCGTGCGGTTGCCGCCGGCAGCATGAGCTTAGGCGACTTCGTTCTCGTCAACACCTATGTGCTCGAGATCATGCGGCCTCTGAATCGGCTCGCCATTGCCCTGCGTGATATCGCCCAAGGTCTCGCCTTTCTCGATCGGATGGCGTGTCTGATGCGCACGAAGACAGAGCCCCTCTTGACTGATCGCGCGCGGCGCTTTGCTGGACCGGCCGAAATTGCCTTCGAGGGCGTCAGCTTTTCCTATGGCCGGGGCCGTCCGGTGCTCGCGGGCGTGACTTTCCGCATCTCCGCCGGCGGCACGGTTGCGCTGGTCGGCGCCAGCGGTGTCGGCAAATCAACGATCGTCCGCCTTCTTCTGCGCTTTTTCGAACCACAGGACGGCCAGATCCTTTTGGATGGGATAACGATCAGGAAAATCGCCTTGCACGACCTGCGTCGCGCCGTTGCGATCGTCCCCCAGGACACTATCCTCTTTAACGACACGATCGCCGCCAACATCGCTTTCGCCCGACGGGAAAGCTCTCCAGCGGAGATCGAGCGGGCAGCACGTCAGGCGCACATTCATGATTTCATTCGTAGCCTGCCGGACGGCTATGACACGATCGTCGGTGAGAGAGGGCTGAAACTCTCGGCTGGCGAGCGGCAGCGGATCGCGATCGCCCGAGCGGCCCTGGCGCAGCCGCGCATTTGGGTGTTCGACGAAGCAACTTCGGCGCTCGACGCTATGACCGAACGTGAGATCTTGGTGCATCTGCCGGAGATCACGCAAGGCGCGACAACGCTCCTCATCTCTCATCGCCTGCCGGCCGTCATGCATGCCGACGAGATTCTCGTGCTCCGTCATGGCGCAATTGCTGAGCGTGGCCGACATGCCGACCTGTTGAATCGCGAAGGCGCATACGCCGCCCTCTGGCGCGCCTACCATGGGGCGATGGCGCGCACTGTGTATCGCGGTGCGGGCGGCCGGTGAAAGGTGGTCAGCCCGAACCCTCTCCGAGCGTCGGTGACCCTTTCGAGGCGGGCGGCGCACCAGCATCACCCCCCATGAAACGGTCATACCAGGCGAATATCTCGTTCCACATATGTCGTATGTTCGAAGGGCTCGAGGGCAAATGGCCCTCGCCCCAATAGCGCACAAATCGCGCCTCCTTGCGCTGACGGTAGAGGGCGGTAAACATGCGCTCGTATTGTGCGAGCGTGAAATTGTCCATGTCTGAATGGATGAGCAGGATCGGCGCCGTGATCTTCGGGGCGAGGAAGAGCGGGCTGTTGCGGACATACGCATCCGGATCGTCCCACGGGCTCTTGCCGATCGCGAAATCCGTGCCATGGGCCGCCTCGTAGCGGGCCGTCGATCCCACATAGGGGTACATGGCCGCATAGAAACGCCGATAGAGATCGCCCTCGAAATAATGGCTGTACATGTCGCTCCAGCCATTGATCGCGACCACCGCCTTGAACCGGTCCGACTGCGTTGCAAGCCATAGTGCTGCAAATCCGCCCTGGCTCACACCCACGAGACCGACGCGCTCGGGATCGGCATAGCCCTGCTCGATCAGTGCGTCGACGACGCTGAGAACCTGACCGGCGAGCCCGCCCAACGGTCCATTTTCCGGCTGTGCCTGGCCACCCGACGTATCGGGCCTGACGACAATATGGCCGCGTGCAGCGAGCAGATGCTCGGAATACGGCCCCGGGCCGTGACCGATCGCGTGTCGGCGGCGCCAAGACGGTCCCCCGCAACCGGAACGCCGCACCGGATAGACTTCGACGATCAGGGGATAGCGCTTTCCGCGCTCATAACCGGGCGGTAAAAGCAAGCAGCTCTCGGCGTCCCGCACCGCACGGCCCCTATGGACGCGATGTCTGAATGGCGTCCAGACCGTTCGAGTGACCGCTGCCAGATGCGCATTGAGGCGATCGAGGAAGATTTCCCGACCGTTCGCGTATTTCAGGATGAGTGCGGTGCCGTCAGACCGGTCGTGCCGGAACAGGACGGCCCCGGCGGCGACCGATCCGGCGAGCAGGGCCGCGTCGGTGGCTGGCGCCATGAAGGTCTGTACCGAACCGGCCCGAAGATCGGCGAGAACGACTCGTCGGGAACCCTCCCCGCCGGCCATCAGAATAGTGTCGGAAACCGAAGAATCATGACTGAATGCATGCTGCGCCACGGGGGCGGGTGTGAGATCGTCGTTGATTGCATCCGTCATGTTGACGGGCGCATCCCCCGGCCCGACACGCCAAATATTCCCGTCGGCAAGAAGAAAAAGATGGTCGGCGGTCACGCCGAGGGGAATGGCCGAGACGCGTGAGAAGGGTGCTGTGAGGTTCTGTGCGCGCCCCGCGGCGTCGATCAGAAACCAGTCGGCTTTCCCGACAGCGGGACCAGACGCTTCTCCGGCGATATTGCGATAGGTGAAACGCGGTGCTCGCTCGCCACCGGCTCGCGCACGTGCGAAGACGGCGAGCCGGTCGCCGATCCAGACAGCACGCTCGGGCTTTTGTATCAGGCCCCGTTCACGTTGAGAGGCAAGGTCGAGCCCGTAATGTGGATAGGGGATGACGCGGCCCGTTTCGGCGTCAAGCACATGGAACTGTCCCGATTGAACGCCGGCGCCCTTGTCCCAAGCAAAGAAAGCCAGCCGGTTGGACTTGGGTGACCAGAAGAGCGTCTCCGGGAACACCTCCTTGCCGGCCGCAAAACTCCGGAGGTCTCGCCCGCTCAAAAGGTCGAACAAGACAAGCTGCGAGCGCGCGCTGATCCAGTCAACATCACGGGCTCGGGGGTCGGGCTGTATCCGCGCCGTTTGGCGCAAAGCTGCGAGATAGCGGCCGTCATGGGACACGGCGAGCGTCTCGAAAGCACCCTTCGCCAGGGTCCGCGTCACCCCGGTTTCGGCGTCAATCGCGATCAGCCGGTCGGGCAGAGGAGCACCACCGCCGCCGTCGGCACGGCTGACGACGACGCTGGCCGACTCGCCTCCCGCCCAAGCCCGCGTCCATTCCCGGTAGAGGCGTTCACCGGTATAGCGTCGCACGGCGAGGCTCGGCGGCGGCAAGCCGTCCGGCCAGGCTGCGACGACGACGTCATGGTCGGAGATCCATGTAGACCTGTGACCTCGGTAGGCATGAATCCGCGGCGCGAAATCGAAAAGCGTTGTCCGATCACGCCTCACGTCATAAAGGCCGAACCGGATACGCCCGGCCTTGGCGAGGATGAAGGCCAGCCAGTGCCCGTCCGGCGAAAAGCTGTCGATCCAATAGCTCGCGCGCGGGTCCGGCTCGAACAGAAAGCGGGCTTGTGGTCGGGTTTCGCTGAGATCGACCGCCATCAGCCGAAAGCCGGCCCGTCCCCATGCACCGATTTCCGGCATGCTGTAGTCGGGCAGTTGATCGTAGGGCGGTGCCTGTTCCCAGACCAGCCAGCGACCCGATGGATCGGCGGTTGCCCGACCGATCGCTTCAAGGCGGAGATGATCTGCGATCCCATAGGGATGCGTTTTTGGGTCCTCTTTCGCCGATGCAGCGAAAGCAGCATCGGCGAGTGTCAATGTGCGGACGGCGACCAAGAGAGCAACGAAGCCACGCCGCAGATGGCTTACCATTGCTTTCTGATCTCAAAGGCAATGAATCGTCCTTGTGGATTTGCCTGTTCGGGGTCGAATCCGAAGCCGCGTGGATTGTTCACGAATGGCGGGGCCTTGTCGGTGATATTGAGAACGCTCACCGTGAATATCAGCCCTTTTAGCCATTGGTTCGAAGGCTGGTCCTTCGTGCGGTAGCTCAAGGTGAGGTCGGCAGTGAGACGGTCGCTGATCGGCTCCGCAGGAGCCACATTGTCGTTGGTGTAATTGTCGACATAGTTGATGAAGGCAGTGACGCTGAGACCGCCCTTGGACCACGTAAGCCTGTTGCGCATCCGCCAATCGACAGGGCGATCCAATGTATCAACCATCTCGACCAGCGGCGCCGTCGCCGTGACGGCTTCCTTGAAGTCTATGAGGATGCTCGCACTGAGCTGGAGGTCGAATCTGCCGATCGAGGTATCGAAACCGTAGTCCGCGGTGAGGTCGAGCCCCCGGACGAGAGTCACACCGAGGTTGGTGACCAGGATGCTGACGATCGCGTCCACGTCATTGGGGTCCGTCGACCCGACAAGGTTGAGAAGTCTCGGATCGTTGAGGAGCGCGGTCGCGGTGACAAGGTCAGGATTGCGCGTGATGAGCGGCGCAAAAATATCTTCGTTCGGGAGAATGCCGAAGATATCGCCGGCCCGGTCGATCCGCCCTTTGAACTCGGTTCGGAAATACGTTGCGGACAGGCTGAAGTTGGCAAATGCTGCCGGCCTCAGGTCCGCGCCGATCGTCCATGTGGTCGCCTTCTCGGGCCCGAGATCCGGATCATTGCCGGCCCGCAGGATGGTATTCGATGTGCCCATCGGCGATTTGGGGTCCGGGAGACGGAAGAAAATGTTCCGATTGAACCGGGTGTCGAGTTCTCGCAGCAGCGGGGCACGAAATGAAGTTCCATAAGTACCGCGCAGATCAAGCCCGGCGACCGGCGTCCATGCAACACCGACGCGCGGATTGCCCGTTGTGCCGAAGTCGTCATAGTCCTCGACCCGGCCGGCAACCGAGATGTCAAGGCGCCTAAAGCCGGGGATCCGCTGATCCTCCGCAACAATGGGCAGCAGCAACTCGCCGAACGCGGCGATGATCCGCCGCTCATCCTCCGAGAGGAGCGACGCCTGCGGCTGGGCTGTGAACTCGAAGTCGACGGTATTGGTCGTGGCACGTTCCTTGCGGTAGTGGGCGCCGAGGGCGAGCTTGATTTCGCCCGCAGGGAGCCGGAACAAGGGACCGTCAACCTTGAAGTCGATCGACCGTAGTTTCAAATCGCCATCGACCTTGCTGAATCCCCTGATTGCGGCGAGCGTGGAGGATGCCGTGTGCGAGCCGTCGCCAAACGGATTGAATGCTGTTGCCGGATTCGTATCGGCAAGCGCTTGCGCCAAGGCCGGTCGATTCGCAAAGCCGGCGCGTGTCACGTCCTCGCTGGACTTGCTGACAGTTCCATAAACCTCGGCCCGCCATCGCGAGGAGACATCGAACGAGGCGCCGGCGACGGCGGCAAGAGATTCTGCCCTGCCCGTGCTCGTCGAGGGTCCAAGGTCATCAAGGAAATTGTACTGGACCTGGATCGTGGAGAGGCCGCCGATCGGATCGATGAAAAAGGGGTTGGTGTCGGGGACAGTGAGCGTGAGTTCCTGTGCCCGCCCCCGTGATTCAAATTGGCGGTTCGAATAAAAAACCTCGGCGGACAGGGCTAGCCGGTTGGTAAGATTCTGACGCACGCTCGCGAAAACGCTATGGCGTTTCTGGGATGGAAACAGAGTCGTGCCGCGGCGGTCATTTTGGAGGTTGACCGTACCGTCGAGCAGATCGTCGGGCGTCAGTTCGGTCCCATCCTGGTTACGTGGAATCGCGAAGATTTGACCGCCCGCGCGAATATTCCCCGGATTGCTGAATTGCGTCCGGAAATCACCTCCGCCGAACGGCCTGAGATCGCTGCTCGCCGCAAAATTGCGTTCCTCGCTGAAAAGCGGATCGATGTTCTGATATTCATAGCTTATGAGCGCATTGCCGCTCTTCCAGTTGACCCCGAAGAGCTGGCTCGCCGTGTACTCCCGTTGTTTGCCGTCGGTCACTGACCCGAAACGCAGCCGCGTTTCCGCGCCCTCATAATCGTGCCGCAGAATGATATTGGTTACCCCCGCGATCGCGTCGGTTCCGTAAATCGCAGATGCGCCGTCGGTGAGCAACTCGATCCTTTCGACGGCTGAAAGGGGAATTGCGGAGATGTCGACAAAAGAGCCGCCGCCGCCGGCAGCGACGCGGCGCGAATCAATAAGAGTCAGAGTCGCGCTTGATCCAAGCCCACGTAAATTGATCGACGCGCCGAAGCTGCGGGCTGCATCATTGGAACGGTTAACGCCGGGTTGCAGCGCTACAGTGATGGCATTGGGTCCGCCCCCGAAATTCTGTGGCAGGCTTTGGACGACGTCCTGGACGGTGGAGAAGCCGGTACGGCGGATCGCTTTCTGATCGAAGACGATGAGTTTCGAGCCGACGGGTTCAGCACCGCGGATATTCGAGCCTGTGACGACAATCTCCTCGAGTTGGAATTGCGGCTCGGTCTCCTCGGCCTGTCGCAATGTGTCGCTCGGGCCGCCGCGAGGGCGGGCGTCCGTCTTCTGTATTTCGTCGAGGCGGCGCGTGCCGTCGCCCGGATTGTCCGGCGCTTTCCCCTCAGCCGGCTTTTTGCGCAGCAGCAGCCGCCGGTCCGGCGTGATCTCAAAGGCCAGATCGCTGCCCTCGAGGAGCCGCGCGAGCGCCTCCGCAGACGTATATT
>CAZJPA010000110.1:0-9653 GCA_964547755.1 uncultured Sphingomonadales bacterium
GATGGTCGTCGTCGAAGGCCGAGAAATTGTCTGCAAGCACCTCCAGACGGGCCGTCTCCTGCGCATAGGGGCAATGACTGGCCGCCTCGGCGACAAGGGTGACCGGCTCGCCGCGTGGCAGAGTGTCCAAAAGCCCGCCGTTCGCATCCTGCAAGGAGATGTGACGGAAACCGACGACCCGGCCGTCCAGAATCGGACGCATCTGGCCATCGACCGCCACCCAGCCCGAGGCGGCCGGCTCCGCAAACACCTCCTCGCCATCGACATTGGGCAATAGAGCGGTTTCGAACCCCTCCGCCCCCAGCGTAAAGACGCGGGTGCTGGACCAATAGACGACCCTGGCCACAACCAGCGGGGGATAGTCGGGATCGTGGGGAGCGAACGCGCCATATTCGTCTTGCCCTTCGGCTTTGCGGAAGGTGATGCGGTACCGCACGGCGGTGCCGGCCTCCACCAGGCGCGCGGCCATATCGCCCACGGTCAGCGTCGCCCTGTCGCCTTCGTAGGTGAGGACCTGCGCCAGGCCGTCGGGAAAACGATCGGCATTGAACCAGGCCCATTCCTCCACCGTTTCGATCGGATGCGTCAAAGTCAGAATGGGCGGTCTCCACTCGACCGCGAAATCCTTCTTCTCAAGACCGGCGAAGGAGAGCGGGTCACGCCGCCATTCAAGATTATCCGTATCCGCCTCAGGCGCATAGGCGACTTCCGCCACCGGCCGACCGTTTTGCGGATCCGCATGCAGCCGGATGGAGACAATCGGCGCAAAATCCATCGTCCAGCATCCCGCATAGACGGGATAGTGCGCCGGCTGCACTGTGCGGGAAGAAACCGGCGCTTGGGGCCGCTCCGAGGAGGGGGAGGGGACCACCGGCGCCTCCCGCCGGCTGCAGAAAGCCAGAAGCACGACGACAATCAGCAAGACGAGAAGCACGATCAAAAGGAGGCGCAGTCTGCGATCGCCCCGGGCCATCGCCCGCAGACCGGAAACAAGGCGCTGAATCATCTCCACTCTCCCTGTCGCCACCACCCTTCCATTTTCAAGGAATCAAGGCGGTAGAGCAAGGGGTGTTTCATGGGGCACGCGATGCCCGTGAAAACTTCACGCCTGTGTCTCAAAGCCGGGCGACCACATACAGGGAAGGCGCCATGCGATCGGTCACCGGCCGGCGATCACGGCCGGTTCCCCATACAGCGGCACGCGCACATCCGGCCAGCCGAGTTCGTGCTCCAGAGCGTGACGCAAGGCATCCGAGGCCGCTGGCTCGCCATGAACCACGAAGCAACGGCGCGGCGGACGCGCAAAACCGCGGCACCATTGCAGCAATTCTTCCCGATCGGCATGGGCGGAGAGCATATCGAGGACGGCGATGCGCGCGCGTACCGGTATCATCCGGCCATGGATCTTGATCTCGCGGGCACCATCGAGAAGCTTGCGCCCGCGCGTTCCTCCTGCCTGGAAACCGGTAAACAGGACGAGCGAGCGGTGGTCGGGAAGATAGGCCTTGAGATGATGCAGCACGCGGCCGCCGGTCGCCATACCGGCAGCCGAGATGATCACCTTCGGTCGTGGATCCGCGTCCAATGCCGCCGACGCTTCCCAATCCCGCAGATAGGTGGCGACCGAACAGACGGCTCGACACGCCCGCTCGCTCAGCCGGTGTTCTTTGCGAAAGGCGCAGAAGATATGCGAGGCATCAATCGCCATCGGGCTGTCCAGATAGATGGGAAGATCGGCCGGGATCGTCCCATTCGCTTTCAAGCGATGGAGATAATAGAGCAGCAATTGGGCGCGACCGACAGCGAATGCCGGCACGATGACCGTGCCGCCGGCGTGAATGGTGGTGAGAATATGCTCGGCCAACACGGCCTGAGGATCAGCATCACCATGGCGGCGATCGCCATAGGTCGATTCGATAATAAGGATATCGGTCTCATCTGGAGGCGCCGGCGGGGCCATCAGCGGATCGACAAGCCGCCCGATATCGCCAGTGAACAAGAGGCGTTGTCCCGCGATCTCGATGGCGATCATCGCCGCGCCCAGAATGTGGCCGGCCCGTCGGAAACGGACTTGGATATCCTGACCCAGTGTGAAAGGGCGCTCGTATTCATGGGCGATAAAATGGGGCATGACCAACCGGGCGTCCGCAGCCGTATACAAAGGCCGCGCGGGGCGATGGCGCGAAAACCCGAAACGATTGGCGAGCTCCGCATCCTTTTCCTGGAGGTGACCCGAGTCGGGCAGCAGGATCTCGGCCAGGGCGATGGTGCCCGCGGTCGCATGGATCGGGCCGACGAAGCCGTCCCGCACCAGGCGGGGGAGATAGCCGCTGTGGTCGAGATGGGCATGGGTGAGCAAGACGGCATCGATTTCGGCGGCGGCAATCGGCAACGGCCGCCAATTGAGCTGGCGCAGGTTCTTCCAGCCTTGGAACAACCCGCAATCGATGAGCAGGCGCCGAGAGGGAGATTCGATCAGGAACCGGGACCCCGTCACGGTTCCGGCAGCCCCCAGAAAACGCAGCGTGAGTCCTCTTGCCATCACTCATCCCCAGGCGCCGCCTGATCAGAAGGCGTGTGTCCTTCTTTATCACCCTTCTTTTATCACCCCTCTTTACCAGAAGGAATGCGCCCTTCTTTTCGGACATCATGCGGATGCTTGCAAATACGGTGTGCGCACGCCGCCGGCCGGCGCCGCCGCGGCACTTTCCAAGTAGATCTTGTCTTGCTTACTGCGCCGCCGGCGCCGCTTCGCGGATGGCTTCGAAGGCGAGCGCGGGCCAGTCCTGCTGGACCTTGTCGAGCTGCCAGGCGCTGCGGGCAAGAAAGACGGGCACATCCTCGTGATCGAAGGCGATCTGGGAGCGATGGCGATCGATGAAGTCTTTCACTTTACGCGATTCCCCGCGCACCCAACGCACGGCGTAGACATCCACCGGTTCAAAACGCACGGCCAACCCGTATTCATGCTTCAAGCGATTGGCCAGCACGTCGAACTGCAATGCGCCCACGACACCGACGATCCACTCGCCGCCGACAAGCGCCTTGAAGGCCCGGGCCGCCCCTTCCTCCGCCAATCCGACAAGCGCACGCCCCAGATGCTTGGCCTTCAGGGGATCGTCGGTGCGCACGCGCTGCAACAATTCGGGTGCAAAATGCGGTAGACCGGTGAAATGCAGAATCTCGCGCGCACACAAGGAGTCGCCGATCCGAAAGCCCCCATGAGAAGGAATGCCAATGATATCGCCGGCCACCGCCTCTTCCGCCCGGGCGCGCGTATCGGCCAGGAAGAACTGCGGCTGCGTGACGGCGATCGCCTTGCCGGTGGCCGAATGCTTCAGCTTGTCGCCGCGCCGCAACCGGCCGGAGACCAAGCGTAGGAACACCATCCGATCACGATGCTTGGGATCCATGTTCGCTTGGATCTTGAAGACGAAGGCGTTGGCCGCCTCCTCGTCGGGGTGGATCCGGCGTTCGACCGCCCGATAAGGGCGTGGTGACGGCGCCAGCTCGGCCAAGGCCGTGATGAGCTCGGGAACGCCGAAGCTCATCAGCGCCGAACCGAAGAAGACCGGCGTCATATGTCCGCCAAGATAGCTTTCGCGGTCGAAGGGTGGCGTGAGCGCCTGCAACATCTCCACTTCTTCTGCCAGTTTCTCGCAGGCATCCTCCCCAATCACCGAAGGCAGCCGGGGATCGGCCAGCCCTGCGAGCACATCGCCGTCCGCCTTGGCGCGTCGGGCCGTTTCGTCCAACAGCAGAACCTGATCCTGCAGCAGATGATAGCAGCCTTTAAAGTCACGCCCCATGCCGATGGGCCAGGTGATCGGGGCGACGTCGAGCGCAAGCCGGTCGGCGATTTCGTCCAACAGCCCAAAGGGATCGCGGGCCTCGCGGTCCATCTTGTTGACGAAGGTGATGATGGGAATATCGCGCAGGCGGCAGACCTCGAAGAGCTTGCGCGTCTGGGTCTCGATGCCTATGGCGGCGTCCAGCACCATCACCGCCGAATCGACGGCTGAGAGCACGCGGTAGGTGTCCTCAGAAAAGTCTTCATGGCCCGGTGTGTCCAGGAGATTGAAGACGCAGCCTTGGGCGGCGAACGTCATGACCGCCGAGGTCACCGAGATACCCCGTTCGCGTTCGACCTTCATCCAGTCGGACCGCGCCCGCCGCCGTTCGCCGCGTGCGCGCACTTCGCCGGCCAGATCGATCGCGCCGCCATAAAGCAGCAGCTTTTCGGTCAGTGTCGTCTTGCCGGCGTCCGGATGCGAGATGATCGCGAATGTCCGCCGCCGCGAGATCTCCCTGGTCAGGGAAGAAGATGTCGAAGATGTGTTCATGCGTGCTTCGCTTAACCCCGGCAGGCAGCGTTCTGTC
This sequence comes from uncultured Sphingomonadales bacterium, assembly GCA_964547755.1. Classification (GTDB taxonomy): domain Bacteria; phylum Pseudomonadota; class Alphaproteobacteria; order Sphingomonadales; family Rhodothalassiaceae; genus J084. The sequence continues at coordinate 4,381 of CAZJPA010000110.1, forward strand.
ACAGCCGCAAGGCCGCCGGTCCGTCCTTCGATGGCATGCTTTCGGGAAAAGGCCCCGTGATCGTCGTGCAACAGTCACGGGCCGATTGCGTTTGCCTCCTACAATCCCTAAGATTGGTTGGCAAGGGGAGAGTAAGGCTCTGCCCCCCCTGGTTCCTCACGCGCCTTGGTGGCACATGCCCGGGCAAACAGGAATGCACGGCGGGAGTTGGTTACGATTGGCGGGGAGATCGGCCATGACGATGAGACGAGGCAGACAATCACGCCAGGCGGGCAGTCTGCGGATGGTGTGCGAACGGCCATCCGCCGGCGGCGCCGGCCGGCTGCTTGGGGCCGTCGCCGCCCTGTGGATGGCGGGAGCCGCCTGGGCCGGGGCAGGCGAAGCTGGTGACGGTGGTCTGCGTGCCCATGCCACCCTGCACGACCGCAGCGGCGCCGTGGTGGGCGAGGTGGATTTCACCGAAACGCCGACGGGCTTGCTGGTCACAGCCCATCTCGTAGGGCTGCCGGCTGGGACCCACGCTTTTCATCTGCATGCCAAAGGCCACTGCGAGGGGGATTTCAAATCCGCCGGCGGGCATTTCAATCCGGACGGCGCTGCGCATGGCTTCCTGTCCACCGAAGGGCCGCATGCCGGTGACATGCCGAACATCCACGTGCCGGCCGGTGGCAGCTTGACGGTGGAGGTGTTTCTGCCCGAGCGGCTGCTCGTCGGCCAGGGCGGCCTGATGGATGACGATGGCGCCGCTCTCGTGATCCATGAAGGGGCGGACGACTATCGCTCCCAGCCCGCCGGCGCCGCCGGCAAACGCATTGCCTGCGGTGTCATCGCACTCGCCAAATAGACGGGGCGCAGCCCGGGATCGGCGGTCGGCGCCCATACCTGCCGTTCCGGGGCGGAAAGGCGTGTTGTCCAGAAACGCTGCACAAAGGCAACGCCAAGGCAGGGCGCGTGAGACACAGCAAGGGCTGAGAGCCGTGGTGATGCGACATGCAACGCAGCAAAGAGACCGGAGGATTGCTGCAGCCGTGACAACGGCCGTGCTGCTGGTAACAGGATGTAGCGCTCCCGGCTCTTCTCCTTCGCCCGAGCCGGTCGTCTTGCGCTCTGCCGCGCAGATTGCGGCTGATATCGGCGCGGATCCCGCCTTTGCCACCCTACCGGACGAAGCGCGGATGCTCGTGCGCCAGGTGCTGGCCCGTCAGTCTCTGGCCGACCTGTGCGCCGGAGGGACGGCGACCATCAAACAGGCGACCCGCCGGGCCGTGATCGCCGCCATGACGGCAGGTGAGCTTGCACACCCCCGCCGCGCCGGCACAGCAGCCGGTCGCTATCTGAACCGGCGATGCCAGAAGTGATCTTCTTCCCAGAACCCGGTCGCCCTTCCTTCCTATAGCGCTTCACGCCTTCGTGTGACTTTTTGGTCACAGGCCGAGCTTTTCGATAATCCAATGGTCAAAGACGGGGGAAAGCTTCTTGCCCGTCGCCGCACCTTCTGTTTCAATCTCTTGCGCGGCCTGTGCAGCCGCCGAACAAGTCACCATGTCCTGTGTCAGAAAACAGGGAGGAACACGAAAAATGCTCCGCCAATCACAATCCGGTCCACAAGCCACTCGGACCATCTTGCTCGGGGCCTGTGCAGGCCTCGCGCTTCTCGCCGCCGCACCGGTGCATGCCCAGACGGCAGGTGACGATCAGACGGCGCAACCCCAGTCCGAGGCAACGCCGCAGCAAAGTGCCGAGGAAAAGGAATTCGAGGAAATCGTGGTCACGGGTTCGCGCATCCCGCGTCCGCATCTGACGGCTCCCAATCCCGTCACCATCGTGGACTCCGAGCAGATCCTGGCCTCGGGCGAGACGGACATCTCTACCCTGCTGCGCGAGATTCCGGCGCTGCATCAGTCGCTGCCTGCCAATCAGTCCGACCAGAATGGTGCACCGTCGGGCGTCGGCCTGTTGAACCTGCGCGGTCTCGGTACGGAGCGCACGCTCGTGCTGGTCAATGGCCGGCGCCATGTGGCCGGTGTGTCGGGCACGGCCGCCGTCGATATCGCCACGATCCCTGTTGATCTGATCGAGCGCGTGGACGTGCAAACGGGCAGTGCCTCGGCTGTTTATGGCGCGGACGGCGTCAGCGGTGTCGTCAACTTTATTCTGAAGGACGATTTCGAGGGACTCACCTACCGCGGCCAAGCCGGTATCACCGACAATGGCGATGGTGAGGAGTGGTTCTTGAGTGCTGTCGGCGGGTTCAACTTCGATGACGGTCGCGGCAATGCGGTGGTCAGCGTCGAATATACCCATACCGACCGCATCAACGTGGCCGACCGCAAATTCGCGGGCAGCGGACTCGCCAGTTTCATGCCGAATTCACCGGAGCTGGCGGCCTTTCTGGGAGTCAACCCGGACGCTTCCAACACCTTTGCGGCGAACCGGACGCTGCCCGTCTCATCCAAGTTCGGCATCATCTGGCTACAGGACGCCGATAATTTCTTTGACCCGGGCTTCATCAATTTGCTCTTCCCGGGTGCAACCGTCGGCGGTTTTCCGATAGCCCAGATCGTGGACGAGAACGGCAATCTCCGTCCCTTCAACCCGGGCGATATCTTCGTCAATCTGTTCAATGCGATCGGTGGCGATGCGATTCCGGTCTCTCCTGACGTCGGCTGGCTACAGCCCGACATCAACCGGATCGTCGTGAATGGGAACTTCCACTATCAGATCACGGAAGGCATCCGGTTCTTCACCGAGTCGAAATTCGCCTACACCAACACCCATTCCCTGGATCAGGTGAACGGGTTCAACGACGATATTCCGATTGCGTTGGACAATCCGTTCATCCCGGCAGCCCTCCGCAGCCAGATCAACGCGCTGATCGACATGGGGATCACGCCGCGGATTACGGTCTCGCGGGACAATCTGGACGTGCCCTCGGAAGGCCGCACTGATCGTTACACCTTTCGCGTCGTCAGCGGCTTCGATGGCGATTTCGACAATGGTTGGCACTACGAACTGTCGTTCAACTACGGTCAGACGCAGTCGAACATCACCAATCTGAAAGCCCGCGTCGAAGACCGGTTCTTCGCCGCGATCGATGCGGTCGTCGATCCGTCCACCGGCGAAATCGTCTGCCGTTCTGATCTGGACCCCACGGCGGTGCCGCCGGTAGCACCTTTCCCGGACGTCCGCCAGGGCTTTCTGACATTCAGCCCCGGCGACGGCCAGTGTAAGCCGCTCAACATCTTCGGATTCGGCAACTTCAGCCAGGAGGCCATCGACTTCATCTTCGTCCGCGCCACCGACACCATCAAGATCAAGCAACAGGTGATCTCGGCGGTTCTAAGCGGTGACAGCACCGAATACTTCATGCTGCCGGGTGGTCCTGTCGGCTTTGCAGCCGGATTCGAATATCGTGAGGAACAGAGCAATTTCGATCCGAGCGACTTCGAAAAGGGCGGTCTGCTGTTCAACACGGTGACGACCCGCTCCGAACCGGTGCGCGGCCGTTTTGACGTCTGGGAGCTGTTCGGTGAGGTGCGGCTGCCGATCCTGGCCGACAAACCCTTCGTCAAGGAGCTCGAACTCGACGGCGCCGTACGCTTTTCGGATTACTCCACCGTGGGCTCGACGCTCACCTGGAACTTCGGCGGCGCCTGGCGGCCGATCGAAGACATCCGGTTGCGTAGCACCTATGGCCGAGCGATCCGGGCGCCCAACATCAATGAGCTGTTCTCGCCGCCTCAGCCGATCTTCATTTCGGCGGACTTCGATCCCTGCAATCCGAGTTTGATCAATGCGGGCACGGAATTCCGCAAGAAGAACTGCCTGGAGCTGGTGGGGCCGGACTTCGACTCCACGAAATTCGTGTCCGCCTTCATCACCGGGCGCGCGGGCGGCAACCCGAACCTGAAGGAGGAAACGGCCGATACTTTGACCATAGGCGCCGTGATCACGCCCCGTTTCCTGCCGGGCTTCACGGCAACGGTCGATTTTTACGACGTGCGCATCAAGGATGCGATCCTTGTGGTCTCTGCCGAACGGATCATCGAAAACTGTGTGGACGCGCCCACGTTGGACAATGTGTTCTGTGACCTCGTGGATCGTGATCCCACCTTCGGCTTCATCACCTTCTTCCGCTCGGGCGAGCAGAATGTGGCCAAGCTGACGGCGCAGGGAATCGACTTCGGCGCCACCTACCTCGTCGAACTGGCGGACTGGGGACTCGATGAGTGGGGCAGCCTGACCTTCGGCGTCACCGGCACACATCTGCTCAAGCGCAACGACTTCGAGTTCCAGGACTTCCCCGACGAGAAGGACGTGGTCAAGGGCGAGTTCGCCTTTCCTGACTGGATCGTCAATCTCGACATCACCTGGGAGCGCGGTCCTTGGACGGTGGCCTGGCAGACCCGTTTCGAGTCGAGCCAGCTGCTACCGGGTGTCGAGGTGGAGGATCTCATCAGCGATCCGCTGTTCGTGGATCCCACGCGCACGGGCAACTCCTTCGTGCATGACGTCTCCGTGCGCTACCAAGTCAAGCAGAACCTCCAAGTCTATGCGGGTGTAAACAATCTCGCCGGCCGCAAGCCCTATCTGGCGAGTCTCACCCGCCCGGCCGGCTTCGTCGGCACCTTCTTCTTCCTGGGGGTGACCGGCAACTTCTAACGACCACCTTTCGGACGGAAGAGCACACGCAAGAAAGGGCCGTGGCACGAGCCAGTGCCGCGGCCCTCCTTATTGGGGCGGCCCTCCTGATTGGGGGGAAGTGGAACATCTCGTCACATCCCGATCCAGACGTTATAAGAGCGCCATGTTCACGCGCTTCTTTCATGAACTGAAAGCCGCGGGCGTGCCGGTCACGCTCAAGGAATACCTCGTCCTGCTGGAGGGGCTGCGGGCGGGGCTTGCGCGTTTTTCGGTGGAGGACTTCTACTGTCTGGCGCGCGCCTGCCTCGTCAAAGACGAACGCCACCTCGACCGCTTCGACCGTGTCTTCGGCCATGTCTTCAAGGGGCTGGAAGCGGCTGGCGAGGACGGCGTGGACCTGCCGAGCGAATGGCTCAAGAAGCTGGCCGAACTGCACCTCACCCCGGAAGAGATGGCGAAAATCGAGGCCTTGGGCGGTTTTGATGAGATCATGAAGGCGCTGGCCGAACGCTTGAAGGAACAGAAGGAGCGCCACGAGGGCGGCAGCAAGTGGATCGGCACCGCCGGCACCTCACCCTTCGGCGCCTATGGCTACAATCCGGCCGGCGTGCGCATTGGTCAGCGGAGCT
>CAZJPA010000111.1:0-9537 GCA_964547755.1 uncultured Sphingomonadales bacterium
GTTCCCGTCAGAAAGACCGGCAGCAGCGCGTGGATCATCTCGGAAGAGGCGTCCATCAGCAGACTGGTCAGTCCAAGCGCCCAAACGGTCGCCGGCAATCCCCAAAGCGTTCCGCGCGTTCTCATGGGTTACGCTTTCTCATGGCTTTCGGGCAGGGAAAGCGGCCGCTTTGTCCGCTTCCTGGTCCCATGGCGGAACGGATCAAGAAAACAGGAGAGGCCGGGACGGCGCGAGAGAGTCGGATCTGTCTAACGTCGTGCCTTGCGAGAGAGATTTCGGCCCATGGCCAGGAATTTCTCTCGCCGCAGACGGGGAAGGTTCGCCCCATCTTGGGCCGAGAGTTCACGCAACTGTTCACTGAGCGTCTGACCGAGGGTGGCGAGTGCGGTCTGCGGGTCACGATGCGCTCCCCCCAATGGTTCGGGCACGACGAGATCGACGACGCCTAGGGCATGCAGGTCTTCAGCGGTGATCTTCAAGGCGTTGGCGGCCGCTTCGGCTTTCTCCGCCGTGCGCCAGAGGATGGAGGCGCAGCCCTCCGGTGAAATCACCGAATAGATGGCGTGTTCCATCATCAACACCCGATCGGCGGCGGCCAGAGCCACCGCACCGCCCGATCCCCCTTCCCCCATGATCGTGGCGATCGCCGGTACGCGAAGACGCAGCATGCGATCGATCGCGCGGGCGATGGCCTCGGCTTGGCCGCGTTCCTCCGCCCCTTTACCCGGATAGGCGCCCGGCGTATCGACAAAGGTCAGGACGGGCAGGCCGAAGCGATCAGCGAGATCCATCAGCCGCACCGCTTTGCGGTACCCTTCTGGTCGTCCCATACCGAAATTATGGGCGATGCGTTCTTCGGTGTTGCCCCCCTTCTCGTGGCCGATGACAACCACCGACCGCCCTTCGAAACGGGCGAGCCCGCCCTCGATGGCGCGATCCTCGCCAAAACAGCGGTCGCCGGCCAACGGCATATAGTCGGTGAACAGCCGCGCAATGATATCGCGAAAATGCGGCCGCTCGGGGTGGCGGGCCACCTTCGTCTTCTGTGCGGGGGTGAGCTTGAGATAAGTGGCCTTGAGCAGTCGGTCGCGCTTGGCCTCCAGCCGTTCGACGTCCTCGGCCAGATCCACGGCCGCTCCTTCATGGGCGAGCTTTTTCAGATCCCGGATTCGCCCCTCGAGCTCGGCGATCGGTTTCTCGAAGTCGAGAAAGGTCATCATGGCATCAGCCACCCTTTGGCATTCTCACAGCGCACACCTACTCACAGCGCACACCTACTCTCTCGGCCGCACCGGTCAGGGGCGACCGCCGGAGCCTCAGAAGCTGGCGCGCGGCAAGGGGGCTGTCAAGCGCAAGCCTGTTCTTGCGCCCGGCTCCGCAATTTCCTACAAGCCGCGCTGACAGGAATGGCGGCGAGCGGGTTAAGGAGCCCCTTGCTTGAAGCGCGAAGGAGCGTATCCCGTGCAGACCGAAGAAATCGCCCGGCTTCAGCGCTATCTGCGCGAGAAGTTCGGCAATCCGCAGTTCCGAGTGAAGCGGCGCTCGATGACGGATGATTCGGTGGAGGTCTATCTGGGTGACGAATTCATCGGCGTCATCTACCGCGACGAAGAAGAAGGCGAGCTGTCTTACGCCTTTCAGATGGCGATTCTGGATATCGATCTGCCTGAGACCGGTGACTGATACGGCACGCGGGGGGTGCTGCCCGTTTCGTTTCTGCTGCGGCGGTTTGTTTCGTGGCCATGACGCTTTTCCAATGCGCCTGTCGCCTGTCATGTGAAGGCTGGCCACCGCTCGCGGGTTCACCAGTCTGAGAGCATCGAGGGTTTTTCGGCCTTTTTGCTGGCGAGGATCCGTCGCACCTGGATCCGGCCCGTCTTGAGCAGACGCACCCGCCGCGACCAGAATTCCGCCTCACGCAGCAATGTTCTGACCAGTTCCTCACCGTCTTCTTCTTCGGCCACCTTGGCCGCGACCTGATCGGCTCCTTTCCAGCTCTCATTGATGAGTTCGATGTAATGCTCACTCACATCCTCGTTGACGCGGATGTTGAAGCGCACCTTTTTCAGCATCGAGATGAGGTCATCCGCTGTCGCGAGATAGGGGCGGCGCCGTTCGGCTTCGCTGTCGCGCCAATCGCGATATTCATCCGTGGCGACCCAGGACTCGTCGGCGAGCACGTAGTCGGTGATCAAGAACAGGGATCCGGGCTTGAGATGCCGCTCCACGACCGTCAGCAAATGGGCCTTGTTTTCGATCTGGTACAGGGACTCCTTGGCCAGTGCGCGATCGAAACGGCGGTCGAACTCTTCGATCGTGTTGGGATCGTAATGAAAGATCTCCGCTTTTTTAAGCAGTCCTTTCATGTAAGAGATCTGATTGCCCATCTCGACCAGGGTGGCCGAAGATTCGTAACCGGAAACCCAGACCCCGAACTTTTGGGCCAATGTGCGCGCCGGCCCGCCGAGATTGGAGCCGATTTCGAGCAGGCTCTGTTTTGGAGACAAAGCCAGCAGTTTCGACATCGAGATCACATGTTCGGGGCCGCCGGGGCCGCAGTAGCCTTCCCCCCAGATGTATTGGGCGATGGCGGTGCGGCGCTTGTCCCAAGGATCGACGGGAACCAGAGGATCGGCCGGCGCCGAAGAAGTTGCTGTCTCGTCCACCGGTGCCGATTCGGGCTCGGATTCGGGCTCGGATTCGGATTCGGGGTCGGGCTCGGGTTCGGGGGCAGGCCCGGGTCCGGATTCTTCCTGTTTTTCGGCTGCGCCGCCCGCTTTCCGCTCCAGCCAAGCGGCGTATTGCACGGGATCATAGCCCTCCCACCAGGCCTTGAGGCGTAGGGTGAAGGGCAGTTTGGTCGCGGATTGAGACGGCCTGCTTGCGTCCACCATCTCGGGGGCTGCCTGGCTCATTGTCGTTCTTCGGGCCGCGATACGGATATGACGGAACGCCATAACAGTCCATATCGCGCGCGCCCACTCCCTTAAGCGATCCTCTCGCGCGCACAGGCAGTATCCATGAGAATGGTTACCGGTCTCTTAGCGGCCGCCCCGGCGGCGGGGTGATGAGAATACGGTGGTGAGAACACCAACTCTCACCCGATCCCTTGCGGCATCACTCCTCAAGGAAATAGCTCAAGTGCCAGACAAGTTCGGCCTCGTCCATGGGATAATCCACGCCGTCCTTGGCTGGAACCAGTTGGGAAGGTGAGACCAGTGCGAATTCGGTCTGCAGGCGAAAGGCGGTGCGCATCTTCAAGCCGGCCTTCCAAGCCAACGCCGTGACGGCCCGGCCGGATTTCGAATGGATGATCCGGCGCACGACCACCGGTTCGAGGTCCGCCATGACGGCCAGGGCTTGAATCAGAAGTTCACGGCGATTGTGCTCGATCGCCTCGATGACGAAATCGTCGGTGAGCATGCCGCGGCGATGGAATTCCCGTGCCTGACGGGCGAGCGCGGCTTCTTCCTCTTCGCCGACGCGCTCGGAGGCGATCCGTTCGCGCACACGCTCCAGGATATCCTCGGCGATCTTGTCGTCGAGCGGATTGCGCTCGAGCATCTGATGAACGAGCGCGCTGGCGACGAATCCCGCGATTCGCTTCATCGCCCGCACGGAAAGCTGGGGACGCAACGCCAATGGCTGGTGCCAGGCTTCGATTTCCCGGGCATGGTCGATGATGCGGTCCAAGGTTTCCTCACGGATCTGAGCACTCTCGTTGGCAAGCAACGCGGCGACCGCCGGCACGTCCAAGGTGGTTGCGATGTCATCGCTCACCGGAGCCGGCAGATTCTCGCGCCGGGCGATGGCCGAGAGCGCCTCGCTCGACATGCCGGCGGCGATCAGCTCCCGCAGATCATGCTCGTCGAGCAGAGGCGAGTATTCGAGCACGGGGCAGGCAACGATCGCTTCGAGATCCCGGGCGAGGGCCCGCACGATTTCCTTGGGCACGCGGGTCTCGCGTTTGATTTCCTCGGCGATCAGGGCGCGGACTTTGGGCAGCGCGTCCTGCGCCAGCTGTTCCAACACCGCGATCGCGCGTTCGCGCAGCTTGATCGTCTCCTTGGGATCGAGATTGGGGACAAGCCGCGCGATCTTGCGGGCGAGTTCAAGCCGCACCTCGTCATCGGGATCCTCAGCCAACAACTGATCGGCATGCAAAGGAGCGGCCGGATTGGCCGCAACGCCGCGGCGGACCTCTTGGTCTTCGTCTTCGGCGAGGTAGTAGAGGATTTCGGGCCGCATGTCGGTCCGGCGGGCGAGCATGCGCCGGTCTTCCAGCCGGCCTTGCTCCAGCAGTCGGCGGGCCTCCTCATAGGGGATTGCGCGATCGGTATCTGCGCCCGTGTCGGTCATCACGCGACCTCACCTTCGTCTTCGACCGTATCGTTCCCCCCACCGCTGTCGACCTCAGGCACGGCGATGACAAGTCGTCCGCGGCCCTGTTCCTTGGCGGCATAAAGCGCGCGGTCGGCGATTTCGAGCAGGTCGAGCACGGTTTCCGCGCCGGGGGCCGGACTCATGACAAGCCCGATGGACAGGCCCAGCGGTATCGCTGCATCACCGGCCGCCTCGCGCAGTTCGGGCACGAAATCGAGCAGGGCAGCCGCCTTACGCTTGGCCCCGTCGAGATCCGTATCTTCCAGCCAAAGGGCGAATTCGTCGCCACCAAGACGCCCGGCGATATCCCCGATCCGGCTGCGCTCCCGGACCATCTCGCCAAAACGACGCAGCACCGCATCGCCTGCGCCGTGTCCGAGACGGTCATTGACTTCCTTGAAGTGGTCGAAATCCAGGAACAGCAGGGCGGCTGGTCGGCCTGTGCGGCGCTGGTGTCGCATGCGGGCGTTGACGTCGGTAATGAAGGCGCGACGGTTGAGGAGACCGGTCAGCTCATCCGTGCGTGAGAGCATCCGCAGCTCGTCCAGCATCGCAGCTTGTTGGAGGGCGATCGCCATGTGATCGGCCAGGCCTTGGACCAGCTCCACTTCGAAGACCCGCCAAGGCTCGCGCGCGGTGTCGCGGGAAAAGACAACGACGGCCTCGAAGCGGCCGGCGCCGGCACCGGCCATGAGTAACGAACGGCCTTCTTCATCGAGCTCCATGACCACATCGCCGGCTGGGTTCTTGCCCTGCGCCGTGCGGCTTTCCAGGGCCGCCAGCGCCCGTTCGGCACTGGCTGCAAGTGTGCCGCCCGTGGTGATGGTGGGTGTGGCCCCAGGCTCTTCACGATACCGCAGGGCCCAGCCGCTTTCCGCCCGCAGAGCTTCGCCCGCGCCCTGTGCCACGGTCTTGAGCACGGCCTGAGGAGAGGCCTGCGCGCGGATGTCCAGCACCATGCGCGCAAGCAGGGCTTGGCGGGCGTGATCGAGAGCCTGGGCAGCCTCACGTTCGGCTTCGGCCGTAATATCCCGGGCAACACCGCGCGCGCCACCGCGGCTCGGTACGGGTACGGCGGATCCCATCAAGATGACGGACCGCCCGTCCCGTGCCCGCACCCGACATTTGACACCACGCACCGGTTCCCGCGTCTCGAAGAGGTTGAGGCTTTCCGGATCGAGCCGAAGCACCTCGGCAGCCCGCTTGCCGATCAGTTCTCGCGGAGTAAAGCCAAGTGCCCCACGTGGACTAACATAGGTGAACCGCCCTTGCGCATCCGTTTCCCAGCCGAAATCGGCCGAACAGAACATGAGGTCCTTATAGAGTTCCCGCGATTGCAGGAGGGCACGGGCGAGATTCGCTTCGAAACTGGCATCGCGCGCGACCAGTTTGAGCCCGCCATCGGTTCCGGGCACGGCGCAGACTTCCAGACTGTGGCTCGGCGCACCATCTTCTTTTGCGGCATCTTCCTTGTCGGACTGTGTGTCCTCCTGCGCGGGAACATGGGAATTTTTGAGCGTAATGCGCCCCATGACGGGGTGCCCCGACAGCCGCGCTTCCACGGCAAGCGAGCGCAACCCCGGTTCATGCGCCGCAAATGCCTGCCAGAGCGCCTCCGCGAGCCGGCCGCCGGAGATGGTCTTCGGTGCGAGATCGGCATCGAGTTCAACGACGAGGGTGTTGTCCTCCTCGCCTGGGGTGTGCGGATCTGTCGGGCGAGATGCCGGCGCGTGCATGGATCCTTCTCAAACCACGAGGCAGGCACAATATCCCTTCCTGGAGCGCGAGCGTGCCACTGCTCCAGTCCATGCGCAAGTGTGTCGCAGATTGCCTACCAACTTGTTAAGAACCCTGCCAAGGATAGGGACGAGCGGTTCGGCACGGGGTGCTTTGCGGTCCCTTTCGTGGCAAACAGGGGTGAACGGTTTTTTACGACCCGCGAAAAGAGGCCCAAGACAATGCGCATCGCCGGCCATATCCGGGAATGGGTGTTCGATCTCGACAACACGCTCTATTCGCCTTCCTGTCGGCTGTTCGATCAGGTGGATCGGCGTATGGGCCAGTTTATTGCCGAGCTTTTGGGCGTCGATCTGATGGAGGCCCGGCGCATCCAAAAGGATTATTTTCTGCGCTACGGGACGACATTGCGCGGCTTGATGATCCATCACGGTGTGGATCCGGAGGCCTTTCTGTCCTTCGTTCATGATATCGACGTCTCCGTCATCCCGCCGGCGCCCGCGTTGGCAAGCGCCATGGCCGCTCTGCCCGGTCGTTGCCTCGTCTACACCAACGGCCCACGGGCGCATGCCGAGCGGGTATTGGCCCGTCTCGGGCTGACGGAGGTGGTGCGCGAGATCTTCGATATCGTGGCCGCCGGTTTCGTACCGAAGCCAGGCGAGGAGAATTTTGCGCGGTTTCTGGCTCATAGCCGGATCCGACCTGAACGGGCGGTGTTGATCGAAGACATGGCGCGCAATCTCGTGCCGGCTGCGCGCGCCGGCATGACGACGGTCTGGCTGCGAACCGGATACGAATGGGGCGCCGTGGACCATGATCCCGCGGCTGTCCATCACGAAATCGACGATCTGGCAGCCTGGTTGGCTTTGCAGACATCAGCAGGGGGCACCGGATGCCTGACCGCGGGAGACAATTGACTTTTCGCAAACGGCTTCGCCATCTTCGCGCCCGACGGTATCTTTCAGGGTGAATGGCCAGGATCTGTCACGGCAAACCAGTAAGACGACAAGCAGCAAGTTAAACGGACGGGTCGGTATGCGTGATTGGGAAGATGGTACTGTGCAAGCCTGCATCGCGGACGCTTTTGCGAGGCGGGAGGCGGTTGCAGACTGGGATAGCGCCCGGCGCCGGGAGGTCGAAGACGTCGTAGAGGCCGTCTTCGCCGCTCTGGAAGCGGGAAGCCTGCGTGTCGCGGAACGGGGAGCGGACAGCTGGCGGGTCAACGAGTGGGTCAAACAGGCGATTCTGCTGGCTTTTCGGCTTTGGGCGCCGAAGCCTTGGCCTGGCCCCTATGGCACGCAGGGCTATGATCGCATCCCGTTGCGCTTCGGCGATTGGGGAGAAGCCGATTTCGCGCGGGCGCGTATCCGCATCGTGCCGGGTGCGCTGGTGCGCCGGGGGGCCTATCTCGGGCCGGACGTCGTGTGCATGCCGAGTTTCGTCAATGTCGGGGCGTATGTGGGCGCCGGTACCATGGTAGACACATGGGCGACGATCGGCTCCTGCGCCCAGATCGGCGCGCGCTGTCACATTTCGGGCGGTGTCGGTATCGGTGGCGTGCTGGAGCCGCTGCAGGCCGCGCCGGTGATCATCGAGGACGACGTCTTCATCGGGGCGCGCTCCGAGGTTGCGGAAGGTGTGATCGTCGAACGGGGGGCGGTGATTGCGATGGGTGTGTTTCTGTCCGCTTCCACCCGCATCGTCGATCGGGAGACCGGGGAGGTGTTCAAGGGGCGCGTGCCGGCCGGGGCGGTGGTTGTGCCGGGCAGTCTTCCGGCCGAGGGCGGACGGCCGGGTCTTAATGCGGCAATCATCGTCAAGCGTGTGGATGAACGCACCCGCGCCAAGGTCGCCTTGAACGAATTGCTCAGACCATGACGAAGCCGGCAGCCAATCGGAACTCCCCCGTCCGGCCTGCCGCCCATGCGATCGATCCGGTGGCGCTCGCCCGGCAGCTGGTGCGCTGTCCTTCGGTCACGCCCCGAGACGAAGGGGCGCTCGATGTGATCGCCGAATCGGTGCAGGCGTTGGGATTTACGGTCTGGCGTCTGCCTTTCGAATCGCCGGGCACGGCGCGCGTGGACAATCTTTTTGCTCTTCGCTCCTTTGGACCGCATCCGGAAGAAGGTCCCCATATCTGCTTTGCCGGTCACTCGGATGTCGTGCCGGTGGTGCGTCCGGACCAGTGGACGGTCGAGCCCTTCGCCGGCGCCATCGTCGATGGGGTGTTGATGGGGCGTGGCGCCGCCGACATGAAAGGCGCAATCGCGGCCGCCATCGCTGCCATGGCCGGGTTTCTGGAAGAGGAAGACCGCAGCCGCGGTGCGGCCCCCTCGGGTCGCCTGTCGCTCCTGATCACCGGTGACGAAGAGGGGCCGGCCTTGAACGGCACGCGGCGTGTGTTGGCGTGGATGGCGGATCATGGTCATGTGCCGGACTTCTGCCTGGTCGGCGAGCCGACGAGCCGGCAGCGGGTCGGGGATACCGTCAAGATCGGGCGGCGCGGCAGTCTCAACGGCCACCTGGTCGTCGAAGGTGTGGAGGGCCATGTCGCCTATCCGCATCTGGCCGATAATGCGATTCCGAAGCTGTTGCGGCTGCTGGATGCGCTTCTGGCCGAACCGCTCGATCAAGGCACAGCCGTTTTTCAACCGTCCAATCTGGAGGTGACGAATATTGCGGTCGGAAACCACGCCCACAATGTCATCCCCGGTCGGGCCGAGGCTTTGTTCAACATCCGTTTCAATGACCTGCATACGGGGGAGAGCCTCACACACTGGCTGCACGAGCGCCTGAGCGCCACCGGCATCGCATACGAACTGGATCTTCACGTCACGGGCGAGGCCTTCGTCACCCCACCGGGACCGGGCTTGCGCGCGTTGGTGGCGGCGATTGCAGCGGAAACGGGCGAAGAGCCCGAACTGTCCACATCCGGCGGTACCTCGGATGCCCGTTTCATCAAGGATTACTGCCCGGTCGTGGAATGCGGTCTGGTGGGGGCGACCATGCACAAGGCCAATGAAGCCGCGCCCGTGGCCGACATCCACCAACTCACCCGCATCTACCGCCGCTTCTTCGCCAATATGATGACATGTGATCGGCAATCGGTTGTCGGTGGTCAGGGACCCGCCGGTGAAGCATCGTTACGCAAGACTTGAGTCCGGAGAAGGGCTTTCCGTTGCTCCTTTCATCTCCCGTTGTGCCTTTTGCGCTCCTGGTTTTCCAATCGCTGATCCTTGAACCGTCATCCACCACGCTCTCTTCGTCACTCCCATCCTTTTCCTGCCGTTGACCGTCTGCTTTCTCTGTCACCCGCCATCTCTTCTCTCCTCGTCACCCGCCGATCCCGGGTCGCGCCCCGGGGCAGGCCCGACCGACTGATTCAGCAGGAAGGGAAGGCAGCTCTTTTCTTCGTCA
>CAZJPA010000112.1:0-9525 GCA_964547755.1 uncultured Sphingomonadales bacterium
GACTACGCCGCCCTCTCGCAGGCCGATCTGATCATCGAGGCGGTATTCGAGAACATGGATGTGAAGAAGGACGTCTTCCGCCGTCTCGACACCGTGGCCAAGCCCGGCGCAATTCTGGCCACCAACACATCCTATCTCAATATCGACGAAATCGCCTCCGTCACCGGCCGACCGGCGGATGTGTTGGGCCTGCATTTCTTCTCGCCGGCCCATATCATGCGCCTGCTCGAGATCGTGCGCGCGGCCAAGACGGCCGATGACGTGCTCGCCACCGCGCTCGCCTTTGCCAAACGGATCAAGAAGGTCGGCGTGGTCGCGCGCGTGTGCCATGGGTTCATCGGCAACCGAATGCTCTCCGGCTATATTCGTCAGGCCGGCTTCCTGCTGCTCGAAGGCGTGCCGCATGACCGGATCGACAAGGCTATCTACGACTTCGGTTTTCCCATGGGACCGTTTCAGATGGGGGATCTGGCCGGCCTCGACATCGGTTATCTGCTACGCCAGCAAAGACAGCCGGACCCGGAGGAAGCACCGGCCTTCCGCGTTCATGATCGATTGGTGGAAGCCGGCGCCAAGGGGCAGAAGACCGGCAAGGGCTTCTACATCTATGGCGAGGGCGCGCCGAAGCCCAACCCCATGGTCGCCGAATTCGTGCGGGAAGAGGCGGCCAAGGCCGGCATTGCCCGCCGCGAAGTGAGCGACGAGGAGATCATCGCGCGCTGCGTGCTGCCGCTCATCAATGAGGGTGCGCGGATCCTGGAGGAAGGGATCGCGATCCGAGCGAGCGATATCGATGTCGTCTGGCTCTATGGCTACGGCTTCCCGCGCTGGCGGGGCGGACCGATGTATTATGCGGACAGCCTGGGACTCGACCATGTTCTGGACCGGATCCGCCACTATGGCGCCCTCTTGGGTCCGCGTTTCTGGACACCGGCACCGTTGCTCGAAAAATTGGTTGCGGCCGGCGAAAGCTTCCGGGATTACGACCGGCGCAAGAAAGCCGCCGGCTGAGCGACGGGGAAAACGCCCCTGACCGGCACAGCCCAGGACACGGGCGCGCTCTGTAAAGGCGGATCCGCGCCAAACTCTGGCGCTTCAGCGCGACGTGCACGCGCTGCCGCCGCCTCGTCGGTCACCGCCGCTTGGACCGATGGAACGAAGCCGGCGCAGACTGCGGTCACCGGCCGACGAACCGCCGGTCGCCGGCGCGGGCCGTCGTGCCTTTAGCCAAACAGCTGCGTTTCTTCACCCCTGGATACGACGCTTTCCCCAAACGCGCCAGCGCCCCCGAGCCATGCCGCATGGCATGCGACAAATAGATCGATACCAGGACGGCGCGGTGGCGGGCCGTGCGCTTTTCTCACCTCTCACGAGGAAGCGCCGTCATCATCTGCCTTCGTCTCGGCCAGCGGCGAGTAACCGGCCTTCACCGGCGCCCAGATCTTGCGATAGGCCAGATAGAAGAGCACCGTCAGGAAGAAGAGGTAGATCAGCACCCGCCATCCCCACTCTTTGCGCTCTTCCATGTTCGGCTCGGCCGCCCAAGCCAGGAAGGTGGTGACATCATGGGCCATCTGGTCGACAGTGGCCTTGGTGCCGTCCGCAAAGGTCACCATACCGTCCATCAGCGGCGGCGGCATGGCGATCTTGTGGCCCGGAAAATAGTCGTTCCAATACTGGCCGGGCCGTAAGCTCTCTCCGGCCGGCGCTTCGCCATAGCCGGTCAACACCGAGTAGACATAGTCCGCGCCGCCCTTGCGCGCCTCGACGATGAGCGACAGATCCGGTGGCAATGCGCCGCCATTGGCCGCCCGGGCCGCCTGCTCATTGGGGAACGGCGGCGGGAAGCGGTCCGAGAGTTTGCCCGGGCGCTGGAACATCTCGCCCATCTCATCCGGACCATCCGTGATCTGGTATTCCCGTGCGATCGCCTTGGCCTCGGCTTCGCTGTATCCCAGCCTTTCGAGATCGCGAAAGGCGATGTATTTCAGGCTGTGGCAGGCCGCGCAGACCTCGCGGTAGACCTGCAATCCCCGCTGCGCCGCGGCACGATCGAAGGTTCCGAACGGCCCCTCGAAGGAAAACGGCACATCCTTCGGGGGCTTGGCTTCGCCCGCCGCCCAGGCCGACCCCGTCAGCAGCATGGCCGCCGCGAAATTGATCACGAAAGACCGGATGCGCATCGCCTTGTCTCCCTTTCGTCCCATCTTGGCCCGCCTTTTCATGCCGTCTTCGGCAGAACCGCCTCGGCAATGCTGGCAGGCAGCGGCGGTGTCTTCTCGATCCGGCTGACGATCGGCAGGATCACGAGGAAATGCAGGAAATAATAGACGGTCGCGATCCGGCCGATGAGGATCCAATGCCCTTCCGGCGGATGCGCACCCACGACGCCCAGCGTGATCGCATCCACGACCAGCAGCCAGAAGAAGAGGCGATAAAGCGGCCGGAACGTCGCCGAACGCACCCGTGAAGCATCGAGCCAAGGCAGCACGAACAGCACCGCGATCGCTCCGAACATCAACAGCACGCCCCCCAGCTTGTCGGGCACCGCGCGCAGGATCGCATAAAACGGCAGGAAGTACCACTCAGGAACGATATGCGCCGGCGTGGAGAGCGGGTTCGCCGGAATATAGTTGTCCGGATGACCGAGGTAATTCGGCAGGAAGAATACGAAGACGCTGAACACGATCAGGAACACACCGAGCCCGAACAGATCCTTGATCGTATAATAGGGATGGAAAGGCACCAGATCCTGCGGCCCCTTCACGTCGATCCCCAGCGGATTGTTGGAGCCGGGAATATGCAACGCCCAGATATGCAGGATCACGACCCCGAGGATCACGAAGGGCAACAAATAGTGGAGAGCAAAAAAGCGCTGCAGCGTCGGCTCGCCGACGGCAAAGCCGCCCCACAGCCATTGAACGATATGCTCGCCGACAAGCGGGATCGCGGAAAACAGATTCGTGATCACGGTGGCCGCCCAGAAGCTCATCTGCCCCCAAGGCAACACATAGCCCATGAAGGCGGTGGCCATCATCAAGAGCAGTATCACCACGCCCAGCATCCACAGCACTTCCCGCGGCGCCTTGTAGGAGCCGTAATAGAGACCGCGGAAGATGTGCACATAGACGACGAGGAAGAAGAAGGAAGCGCCGTTCGCGTGCATGTAGCGGATGAGCCAGCCCCAATTCACGTCGCGCATGATGTGCTCGATCGAGTCGAAGGCCCCATCGGCGGTCGGCGTGTAGTGCATGGCCAGCACGATGCCGGTCACGATCTGGATCACCAGGGCGATGCCCGCGAGCGATCCGAAGTTCCACCAATAGTTCAGATTGCGCGGCGCCGGATAGGCGACCAGCGTTCCGTGCAAAAGCGAGAGAATCGGCAGCCGCTCGTCGAACCAGCGGACCAGCCGGGACTTCGGCTGAAATGGCGCTCCCTTCATGGGAATCCTCCCTTAACCGATCAGGATCTGGGTGTCGGTGACGAATTTGTAGGGCGGCAGGTACAGATTCTTCGGCGCCGGTCCCTTGCGGATGCGTCCGGCCGTATCATAGTGCGAGCCGTGACAGGGGCAGAACCAGCCGTCGAAATCGCCTTCATGCGGCCCGATCGGCACGCAGCCCAGATGCGTGCACACGCCGATCATCACGAGCCACTTCTCATGACCGGGCTTGACGCGGGCCTCATCGGGAGCCGGATCGCGCAGATGCGAAATGTCCACGGCGCGCGCCTCCTCGATCATCTTCTCGGTGCGGTGCACCACGAAGACGGGCTTGCCCTGCCACTTGATGACGATCTGCTGACCGGGGTCTATGGGTGTCAGATCGACCTCGGTGGTCGCCAGCGCCAGCACGTCGGCCGACGGGTTCATTTGATCGACGAAGGGCCACGCGGCCAAGGCCGCGCCGATCCCGGCCGCCGATGCTGTCGCCACATACAGAAAATCCCGTCGCGTCACCCCATCTCCGGCAGCATGGGCGGATGCCGGGGCGGTCGCCTCGCTGATGTTGCTCATCTGCGTTTCCACCTCTTGAACGAAAGGTCCGCTTGCCTGCACCATGCGCCGGCTCGTCGCCCATATCTCGAACGGCCGGCGGTCTCCCGTGGAGACGGGCCATCAAGGCCCATCGCGCACGCCACGCCGCCCTCATCCGCCCACAGCAGGGGCAGCTTGCGGCCTGCGCCGGCTGGTTTAGCGAGCGAAGCCACACATTGCAATGGGTTTTCCGGCCACGTCCGATCATCCTGCCTTCCCGCTTTTCGGGGGCTGGCGAAGAGCGGCCCGCTCGCCTAGCCTTGGCAGGCTGACACAAGCCCCCCAGGGGAGGAGATCATGGCGGACAAGAAGCTTTCCCCTTCCTCATCCATCCCGGCACCTGTGCCTTGGCGCAGAATCGGTGTCGGACTGGGCGCGGCGCTGGCGCTCATGGTGGTATCCTGGCTTGGTCTGCTGCTCTATCGTGGCGGCGTGTTCGTGGACACCTCGCCGCTCGCGCCACCGGGTTGTCACGCGATCCGCGGTTTTTTGGGCCCAGAAGACATCGCCGTCGATCCTGCCCGCAGCCAGGCCTATGTCACGGGGGCGGACCGTTACGCGGTCTTCGAGAAGGGCGGCAAGCCGGACGGCCATCTGATTCTGCTCCAGCGACTCGCCCAAGGTTGGAAAGAGGAGCGCCTCGAGCCGCTTCCGCCCGACCGCTTCTTTCCACACGGCCTGGACTTCCTGCCCACGAGCGACGGGGGACGGCTGTTCGTCGTCGATCATGGAGCAAACGGCCACACCCATGCGATCCGCATCTTCCGGCCCACGGCCGACGGTGGGCTTGCACTGGTCGCCAGCCATCAGGGATCGGCGCTCGTCGATCCCAATGATGTGGCCGCCCTTGACGAGACGCGGTTCTACGTCACCAATCTCTACGGCTCGCATAGCGGGCTGGGACGAACCCTGGAAAACTACTTCTTCCTGCCACGCGCCAATGTGGTCTTCTTCGACGGCCAGCGCTTTCGCGTGGTCGCCCAAGGGCTGCTGCTGGCCAATGGCGTCGTCTATGACCGTGAACAGGAGCGACTCTATGTCGCCGAGGTGACGGGACGGCGTATCCGGGTCTATCGCATCAATCCCGACTCGGGCGATCTCGTGGAAGAGCGTCGCATTCCGCTTCCCTTCGGCCCCGACAATCTCGTGCTCGATAGCACAGGACGCCTATGGGCGGCCGGCCATCCCAATTTGCTCGCCACGGCCCGAATGATGCGGGACATCTCCAAACCCGCCCCTTCCGCCGTCGCAATCGTCGAGGCCCCGGCGTCCGACCACCCCCGTGTTACGCTCGTCTATCGGGACCCGGGCAAGGAGATCCCGGCCGCCTCCGTGGCCGCGCCATTCGCCGGGAGATTGCTCATCGGCGCCGTCTATGGCGATCACCTGCTCGCCTGCCCTCTGCCCGAGAGGAAAAAGGACGGTCTCGCAGATCAGTAGGGGGAAGGCGGTTGCCATCCCTCGCGGTCCGCCTCCCCATCACACGGCCGTCAGACGCGCGAGATACCGGTGGACGATCTTGGCCATCCGATCATCCGGACCGATGGTCGCGAGAGTGGGCGGCCGCCCCAGCAGAACGCCCCGCAAGTTTGCGATCGCCTGGGCGTCCACGGCATCGATCCGGGCAATGAGTTCGGCACCCGTCAGCACGCGGCCATGAACCAGCCATTGCCGCGCCCGCTGTTCGGCTCTCAGCCCCACGCTCTCGCGCGCCATCAGCAAACCGGCTTTCAGCTGGGCCTTGGCGCGGGCGATCTCTTCTTCATGGGGATGAGCGAGGGCATCCAGCAGTTCGCGGCAGATGATTGCCAGCACCTCTTCGCCGGCTTCCGGTGCCGTCGGCGCGACAAGCGTGAGCAGGCCGGCGTCCTGCCAGGCCGATGGCGCCGCATAGACCGAATAGGCCAGCCCCCGTTCTTCGCGAACCGCCTGAAACAGGCGCGAAGACATGCCCCCGCCCAGCAGGGTCGCGAACACCTGCCAGGCCGCAAGCGCCGGATCGGTGGCCGGCAAACCGGGCAGGGCCAGCGCGAGATGAAGCTGCTCACAGTCCTTGACCACAATACGCTCGCCGCCGCGGTAGCGAGCCGGCGCGGGTGTCCGACGCGATCGGGGGGGCAATGCGGCGAACTGTTCGGCGAGCAGAGCGGCGAAGCCCTGCGGCTCCAATGCGCCTGCAAAGGCCAGCACGGCCCCGTCGGCATGGTAGTGGTGGCGATGAAAGCGGCACACGGCCTCGCGGTCGAATCGGGAAACGGCCGCGGCGCGTCCCAGGATCGGTCGGCCGAGCGGCTGATCGGGAAACGCCGTCAACTGAACATGGTCATGGAGGCTTTCTTCCTCATCGTCCTCCACTTCCGCGATCTCCTGCAACACCACCGTGCGCTCGCGCGCCACCTCGCTTTCCGGAAAGAGGGGGCGAATGACGATATCGGCGATCAGCTCCACGAGCAGGGGCGCATCGGCCGCCAACACGCGGCCATAGATGGCCGTGTGGTCGCGCGCGGTATGGGCGTCGAGGTGACCGCCCACATCCTCGATGGCGCTGGCGATGGCCTTGGCGTCACGACCGGGTGTGCCTTTGAAGAGCATGTGTTCGAGAAAATGGGCGATGCCGTTCTCGGAGGCCTTCTCATGTCGGGCGCCCACCGGCAGCCAGATACCGCCGGCCACACTCACCGCTTCAGGCACCGGTTCGAGCAGCATGACCAGTCCCGTCTCGAGGCGGAAGAGATGCACGCCATCGATCACCCCCAACGCCTCCGGGCGGCGCGCGGGGGGGCGGCCGGCATGTCCTGCGGTCTGGCGTCTCACCAATCTTCCTCCTTCGCCCGCATCAGGCCGTGGCGGATGTAGATCACAACCAGAGCGACCGCCAACGCAAACCAGGTGAGGGCATAGCCCAGATGCGGGTTACGGGGAAGAGCGGGAAGGGAGGCCGGCGCCAAGCCGTCCCCCACCGGACGGCGCGCCACGAAGATGGCCGGCAAAGGCTCGGGAATGGCGAGCGAGACGGCAATCTCGTGCGAATCCTCGTCATAGCGGATCCGGCGGACCGGGTCGTTGTCCGGCGTAAACGGGCCGCGTGTGCGCGCAGGACGCAAGACAGCCTCAACCACGACCCGACCCCACAGAGCGGAATCGGCCGGTCGGGGCTGAAAACCGGCACGCTCCTGGAGATGCCCCCGAATCACGAGAAGCGACGGCTGACCCGGCCGCAACAGCGGGGTCAGCACGTCATAGCCGCGTCCATGCGGCAGATAGATCGTCTTATCATAGGCGAAGATCCCGGCCACCCTGACGGAGCGATACAGCCATTCGTCGATGGGGCTCAGATCACCTGTCTCTTCTATTCCGACCGCAGGAAGCGCCATGCGCGTCTGCATGTCACGGATCAGGGCCGTTTTCCATTGCAACCGCGCCAGCTGCCACACACCCAGGCCGACCAGCACCAGCAGGCCGAGCGCACAGGTGATCGTCGCGACCCGGGAGGGACGAAAGCGAGGGCCCGCTTTCGCGCTCGGGTCGGCCGTCATTCCCGATCGTCTCCGCTGACGGCGGCCTCGCGCGCACCATGGCGATACTGCAGGCCGACCAGCACCGCTTTGAACGGCGGCAAGAGCCACAGAGACAGACCCATGATCATCGGCCCCCACAACACGGCATGGACCCAATAGGGCGGTCGGAAGAAAACTTCGGTGCCAAGGGCAAGGAAGGTAACGATGAATCCCACGACGAAGATCACGAACACCGCCGGCCCGTCACCACTGTCCACGGCGGCATAATCCAAGCCGCAGGCGGGACAATGTTCCGCCACCTTCAAATAGCCGGCGAACAAAGGCCCCTGCCCGCACCGTGGACAGCGCTTCCGCCATCCTCGGCGGAGCACAAGGTCAAGCGGAAGGCGACGAGCGGTGTGCCAGTCCTGCGAAGCGGCATGCGCATGTCCGGGATCGTCACCCATGACGCGCCGCCGTCCTCAGTGTCCCGCCGTCGGACCGGCTCCCCAGACATAGATGCAGGAGAACAGAAACAGCCAGACGACGTCAACGAAATGCCAATACCAGGCGGCCGCTTCCAGGCCGAAATGCTTCTCCGGCGTGAAGTGGCCCTTGACCGCGCGGATCAGGCACACCGCAAGGAAGATCGTGCCGATGATCACGTGAAAGCCGTGAAAGCCCGTCGCCAGGAAGAAGGTCGATCCATAGATCCCCGAGCCCAGCGAGAAGGGGGCGTGAATGTACTCATACGCCTGCAGAGCCGTAAAACTCGCTCCCAGCAGCACCGTCAGCAGCAGCCCCTGGACGAGTCCCTTGCGATTGCCTTCGAGCAGCGAATGATGGGCGTAAGTCACGGTCGTCCCGGACAACAGCAGAATCAGCGTATTGATGAAGGGGATATGCCAGGGGTCGAAGGTCAGGATTCCCTTCGGCGGCCAGACGCCGCCGATGGCCTCAGGAGGAAACAGCGCCGCATTGAAATAGGCCCAGAACCAGGAAACGAAGAACATCACTTCAGAAGCGATGAAGAGAATCATCCCATAGCGCAGACCGAGCTGGACGACGGGGGTGTGATAGCCCGACAGTGATTCGCGCACGACATCGGCCCACCAACGATACATGGTAAACAGCAGTCCCGCGAGACCGGCAAAGAAGACAGACTCGAAATGCGTCCAGTCATGCATCCAGCCGACCGCGCCGACCGCCATCACCAGCACCGACAGGGAGCCGACCAGCGGCCACGGGCTGGGTTCGACCAGATGATATGGATGCTTCATGCCTTCTTCGACCTTCGCCATGTTTCCATCCCTCTTCGTCATGGTGTCTTGGCCAGCGCGGCGGCTGTCGCCGCCTGTCCGTTTCTTACAGAGGGCGCCCCGGCCTTCGCAAGACCATCCTTGGCCGTATTCGGCTGATCGGGAGCCTTGAAGAAAGTGTAAGAGAGCGTGATCTCGGTGACCTCATCCAGGTCACGGTCGTCCGCCAGATCGGGATCGACATAAAAGAGCACCGGCATCTCCACCCGCTGATGTGGCTTGAGGGTCTGCTCGGTAAAGCAGAAACATTGTGTTTTCACGAAATAGGGCCCCGCTTTGAAGGGTGTGACATTGAAGACCGCCCGCCCCGTGATCGGTTCGTCCGCCAGATTCTCCGCCACAAACGCGACCGTCGCTCTCTCGCCGATACGCACATCCATATGCGGCACGAGAGGCCGGAACCGCCACGGCAGATTGGGATCGACGGTGGCATCGAAGCGCACCCGGATCACCCGGTCCAACACCCGCACCGGAGCGGCGTCGCTGGCCGCCCGCTGAGTCGTGCCGCCGAAGCCGGTCACCTGACAGAAAAGCTGGTAGAGCGGCACCGCATACACGACGAGCAGGCTGGAAGCGCCCACCAGCAGCAGGCCCAACAACACCGGCCACAGATGCATCCGCTTCATGGACGAATTCTTCCCGCTTGTTTGCCGCCTGTCCTGCGCACCTC
>CAZJPA010000113.1:0-9482 GCA_964547755.1 uncultured Sphingomonadales bacterium
GCGGCGTAGTAGATACACATCCGTGTCTGGAGTTCAGACGTGTGCTCTTCCGATCTCCGGTCACCTCCCCCCCCAGAAAGCGCGACTTTTCCCATTTCCCGGCATGGGTGGAAGCGTTCGCCTGCGGAATCTGGCGCGCAAGCGAGAGCATGAGGGCGATGGCGTGTTCGGCGGTGGTGATCGCATTGCCGAAGGGGGTGTTCATGACGACAATGCCGCGGGCCGTGGCCTCGGCGACATCGATGTTGTCCACACCGATGCCGGCGCGGCCGATGACCTTCAGCCGCTCGGCGCGCGCAAGCACTTTGGGCGTGACCTTCGTCGCCGAGCGCACGATCAGACCGTCATAGGCGCCGATGACGTCGGCGAGCTCTTCCTTGGTCAGGCCGGTGCGTTCGTCCACCTCGATCCCGCGCTCGCGCAGAATCTGGGCGGCAAGCGGGCTCATCCGATCGGAAATGAGAACCTTGGGCATGATTGATCGCTCCTTGCGATGAAAGGGAATATATCGGGAGTTGTCCGTGGCGTTCGGGAAAGCGGCCGTGCGCCTGTTCACCTCTCGGCCAAAGCGGCTTTCGTTTCGTGAAAGGCCCAGTCCAGCCAGGGGCCGAGGGCTTGCACGTCGGCCACATCCACCGTCGCCCCGCACCAGATGCGCAAGCCCGGCGGCGCATTCCGGTAGCCGGCGATATCATAGGCCGCGCCTGCCTCTTCGAGCCGCGCGCACATGCGCTTGACAAAGACGCGCTGCGCGTCTTCGGGCAAGCGTGTGAAATCGGGGTCGATGATCGTCAAGCACACCGAGGTATTGGAGCGGATCGCAGGATCGGCCACCAGGTGATCGATCCACGGCGTCTCCTGGACCCAGGCATCGAGCGCGGCGGCATTGGCATCAGCGCGCGCGATCAGGGCCGACAATCCGCCGATCTCCTCCGCCCAGGCCAGCGTGTCCAACCAGTCCTCCACACACAGCATCGACGGCGTGTTGATGGTCGCTCCCCGGAACAGGCCGTCATCCAGCCCGCCTTTTTTCTTCAGGCGCATGATCTTGGGCAGCGGCCAGGGCGGATCGTAGGAAAGAAGCCGCTCGACGGCCCGGGGCGAGAGAATCAGCATCCCATGCGCCGCCTCCCCGCCCAAGGCCTTCTGCCAGGAGAAGGTGACGACATCGAGTCGCGCGATCGGCACGGCCTGGGCGAATACCGCGCTCGTTGCATCGCAGATTCGCAGACCCGCCCCCGGCGGCGCGGCGAATGCATCATCCGGCATCCGCACACCCGAGGTGGTGCCGTTCCAGCAGAAGACGAGATCACGATCGGGATCGACCGCATCCAGATCCGGCAGCGCCCCATAAGGGGCTTCCAGTACCCGCGCATCCGGCAGCTTCAGATGCTTCGCGATGTCGTCCGCCCAGGTCTTGGAGAAACTTTCAAAGGCCAGGACATCCACGCCCCGGGGGCCCAGAAGATTCCACAGCGCCATCTCCACCGCCCCCGTATCCGAAGCCGGGACGATGGCAAGCCGATAGTCGTCAGGCAAGGCGAGCAGCGCCCGCGTGCGATCGATGGCCTCCTCAAGCCGGGCCTTGCCGATCGCTGAACGATGGGAACGCCCGAGAGGGGCGTGAGCAAGAAAGTCCGGTGTCCAACCCGGATGCTTGGCGCAAGGCCCCGAGGAAAACTGGGGCCGCGCCGGACGGCGCAGAGGCTTCGTCGTCATGTCACACTCTCCTTCCAGAGAGCACGCGCCTCGTTGGGGAGGCGTGGCCCACCGGCGAGACTAGAGATGAACGGCCCGTTGTCAAGATTTTTTTGCGGCGCACAAAAACGGTTGGGACGAGAGCGCCCGGCCTCTTCCGTCCTTTCCGGCCGATGCGCGCGGCGGCGTCTGGCCGGCGTCGCTCAGGATCCCACGGCCAGCGCTGCGAATTGCAGCTCCGCGAGTCGGCGGTAGAGCGGTGAGCGGGCCAGCAGCTCTTCATGCCGGCCGATCGCCTGGATCCGGCCGTGATCCATCACCACGATCCGGTCCGAATCGACGACCGTGGACAGGCGATGGGCGATGACGATGCTGGTGCGCCCACGGGTGAGATTGGCGAGCGCCTCCTGGATCAATCGTTCGTTCTCGGAATCAAGAGCGCTTGTCGCCTCGTCGAGCAGCAGGATGGGGGCGTCCTTGAGGATCGCGCGCGCAATCGCGATGCGCTGGCGCTCGCCGCCGGAAAGCCGCACGCCGCGTTCGCCGAGCGGCGTATCCAGCCCTTGGGGCAGGCGCGAGATGAATTCCCAGGCGTGGGCCTGGCGCGCGGCGGCGATGATCTCCTCCTCGTTCGCGTCGGGCCGGCCGTAGGCGATATTCTCGCGCACGCTGCCCGAGAACAGGATCGTTTCCTGCGGCACCACGGCGATTTGGCGGCGCAGGGCGATGGGGTCCAACGCGCGAATATCCACGCCATCAACGAGGATGCGCCCGTCCTGCGGATCGAAGAAGCGCAGGAGCAGCAGCAGCATCGTCGACTTGCCGGCCCCCGACGGCCCCACCAGCGCGATGCGCTCGCCCGCAGCGATGGACAGTGTCACGTCATCGAGCGCGGCGATCTCCGGCTTGGCGGGATAGGAGAAGGTGACATGCTCATAGGCGATCCGCCCTTCCAGCCGTGCCGGCAGCGGTCTGGGGTGGCGCGGTGCCGTGATCGCCGGCGGCGTGCGCAGCAATTCGGCGATGCGCTCGGCTGCGCCGGCGGCGCGTTGAAATTCGCCATAGGTTTCGATCACCGCGCCCACCGCGCCGGCAGCCATGATCGCGAACCCCACGAAAGCGGCCATCTCGCCGCCGGTCATCGCCCCCGTCACCACGGCATGCGCGCCGCGCCAGAGCACGAAGGTGATGGAGCCGGAAATCAGGAAAATGACGATCCCGGTCAGCACGGCGCGCGCGCGCACCCGCCGACGGGCCACGGCGAAGGCTTCTTCGACCGCCTGCCGAAACCGCCGGCGCTCGAAATCCTCGCGCGTGAAGGCCTGGACGATCTGGATGGCCCCCAGCGCCTCCGAGACTAGGCTGGCCACATCCGCGATCCGGTCCTGCGACAGGCGCGCAAGCCGTCGCACCCGGCGCCCGAAGACCACGATCGGCACGATCACCGCCGGCACGACCAGCACCATCGTCGCCATCAGCAGCGGGTTGAGCACCACCATCATCGCCACCGAGCCCAGAAACAGCAGGATGTTGCGCAGGGCGATCGAGGCGGAGGCCGACAGCACGTCCTGGATCACCCCGACATCCGCCGTCACCCGCGAGGCGATCTCGCTCGGCCGGTTCTCTTCGAAAAAGGCCGGATGCAGGCCGATCACATGCCCAAGGGCCGCGAGTCTGAGATCCGCCGCCACCCGCTCGCCCAGGAGATTGACGAAATAGGCGCGCCAGGCGGTCGCGACCGCAAGCAGGGTGACGATCGCAAACAGCCGCAGGAAATAGATGTCGATGCCGGCCGGATCGGCCGCGTTGAATCCCTTGTCGATCACGGGACGCATGGTCGCGATCGCCGCGATGTTGGCGGCAGCCGCCACGATCAGAAAGACGAGCGCCAGCAGCACCAGGGCCTTATGCCGACGGATGAAGCGGGCGACGATCGCCAGTTTCAGCAATCGCGCAAGCGGACGCACCGGCGGCCGCTGCGATGGCGGTTCCGCGACTCGTTTCCCGCTTTCGTCCGATCGTCCTGCCTGCGCCATGTCGATCCATCCGCAATTCGCCCCCCTCGCTTCACCTGGGCTGCATCGGCGCGCACGGGCCGTCTTGTCAAGGCGCGTGGGCATCGCTATAAGCCGCCGCGATTGCGCCGCAAGCTCGTGGAGTGTCCAAGCGATGCCGAAGCCCGATATTCATCCCGACTACCACTTCATCAAGGTGGTGTTGACCGACGGTAGCGAATTCGTCACCCGCTCGACCTATGGCGAAGATGGTGCCGTGCTGAAGCTTGAGATCGATCCCAAGTCGCACCCCGCCTGGGTGGGCGGCGGCCAGCGTCTGGTCGATCGCGGCGGTCAGGTCGCCCGCTTCAAGAAGCGCTATGGCAGCTTCTCGCTGACCGGCAAAAAGTAGGCCGTTTTGCCTCCTTGCGTGCGTGACGCATGAAAGCAGGGCCATTCGGATGGCGACGCCAAGCAACGGCGGAGCCTTTTTTCGGCCATCGTCACCGACTCCCGGGCGGCCAAGTCGTCCCGGTTTCCCGTGGCTTTGCTTAAGAAGAGGAGCCGTCCAGACCGGCCGGCGGTCCTTCAGGTCGTACGATTGTCCCAATTGGCGATGTCGCGGTCTTCGCCCTCGCCGCCGGGCTTGCCGTCCGCGCCATAGGTCCACAGGTCGAATTCCGCGTGCCGACCGGGATAGCGGTAATGATAGGGCCGCCCCCAAGGATCGATGACGCCGTCCTTCTTGTCGAGATAAGGACCGTTCCAGAAACGCGCGCCCGGCGGCCGTTCGATGAGCGCCTTCAAGCCCTCTTCGCTCGACGGATAGCGCCCCACTTCCAGGCGATAGAGATCGAGGGCCGATTCGAGATTGTGGATCTGGATCTCGGCGGCCTGGGACTTGGCGCGGGAGAGATACTG
Source organism: uncultured Sphingomonadales bacterium (assembly GCA_964547755.1). Lineage (GTDB taxonomy): Bacteria > Pseudomonadota > Alphaproteobacteria > Sphingomonadales > Rhodothalassiaceae > J084. Next base: position 4,614 of record CAZJPA010000113.1, read on the forward strand.
CACCACCCGCGGCACGGCGAAGGCTGCAATCAACCCCAGGATCGCCAGCACGACGAGCAGCTCGATGAGCGTAAAGCCGCGCTCCCGACGCCTCGGCCCGCTGCGCCCTTCGGCTTGGGGCGCGGTCGTCCCTTGCGCCGACGTGATGGGCTGCGCGCATTCCGTCACGATTGCCTCCTCTCCCCGTCCCCGGCGATCCTGCTTGATCTTACTGGTGCAAACAGCCCATACCAGATGGCGAGGATGGGCTGCAACGTTGTTGTGGCGCATGGTGGATTTGCCCGCGAAATGGGAAAAGGACCGACAGCAAAAAGAACGGAGCGACAGATGGACGAGCAGCCGATCCGCCATTCGGTCAGCGAAGAAGAGGCGCGTGAAGCGGTGCGCGTCCTGCTGCGTTGGGCGGGGGACAACCCCGATCGCGAGGGCCTGCGCGAGACGCCCGATCGCGTGGTGCGCGCCTGGCGGGAATACTTCCGCGGCTATGACGACGATCCGGTTCGCTATCTCCAGCGCACCTTCGAGGAAGTCTCGGGCTATGATGAGATCGTGTTGCTCAGAGACATTCCTTTCGTCTCGCACTGCGAACACCACATCGCGCCGATCATCGGCAAGGCGCATGTCGCCTATGTGCCGCGTGACCGAATCGTCGGGATTTCCAAGCTGGTGCGCGTGGTGCATGCCTTTGCCCGCCGCCTGCAGGTCCAGGAGCGGCTCACCGCCGAGATCGGCGACGCGATCGCGCGTGTCCTCGATCCCATCGGCGTGGCCGTCGTCATCGAGGCCACCCACGCCTGCATGAGCTGCCGGGGCGTGGAAACCCCCGATGTCGTGATGACCACGAGCCGTATGCTCGGCCTCTTCCGCGACGACGATAAGGCCCGGCGCGAAGTGCTGGCGCTGATGGGCTTCTAAGCTGATGGGTTTCTAGCAGGAATGCGTTCGGGAACCCTTTCCCGCCCCGAGCCGTTTCGGCAAACGGACGCAGGACGGCCGGCGTTGACAGAAACCCGCGCTTTTGGGTAAGGACGGCCTCCCATGCGAAGCGCCGTGCTCCGTATGCGCGGTGATCGCCGTGGCCCCTTCGTCTAGCGGTCTAGGACGCCAGCCTCTCACGCTGGAAACACGGGTTCGAGTCCCGTAGGGGTCACCATTTCCTTATCTCCATCGGCGGGCGCCTTCATCTTTCTTTTCTTGCGCGCATGAATCTGCTACGGCTCGCCCGAGCCAGCTTCCGGGAGCTTGGGAACGTTACCTGCGTTCTCCTGCGCAAGGGGGGATGAGGACCGGGGTTTTGCCGTCCTTTGCCGCTGTCGCCGCACGCTTCATCGCAAGGCGGCTTGAAGACGTAGACGACCACGGGCAGCGGCAACTGCGGAAAGCTGTCGGAATCGGCGATCCGGCGAGGTGCGCGGTGCCACGATGCCGCCTGGGCGGGCTGTGCGCATCTTCTTGTCCGGAAACGTCGAGAGACCAGATGGAGAAACCGCAAGCGGGGGAGATTGCAGTCTTGCGTATCGTCATGGCGCTGTGTTGCCTCGTTCTCGCCGGCGGTCCGCTGGTGGTCCATGCGCAATCCCCACAACCGGCCGATGCGAGCGCCCAGGCCGAGGAGATCGTCTATCCCGCCTCCTTCTTTGCGCGCTATCATCCGGTGACCGCACTGGATATGGTGCGGCGCGTGCCGGGCTTCCGGCTGGACGAAGGATCGGGCCGGCGCGGCTTCGCGGAAGCCGCCGGCAATGTCCTGATCAATGGCGAGCGGCCGTCGACCAAAAGCGATTCCCTGTCCAGCATTCTCTCGCGCATCCCCGCAGGACGGGTGGAGAAAATCGTCCTGATCCGCGGCAACACGGCAGGTTACGATCTGCCCGGTCAGACCGTAATTGTGGACGTGCGGCTGAAGACCGCAACCGAGGCGGAACATCGCTGGGGAATCGATGTCGAACAGGATGTCGATGGCGGTCCCGTGACACCGACGGGCCGCCTTTCGCGCTCGGTCACGGGGGAGAACCTGCGTTATGACATCGGTGCGACCGTGCGCCGTTTCGCGATCAATGCCACAAGCATCGAGCGCCTCTTGCTCGGCGAGGACCGCATACTCGGCGAACGGCGCAACGAAGATCTCATCATCGACGGTCTGGCGCTCGAACTGGCGGGCAATACGGAAATCCGACGGGGAGCAAATCTTTTTCACCTCAACGGCAAGATCAATTTCAATCATCGCACGATTCAGGAACGGTCACGACGTGATGCGTTGACCGCCGACAGGATCGACCGGCTGGTCACCGAACGCAGCGGCCAGGACCGCCTTCGTTTCGAGCTGGGCGCCGACTGGTCGCGCAGCTTCGGCCCGCTCGACGCCAAGCTCATCGGTCTTGGCCGGCGCACGGATTTCGACCGGTTCTCCAGTCGTGACGACCGGCAAAGCGACGGCGTGCCGATCGTCTATCGACAAGCCGATTCCGATTCGGTGGAAACCGAGATCATCGGCCGCATCGAGCTCGACTGGAAGGGATTCTCCGATCACCTCCTGGAGCTGGACGCCGAGGGCGCCATCAATCGACTCGCAAATGCGCTCGTCTTCACGCTGGACGAGGGAGACGGCCCGCAGGTGATCCCGGTTCCCGGCGCCAACACACTGGTGCGCGAGCGGCGTGGCGACTTCGGTCTCAAGGACACCTGGACGCGCGGCCCCTGGGTCGTGGAAGCGCGCATGGGCGCAGAAGTCTCCACCATCATTCAAACCGGCGATGCGCGCAACCGCCGCAGTTTCTTCTTCCTGAAACCACGCTTCATGGCGGCCTGGGCGCCCAAGCCGGAACGCAATCTCCGGCTCACCATCCGCCGTGACGTCGCCCAGCTCAATTTCTTCGATTTCGTGAGCGCGACCAATTTCGCCGACGAACAGCTCGCCCTCGGCAATCCCGAGCTGAAACCCGAGCGGACATGGCTTTTCGAGGCGAGCTTCGAACAGCGCTTCGGCAGCATCGGGGTTGCCAGTCTCACGCCGTTCTACCATCGCATCAAGGACGTCCAGGACCTGCTGCCGTTGCGCGACGATCTCGAGGTGCCGGGCAACATCGGCTCGGGCAAGCGCTTCGGGATCCGCTGGGAGATGACCTTCCCTCTCGACGACTGGTTCGGCCTGCCCGGTGCCCGGCTCGACGTGGAGGGCGCCGCCCAGCGTTCCCGGGTGCGCGATCCGGTGACGGGGCGCCCCCGGCCGCTGTCTTTCGAACGCCGGCTGCGCAACGACATTCAGTTCCGACAGGATTTCCGGCGCGCCCGCGTGGCCTGGGGGTTCGAAATCCTCCAGACGGCGCCGCAGCCCTTCTTCGGGATCGACGAGCATGTTCTCGACGATCGGGGCGTGTCGCTGGATGCCTTCGTGGAGACGACGCGTTTCTTCGGTTTCAAGATCCGGATCCGGGCCGAGAATCTGATCAACGACACCTCGGTGCGCGACCGGGCGGTGTTCACGGGCTTGCGCGCCTTGAGTCCGCTCGATTTCATCGAGGCCCGCCGGCGGCATGTCGGCCGCTCGATCATCCTGACGGCGGAAGGAAATTTCTGACGCCGGTCCGACCGGCGGGCGACATGATCCCGCCCCATGCCCCCTCTCGCCCGGCCCGGAGGGCGGAAAGGGCCGTCTGCTGTGTTGATGCTTAGAAATCGACGCAGATGCCCTTGCGCTCCCAATCACCGTAGCGCGTGGGCTCCGGACCCGACGGCCCGCCGATCTCCCGCGGGCGCGTGGTGGTCTTGGCGGCATCATCTTGAGCGTGCTTGTTGCTGTCGGCGGCTTCTCCGGATGGCCGGCCGACCGATTTGTTCTGCCCATCCGTCATGATTTCGTCTCCCGGTGAGATTGACGCGCTCATCCCGCATCGCCACATCTACGCCGCGATGCTGCGATCGTGCAAGGAAAGAGAGACGGGACCAGAACGATGACCACGGGATTCTTCCGCACGGCCCTCCTGTTGGCGGCGTTGACGGGCCTGTTTCTCGCCGTCGGCTATCTCATCGGCGGCGAGGGCGGCATGATCTTCGCGCTGCTGTTCGCTGGTGCGATGAACCTCTGGGCCTACTGGCAGTCGGACCAGCTCGTCTTGCGGATGTATGGGGCCCATCCTGCGGATCCGGTGCGCGACCGGCGGTTGATCGACACGGTGGCCCGGCTGGCACGCCGCGCCGGCTTGCCGATGCCGGCGGTCTATGTGATCGAGACCGACCAGCCCAACGCCTTCGCCACCGGCCGCGATCCCGCACATGCCGCGGTTGCCGCCACCCGCGGCCTGCTGCGCATCCTCGACGACGACGAGCTGGAAGGCGTGATCGCCCATGAACTCGGCCATATCCGCAATCGCGATACCCTGGTGATGACCCTGACCGCCGTGGTTGCGGGCGCGATCTCGATGCTGGCCAATTTTGCGTTGTTCTTCGGTCACAACCGCAACAATCCACTGGGTATCGTGGGAATCATTCTGGTTCTGGTTTTCGCGCCGCTGGCGGCGATGCTGGTCCAGCTTGCGATCTCGCGCACCCGCGAATTCGGGGCCGACGAGGCGGGCGCACGGATCTCCGGCAAGCCGCTCGCCCTGGCCAGCGCGCTGCGGCGACTGGAGCAGGCCGCCCGCGCTCTGCCGAACCCCTATGCCGAGCACAATCCGGCGAGCGCGCATCTGTTCATCGTCAACCCGCTCTCCGGCCGCCAGATGGCCGCGCTCTTCCGCACCCACCCCACGACTGAAGAGCGTATCGCCCGCCTAAAGGCGCTGGCGGCGGAAATGGGCGCCGACCACCGCCCGTCGCCTTCTTCCGCCATCCGCCGCGGACCGTGGGGATGAGAACGGAGGAGGCCGCAGC
>CAZJPA010000114.1:0-9404 GCA_964547755.1 uncultured Sphingomonadales bacterium
GTCATTGCGGGCGTCACGGCTCCAATCCGGGAATCGTGTCGCCCACATCAGATCATGAAGGCCGGTTATCACCAATGGGGGAAAATGATGTCCATCAGGAAATATTGCACAGCACTATATTTTCATTGACAATTTATCGCATATTGAGATATCTATGGAACGCGTCCTCTATACAAAGCGAGCGTTGCGGGGACTGATGAACGCACCGGCGAATGTTCGGGAACGCATTCGCGAGAAGATTGCGCTTCTTGTGCAAAATCCGAGCGCCTTGAAGAACAATATTACAAAACTGCACGGGCGAGAGGGATATCGACTGCGTGTTGGTGACTGGCGCGTCATTTATGAATGGCAGGGCTGTTGTCCCGTCATACTGGTTGTGCTTGACGTCGGGCCGCGAGGGCGAATCTATCATTGACGGAAATCGGGAAGTCATGACGAAAGTCCAAATCATCCGTACTGAAAAAGGCGAGGAGCTCGCTGTGCTCCCTCGCGCCGAGTATGAGCGCCTGCTCGACCTCGCAGAAAGCGCAACGGACGCGGCCGCCTTCGACGCTGCAAAACAGGCGCTGGCATGCGGTGAAGAGGAGCTGGTCCCGGACACGGTGGCAGACCGCCTGCTCGCCGGTGAGGCACCGCTCAAGGTCTGGCGCGAATGGCGCGGGTTGACCCAGACGGCCCTCGCTGCGCGCGCTGGCGTGCCACAGAGTGTGATCTCGGCCATCGAGCGCAGACGGCGCCGCCCATCGCTTGCAGCCGTGAAGGCATTGGCCCGCGCGCTTGCCATCTCCCTCGATGATCTCGAACCCGCCCGCGAGTGAGGAATGCCGTCTTCCTCACCCGGGGAAAGCCCGACGGCGCACCGAACGGCCACGCGAAAGGCCATCCCGCATTTCCTGTAGTAATGTGAGGATATTCTCTTTATGATAGATGTCGTGGGGTCGGCAGCGGCCGGGGGACATCCACAGGCCGATGAGAGAGGGATCATGTCATGGCCAACGCTGCCCCGCCTCCCGGCGATCCCGCCGCAACACCCGCCCGCGATCCATCGGCCGAAGACCGTTTCTTACGCGACGACTATGACCGCGTGATCCAGGACATCCGGCAGCGCGTGGCGGCGAATGCTATTCGCTTCCTGAAATGCGACGGCTCGGACAAGGCGCATGAACCGGGCCCCACGATGACGCGCGGCCAGCTCGCCCAAAAGCTCGCCGACTGCCACAACACAACCCGCAACAGCGCGTCTCAGACGAACGCCGCCTTCCTCGACATGCCGGCGATCGCCCCGAAAAAGATCGAAAAGGCATTGGAGAATCCGCAAGGCTATGCATCACCGGCCGGCTGGCAATGTTGGGCCGGGCACCACGACGGCAGCTGGTATGGGCCGCACGGAGACCGGTTCCCTGACGAAGCGGACTGGCTGCCGCCGGAAAAGGAGCCGGCGAAGCGCGGACCCAAACGCCTGTATGATTTTCAGCGCGTCCATTTCACGGGCCCGGACGAACGGTGGGGCTGGAACCAGTCGCACCCGGACGTGCCCTATGTCTGGGGCTGGGATCCGAAACCGGGACTCGACATCGCCTGTTTCGCCCCGCACATCGGCTTCGTCTTCGATTGCGCGGACGCCAAGGCCATCATCTGGATCACGCCGGCCGAAGCCTTCCTCGAGGTGATCCGCCCCGCCAAGCCCCGGACGGATGGTGACACCACACCCCGCAAGCGGACCTCCTGCTCCACCAAGGGCGGGATCGGCCAGTGGACAGTCGGCTGAACGGCCGACGCGAAAACGTCCCCCCGTCGGCATTTGGAATCCTACGCCATGGGTGGAACGGCCGCCGCTCTCGATAGCGCCCCGTCCAAAGCCGCCACCTCGGCAAGACGGCCCGAGCCCTGGAGGGGATGGCGCCGGTTTGCCCGGTCTGGGCGCGCCCTGTTCCAGAAGGACAAGCATAGGAGACGAGAGAAAGCGCCAAGGGACAAAAGCAAGAGGGCCCGTCGCTGGCGGCGCGCGCCTGCCCACGCCTTCCGGCATCGCGCCCGACCGGCAACGGACCCTCGTCTCAGAACGGGTTCGCCGCGGCGAACCCGCACACAAGCGCCATCAGTTCACACAGATGACGTCCGGATTGCCGTCCGGATCGTTCTGCGCCAGGCCGCCATTGTTGGGATGACCGTTCGTGATGAGCAACAGTCCCGCGACATGGGGGCTGGCCATGGATGTGCCCGACAACGTCTCATAGCCGCCGCCGGCGAAGGTCGAATAGATGTCGACACCCGGCGCCGCACAGTCTACCGGCGGATTGCCGAAATTGGAAAAGGATGCGAAGGTGTCCGTATTGTCGATCGCCGAGACGGTGTAAACATTGGGGTGCTCCACGCTGGCCGGCGAACTGTTGCTGGCGTTCTGCGATTCATTGCCGGCCGCCACCGCAAACATGATTCCCTTGTTCGCGGCGTTGATGACGGCGTCATTGATCGCTTGGCTGAAGCCGCCGCCAAGCGACATATTGGCCACGTCGCCCGGCTGCGCATTCGCCGCCACATAGTCGATCCCGGCGATCACGTCTTGGGTTGAGCCCGAACCGGTCGGTCCCAGCACCCGGACGGCCACCAGCGTGGCATTGGCCGCCACACCCACAACACCGATATTGTTGTTCTTGGCCGCGATGATGCCGGCCACATGCGTGCCATGGCCATTGAGATCGTCGCCGCCATTGTTGCCGTGATCCCAGCAATAGATGAAGAAACAGGTGTCATCGGCGAAATCGGTGCTGCGGCTGGTATCGACATTGAGATCGGGGTGATCCAGATCGATACCGGTATCGATTACCCAAGCCGTCTTGCCGGTGGCGTCCACCCCGCCGTTGACCCGTTGCACACCCCAGGGTGTCTGTTGCGGCGGCTGGCTTTGCATGATGAACATCTTCTGGTCATGCTCGTAATAGGCGATCGCCGGCTCGCTGGCCATCAGACGCCTGGCCTGGGCGGACGTCATCTCGGCCGAAAAACCATAGATCGCACTGGTATAGACATATCCCAGCTTGCCGCCGACGGCCCGCGTCATCTCCTCGGCCATCCTCGGCACCTGGGATGCCGCCACCTCCTTCTTGAAGACGAAAATATAGCGGTCCTTGTGATGTTTCATCAGATTGTGCAGAAACGGCAGATGGCGCATCCCATCGTCGCCGTCGTCACCGTCGTCACCCGCCAGGCCGGCAAGCGGCATAGCCAGCGCCAGCGCGACAGCTAATGTTGCAACTCGTTTCATTGGACCTCCCCTTCGTTGCTGGAGTGAGGCGTGGGCGGGTGAAATTCTAGTAACGCTCTAAAAAAGAACAAATCAATTCACCATCACAAGCATGTGAACAGATGCGTGCGTGTGATTTATGAAGATAATACAGGGATATAGAGCATCATCCACCCGCTGCCTTGCTGGAAATAAAGAGACCAATTTCTCATTGTTTCATATTTTCGTGAGGACATTCCGACACAGCCGGCTGCCGGCACGACGGGAGCGCTTCATCGGCCGTTTCCCGAAACGCGACACACCCTCTTCCTTGACGTCCCGCTTGCCGCTATGGCGATAGAGCATGGATCGATCGGGCCGTTCCTCGGCCGCGGGGTGTTCGAGCAGACACCGCACGAAGGATCGGCATGCTGGAGGAAAACGCCCATGAAGCAGATTCTCGAGGAACTGGAACGGCGGCGCGCACGGGCGCGTCTCGGCGGCGGCGAGAAGCGGATCGCGGCTCAGCATGCAAAGGGCAAGCTCACCGCGCGCGAGCGACTCGCCGTACTGCTGGACGATGGTTCCTTCGAAGAATACGACATGTTCGTCGAACATCGCACCACCGACTTCGGCATGGCCGACAAACGCATTCCCGGTGACGGAGTCGTCACCGGCTCAGGCACGATCAACGGCCGGCCGGTTTATGTCTTCAGCCAGGATTTTACCGTCTTCGGCGGTTCTCTGTCGGAGACTCACGCCGAGAAGATCTGCAAGATCATGGACATGGCGATGAAGACCGGCGCGCCTGTCATCGGCCTCAATGATTCGGGGGGCGCGCGCATCCAGGAAGGTGTGGCGTCTCTGGCCGGTTATGCTGAAGTCTTCCAGCGCAACATTCTGGCTTCCGGCGTCATCCCGCAGATCTCGGTGATCATGGGACCATGTGCGGGTGGGGCCGTCTATTCACCGGCAATGACGGACTTCATCTTCATGGTGAAGAACACCTCCTACATGTTCGTGACCGGACCCGACGTGGTGAAGACGGTGACCGGCGAGCAGGTCAGCCAGGAGGAGCTCGGCGGCGCGATCACCCACACGACCAAGTCATCCGTCGCCGACAACGCTTATGAGCATGACATCGAAGCGCTCATCGCCACCCGCCGGCTGTTCGACTTCCTGCCTTTGAGCAACCGCGAAGCACCGCCCGAACGCTTCACCTTCGACAAGCCGGATCGCGAGGAGCCGTCGCTGGATTCGGTGGTGCCGTCCAATCCCAACAAGCCCTATGACATGCGCGAAATCATCGAGAAGGTGGTGGACGAGGGCGATTTCTTCGAGCTCCAGCCCAATCATGCGCCCAATATCATCATCGGTTTTGCGCGCATGGAGGGGCGCACAGTGGGGATCGTCGCCAATCAGCCGATGGTGCTCGCCGGCTGTCTGGACATCGATTCATCCAAGAAGGCGGCGCGCTTCGTGCGCTTTTGCGACTGTTTCAACATTCCCATCATCACCTTCGTGGACGTGCCCGGATTCCTGCCCGGCACCGCCCAGGAATATGGCGGGATCATCAAGCATGGCGCGAAGTTGCTGTTCGCCTATGGCGAGGCGACGGTGCCGAAGGTCACGGTGATCACGCGCAAGGCCTATGGCGGCGCCTATGACGTGATGAGCTCGAAGCATCTGCGCGGCGATGTCAACTATGCCTGGCCGACGGCCGAGATCGCCGTGATGGGCGCCAAGGGCGCGGTCGAGATCCTCTATCGCGCCGACAAGGACGATGCGGACAAGCTGGCGCGGCACCAGGCGGAATACGAAAAACTCTTCGCCAATCCCTTCGTCGCGGCATCCCGCGGCTTTATCGACGAGGTGATCATGCCGCACTCCACGCGCCGGCGCATCTGCCGGAGCTTGCGCTTCCTGCGCAGCAAGAAGCTGGAGAACCCCTGGAAGAAACACGACAATATGCCGCTGTGAGCGGGAGGACGGAGACACCCCCCTTGTTTTCCCGGACCGGAAAGCTGGGGACGGCAGACCGACAATGACACAGATAAGCGGCGGGCAGATGGCTCTGTCGCGATAAGGTGGTCGGCTTGCCGCGGCAAACGCCTATTCGCACCCGCTCTCCCTCCACCGCGTTATGGCTTGGACGGCAGGGCGATGACCGATCACGCCTCGGGAAATGGGGATTTCCACCATTTTCGCCGCCATCGTGGTTGACCGCCGTCTGTTATTGTCGACAGGACCTCCAAAACGACTTCACTTAGAACGGCGTAACGGCACTTAGAACGGCGTAACGGTGGCCGACCCATTCGCAGACAATGCGCATCCGCTTCTTCGCCGAATCCCATGATTAATGTTATCATTGGCCTCTTCTCCGCCACATTGGCTCTCGGCGTCCCTTTTACGATCACACGAAACCTCACTGTTCTTTCACCAAGCCCCCCCCGGAGTCTCCTGCACCTTGATAGGTATGCCCGGCTCATCGACCAGAAATCGCGTACCACACAAATATGAAAACAGAGAAATAGCATATACATTTTTCTTTGGTGTGTTATTTGCACATCTGTGTGTGCCTAATATTATTTACAAACCACAGATCCTCATGTATGCTGTCTTTGCAGAGAAAAGGAGGAGCCCATGTCGGATCTTAATCCGGAAACTGTTCGCACCGCGTTGGAGAAGCTTGAGCGCGAAGTGAAAGAGCTAAGCAAAATCTTGGAAAACAAGAAAAAAATGCTCCAAGGGTTGCGTCTGGTGCTGGCCTCCTTCGCAGAGGAGGAAAGTCTGGGTTCGCCAGATAACGCACAGTGTGAAGAGTTACAGAAACGTGCCAAAAAAATAGGGGGTCATGCCGACCATCCAACAAGACCGATGCCAACCTTCCAGAATGTGCGGCCGCACACCCGGCGGATTCTCGAGGCGGTGTGGCATATTCTTGCGCGTCGTGGCGAACCCATGCGCACCCGCGACATTGTCACGGAGCTGGAGGGACAGGGTATCGATCTGCCCGGCAAGGATAAAGTCGCCGCCTTGTCAGCTGCCTTGTCTCATTCGCCCTACTTCCGCACACGTGGACGCGCACTCGGCTGGGAACTCGTTGAAACGGGGCAATGGGATCAAGAAAATCCTTGACGGTTGGTAACATTTAGGTTACCTAGAAGGGAATTTTCAGCATGACATTTTCAATAAAGTATTCTGATAAGAAGAATTTCGAAAAATGGTTTGATTCGCTGCCGGCAGACGTTGCTGGAGCGGTTTTGGAAAAGCTTCGGAGGCTGGAGAGCGGGCAAAAGAATCTTCTGAAGTCTCTGGGAGACGGGTTGTATGAGCTGCGCATTTTTCAGCGGCCCGGTTATCGTATTTACGGAACGTTTGCATCCAGTACATTCGTGATTATCGGGTATGGAACGAAAGACAGCCAGAAGAGAGATATTCGTCGTGCCAAGAGACAGATTGATGCCCGAAGAACAAGTGGTCGTTCCCCGCCCTGACCATGACTCCTCCTTTGTGCTGGAGGATGAGAATAGTACCGGTTTGGGGGATTTCAACACCCTGGCCTGGCGCCGCATTCGCCGAGATCCGAACTTCGCCCAAGTTGTTTTGGCGGGAGCCGTACGGAATCTTTGTGAGGGAGATTCCCCCACAGCGCAGCTCCTGCTGCGGGATTTCGTGAAGGGGACCATCGGTTTCGAGGCGCTTGGGCAACGGCTGGGAAAGTCACCGAAAAGTCTCATGCGTATGCTCTCGGCCAAGGGCAATCCGCGCGCGGACAATCTGGCCGCCATCATCGCCGCGCTCGCCGGCCACGCTGGCCTACGACTCGTGGTCCGGGCCGAACCGGCCTCCGGCGATTCCCATTCCTAGGCCGCCCCCGCTTTCAGGCTATGTGAGCGGATAACCATCCCCTCATCGAGGCGAGATGGAAAAGGAGATGCCGGCCGAGCCATCCAAAAGATGAAGGGGGAGGATTCGCCAAGGCCGGCTCTTCTTGGGAATACGGGACGCCACCACATGCCTGAGCGCATCACCCGGCCCACCAAAATGGCCAAGACGCACAACCATGAGAATGGTGCGCCACGAAACAGGCGGCAGATGGTTCGGCGGCCAAGGGAGAAGAGGGCATGCCCGCTCGCCGCCCTTGGGTTTTCTCCGGCTTTTTCTGCCGGCCTTCCGTTCACCGCGTGCCGCCCTGTCCACACGCCGGATCAGCCCCCCTCATGTCGTGCCGCCGGCATTACGCTCTTGCGCTTTCGGCGTCTTGCGCCATGATGGCGCCATGATGAAGACGACGCGGACGAGACCTGAGCTTTCCGAACTCGAGCGGCGTTTCCTGGCCGCGGCACCCGCTTTCCTGCGGCGCGGGCTGTTGATCGGCGCGCTCGTCAGCCTCTTTGGTGCCGGCACGGCCGCCGCTGTTGGGCGATTGTGGCCGGCGCTCGTTGGACTCGGGCTGGGCTTCGTCATCGTTCTGGTCTTTTTGATCTGGGTGAGTCTGCGCACCCACTTCCCTTCTTCCCGCTGACGGAAGATAAAATCAGACACGGCGTCCACCGGAGGAATTCCCTCTCTTGCCGCCGCCTCTCGTTCCTGTCGCCACGCCGTAGCTTGCTCTCAGCATACACGGCTGAAGAGAAAGCACACCGCATCGGCCCCGCGAACCCAGGCTCCGTCATGCGAAGAGACGGCAAGAGGCAAACGACGGTCGGCGAAACGCGTCACAGGCGAGGCGGCCGGGTATGGTCTTGCCGCGGTCTCATGCCTGGCGCCGGCCCTGATTCTGGTCCTGGGGTGCCCTCGGATTGCCGGCCTGGGCAGGAGGGACGGGTTCCGCGCTGTTTTTCCGGTGCAGCCCTGTCCCTCGGCCTGACACCATCGCCGGCTCACCCGTCGCGAACCGGCCGGCAAAATCGATCATGCGGACGACAAGACGGCGCGCCAGCGTGCTGACCGCACTCAGACAGCCATCATCTGGAGACATCACGTCCAGTCGATGGCGCCGCCATGGGTGGGACGCTGCAGAAGGCCGCGGGCGGTTTGAGCGCGCTCTTCGCGGGCAAGCTCGTCTGGCGTGATCTCTCCGCGCAAGAGGCGTTCGGCCCGCTTGCGCCGCGCCTCGGCCTCGGCACGCAACTGCTCGTTCTCCCGGCGGCGTCCATAGATGGCAAACCACATGATCAGCGCGAAGGCCACCAGGTTCCAGAAGGCGAAATAGATCGTCTCAAGCATCGGACTTCTCCACCGGAGGCGGCTCCCACCGAGGACCGAAGCCACCAAGCTTTTTCTGGCGCTGCCGCCAGCGCTCATACTTCGGATCGATGCGCCGCGCGTGCCGCCAATGCGCATCGGCCGAGACACCCGCCATGGCAAAACGCGCCCAAGCCGGTGCGGGATCGGTCGGCTCGCCGCTCTCGGGCAGCCGGTCTTCCTCCCCCGCATCCGCCGCCGAATATGCGGGATCCCCAGCCGCCGCCAGCGAGCGGTCGCGTTCGAAAGCCAGAACGGCTTCCACCATCTTCACCACCACCGCCGTGATCGCGATGAGCTGGAAATACAAATCGAACATCGGGAAATGCATCACCAACCCGACCGCCGCAAAGCCCACGAAGCTCGCCTGCATCGCGAGAGCCAACTCATGCGCCCATTTCAGATCGCTGCGTCCGGCTGTCACCCGTGCGACCGAACGACAGGAAAACAGCGCCATGAACAGGATGCATACGAACAGAAACAGCCCCAGATAGCCGTATTCACCCAGATTGCCGAAATAAATCGAGTGCCACTCCCGCGGCTGTTCGCCCATCGGCACGTATTTGGCCTGGAAATCCGGATTGCGCCAGCCATCGGCTCCCACGCCGAAAATCGGGTGATCGCTGCTCGATCGTGCCGCGGCCTTCCACATCGTCACGCGCCCCATGAAGGAGGCATCCTTGCTGTATTGAGAGATCGTCTCCATGCGCGCACGCCAGTTGGGCGGCATCGTCTCCCAGACAATGGGCGCCGCCACCAGCAGCAGGAGCAGCAGGATCATCAGCCGCCGATGACGAAAGGCCATGAACAGCCTCCTCCCCCCCAACGCCACGAGACCGCCACGGGACTGGGTACCGAGGATAGCCACCACCGTCAGCGGCACCGAGGCCCGAAACATCCACCGCAGCAGCCACCATTCCGCATGCCGCCC
>CAZJPA010000115.1:0-9400 GCA_964547755.1 uncultured Sphingomonadales bacterium
CGCCTCGTGAAGCAGCGGTCTCTTCGCGCTTGTGATCCGGCGTAAACGCAAACGTGAAGAGGAAAGGACCGATGTCTCTCAAACCGCAGTTCGTCACCGTATCCGAGCGCGGGCTCAAAAGCCCCGCGCGGTCTCGTCGCCTTCAGCGCGCGGTCTACCGCGCCTATCGCACAGGGCGTCAGACGATCGCGCTCATTCGGACGGACATGCGGGAGATCGAGACGATTATTACGGGGTTCACCGATATTGGCATTCCCACGACGACGTTGACGCCGGCAGCCGTCGTCTCGCGCCCGGCCCGTCATGTGCGTGAAGCGCTCAGCACAGGCGCCGGACTCGTGGTGTTGCCGCTGGCCGGCGGGCCGTATTGGCAGGAACAGGTCGTCGGCGCCTTGCGCTACAGTCTCGACCTGCCGGCTCCGCGCGATCTCGACCGCGAAGGAGTAGGGGGGCTCGACGCACCTCGGCCCGCCCATCCGCTGCGGGTTGCGATGCTGGGCTGCGGTGTCGTCGGCAGTGTGGTGCTGGAAGCGCTGCTGGCCGAGTCCGGCCATGTGGCGGTGGCTGCCGTCATGGCGCGCGATCTGGAACGCCACCGCGCCCGCTTTCCTGGCGTAAACTTCGTTCACAGCCTGGATGAGCTCTTTGCTGTAAGCCCTGATATTTTCATTGATCTTGGGAGCAGGGAGGCGCCCAGTCTCGATGCGATGCGCCAAGCTCTCACGGCCGCGGTGCCGGTGATCACCGCCAACAAGCAGGTGCTCGCCGCTCACCACGACGAGCTGACGGCGCTGGCGGGCAAGACGCCGCTTGCGTATTCGGCGGCGGTCGGCGGCAGCACGCCGGTGCTGGAATCTGTGCAGCACTATGCCAGCCAGGACATCGCTGAGATTCGTGGTGTC
The DNA here is from genome assembly GCA_964547755.1 of uncultured Sphingomonadales bacterium. Classification (GTDB taxonomy): domain Bacteria; phylum Pseudomonadota; class Alphaproteobacteria; order Sphingomonadales; family Rhodothalassiaceae; genus J084. Next base: position 903 of record CAZJPA010000115.1, read on the forward strand.
GTGAACGGTACCGTCAATTTTGTGCTCACGCGCCTGGCGGCCGGCGCGGACCTCAACGAGGCGCTGGCGGCCGCGCGCCAAGCCGGGCTCGCCGAAGCGGACCCAAGCGACGATCTCGACGGCCATGACGCGGCGGCAAAGGCATTCTTGATCGCCAAGGCCGCATTCGGCTGCGCGCCGCAGGAGCCGATCCTGCGCGAGCGGCTGGTGGCGGCGCTGAACCGCCACGCGGCCGCCGTGGCGGACGGTCGGCTGCGGCAGGTCACGCAGGTCACGCGGGACGGTGACGGCCATATCCGGGCGCAGGCGGCCTTCGAGGCGCTCGCAGCGGAGGATCCGCTGTTGCGCTGTCGGGATGCGGAAAACGGTCTCGTCCTGCGCCTTCGCGACGGCCGGACTCACGCCGTCTTCGGATTGGGAGCCGGCGGGCGGCCCACGGCAGCGGCGGTGCTGGCGGATCTGGAGGATCTCTTGCATGCGCGTGCTCGGGCGACCGTTTCGGATCGGGCCGTTGCCAATGGATAGGTGAGCCGCTGTCACCATATAGGGACGGATTGGCGGGAAAGACGCCGACTCATGCTCTTGCAGCCGCGTCCAGCCACACCTGACGGTCAGTGATCGATGATCAGTGGTCAGTGATCGGAACGTCGGGCGGTCTGCTGGATTCATCGGTTGAAGCGGTGAAGCATGGCATGGGAAGGGAAAAAATGTCACCCGCCGGAGCGTTATGATAGCCGGCAGGAGACTGCCGGCGGGGATGCCGACGGCGCTCACGTCCCGGGAAGCCAACGGCCATGCCTGTATGGCGTGTTCTGTAGGGCCGTGTTCTGTAGGGGAACCGGCCGGCCTGCGTCATTGGACGTATGCCGACCGGTTCCTTTCAGTCTCCCTGATTTCGCATAATGTATATTATGTCATCTGATAAGGGGCGCTGGCCTTCAGGGTTCAATGATCCGCCGCCCGGGTCACAAGCCCGGAGGCGGATCGACCGGTGATCCATTGCCCGTCCTCGTCATCCACCCGGCTTGATTACGTGCCTCTCTCTTTATGTCACTCGTTGCATCCCCGTCCTCGTCATCCGCCGCCGCGATCTTTTTCCTACGTCATCCACCGGCAGATGCGGCCGATCACTGGTTACTGATCACTGGACCATCATCCGCCGACTTAACCGGCGTGAATTCTCTTTCTTCGTCATCCGCCGGCTCGACCGGCGGATCCAGCGGACGGAGGAGACAGCGTCAAGGCTGCAGATTATCTCCGCCGCTGGCTGGATTCGCCGGATGAACCGGCGAATGACGATTCGGTGATCGGTGATCAGTCATCAGTGATCAGAACCGAAACCGGCGCACAAGGTGGAAGGAGGACGTCACAGACCGGTTTCCCATCCCCATCACCCACCGGCTCTTCTTCCCCCTCATCATCCGCCGGCAGATGCGGCCGATGACCGATCACTGATGACTGATTACTGGAACGTCATCCGCCGGCTTGACCGGCGGATCCAGCAGGAAGGGGAGACAATCCCTGGCGTTGGAGTTGGTTCTGCCGCCGGCTGGATTCGCCGCTCTTTGGCGGCGAATGACGAGATGTGTGCTGTCACCAGTCATAGAGTCCCCGGATAAACCGGCGCATGAGGCGGAAAGAGAACAACCAGCTGGGTTCGCCGCATCTGCCGGCGAATTGTCTGATCACTGATAACTGATGACCGATGACTGATGACCGATGACTGATGACCGATGACTGATCACCGATCACTGATTCACCAGCTGCCATCGTCCTTTCTGGTCCTGGCGCCAATATTTGCGCACGCGGGTGAGCGCGGCCGCGGCGCGATAGGTGGCCCGGGCGCGGGCGACAATCGCCTCGTCATGGCCGTCGAAGAGATAGGCGATGCGGCGAAAGCGACACGCGACCGGAGCGGCCGGCAGATCGGCCGGAGCCACGACCACCGCCACCGGTGCACCATTCGCCGGCGCAATGTCCTCCCAACCGATGAGGATGGGCTGGTCCGCTTCCCGTCCTTCACCGACACGGCCGTGGGGAAGAAAGGAATCCGGATCGAAGGCCCACAAGAAGCGATCGAGGGTCTCGGCCATTTCGGCATCCGCACATTTGAGGAAGACCCACTCGTCGCGTGCCAGCAGTTGTTGGAGCAGCCGAGGCAACGCCCGCTCGAGCGGCGAACGTGTGAGGTGAAAGAAGCCGATTTCTTCCACGCCCACTGTCGTTGTTGGGTCTTCATCGGATGCCGCCCCTGCCTCGGAGCGGGCATCCGCAACGGTTGCCGCAGGACCGAGCGCTGCGCCCGTTCCCGGCGAAGAGCCGTTCTCGCCTGATCCGCGTGGATCGGATGCCGTCACCGCTTCTCCTGTTCCCGTACGAAGAAATCGAGCAGACGCACACCCCAGCCGGTGGCACCCTTCTCCCAGGTTGGGCCGTCCTTCTCCGCCCAGACGACACCGGCGACATCGATATGAGCCCAGGGCACGCCATTGGTGAACCGCTTGAGGAACTGTGCGGCGGTGATCGAACCGGCTTCCCGCCCGGGGCCGATGTTCTTGACGTCGGCGGTGGGGGTGTCGATCAGCTTGTCGTAATTCTCATGCAGCGGGAAGCGCCAGAGCTTGTCGCCGCTTACCCGGCTCGCCGCCTCGAGATCGCCGGCCAGCGAATCCGTATCCGTGAAATAGCCCGCATACTCGTGCCCCAACGCGATGATCATCGCCCCCGTCAATGTCGCCAGGTCGATCATGAGCCGGGGCTTGAAACGATCCTGCGTATACCAGAGCGCATCGGCCAGCACGAGCCGCCCCTCGGCATCGGTGTTCAAGATCTCGATCGTCTGACCGGACAGCGATGTCACCACGTCGCCGGGGCGCTGCGCGCTGCCTGAAGGCAGGTTCTCGACGAGCCCCACGACGCCGACGGCATTCACCGGCGCCTTGCGGCGGGCCAGGGCCAGCATGGTGCCGACCACGATACCGGCGCCGCCCATGTCCCACTTCATCTGGTCCATGCCCTCAGAGGGTTTAAGGCTGATACCGCCGGAATCGAAGGTGACCCCCTTACCGACGAAGGCGATCGGCGCCTCGTCGGTCTTGCCGCCGCGCCAGATCATCACACCGAGCCGGGGGGGATGGACGCTGCCCTGACCGACGCCCAACAGCGCATTCATGCCGAGCTTGCGCATCTCCTCCTCATCGAGGATTTCGACAGTCAGGCCTTCTTGTTCGAGCTCGCGGATGCGCGCGGCAAAAGTCTCCGGGTAGAGGACATTGGGCGCTTCGGCGACCAACTCGCGAGTCAGCCGCACGCCATCCAACACGCGCGCGATATCCGCCCAGCTGCGTGCCGCCCCGTCGGGATCGTCGCCGGCGACTTCGAGACAACGCACCGACGGCTTCTTCTCGGCCGGTTCCTTGGTGCGATACTTGTCGAAACGCCAGGAGCGCAGGGTGAAACCGGCGGCGATCTCGGCTGCCAGATCGGCCGCGGACAGATCGCTTGCAATACCTTGGGTGGCGAAGCGCACGGTCTTGGAGCCCGAGGTCAACAAAGCGGCCGCCGCCGCCCCACCGAGCGCCATCGCGCCCGGCCGGTCGAGCTTGGCCGCCTTGCCCGCCTTGTCGGCCGTGCCCAGCAGCAGGACGCGATTGACCGCAAGCCCCGCCGGCGCGATCACCTCCAGCCGCTCGCCCTTGCGGCCCGTGAAACGACTCGCCGCCACGGCCCGGGACAGTGCCCCGCCGGCCTGCTCATCGAGCGCGGCAGCCGCGCCGGTAAGCGGCTCGATCCCTGAGGTGGTGACGACAATAGCGTCCGCTGCGCCGGTCAAATCCGAAACGAAGCGTGTATCCATGAACATGATCCTCCCGTTTTGGCCCGTGCATGATGGTGATAGGGGAACACTGTCCCGTGCTTGCACAGGCCCGTCTTAGCCCCCTGCCCGCGTTTCTGCCAAGAGGTTTGCATGGTCGCATCTGCGGTGGATCTTGTTCGCCTCGCCCGTTTCCGCTAGGCGGCAGACAAGAAGGCCCGCCATTTGGCGACGGGCGGTGCGGGCATGGGGTACGCATGTGAGAAAGGACCGTCGGCCTTGATCGCCGATTCCACCAGCCGGGACACTGCCTTCCGCCTGCCCTTGGCTTCGTCTGTGGGACGGTGCATCGGTCCGGTGGTGGCTTTGTCCGTATTCGCCTTTCTGCTTGTCGCGATTCCGCTGCGCACGCATGCCCAACAACCGCCCCCTTCCATGCCTCCGACGGACCACCGGGATCAGGATGCCGAAACAGTGGTCCATTTTACGGCCGATGAGCTGCGCGTCGATACCGAGCGGCATGTGATCGACGCCTATGGACATGTGGAGCTGCGGCGCGGTGGCTATGTGCTGCGCGCCGATCATTTGCGCTACGATGAGCGCACCGGGCAGGTGACGGCGGACGGCCGGGTGGTCATCATCGATCCGGACGGCAATCGTCTTTTGGTCGCCCGCAGCGTGCTCGACGCCGATCTCAAGGCCGGCGTGGTGGCGGTGGCGCGGCTGATCTTTCGTGACGGTGCGCGCGTGGCGGCCCGCAAAGTGACTCGTGACAGCAATGGTGACAGCGTCTTCGAGAAAGCCGTCTACAGCCCCTGCCCCGTTTGCGACGCCCGCCCGCGAAAAAAGCCGCTCTGGCGTCTCAAGGCGTCCCGCGTCGAACATGATCGGCGGCGCCATCGGATCCTCTTCCGCTCGGCGAGGCTGGAAATCAAGGGCGTGCCGGTGGCCTGGTTGCCCTATATCTCGGTGCCGGACCCCACTGTCAGGCGCGCCCGCGGCTTGCTCGCTCCCGATGTCTTCAGCCGCGACGAACTCGGTGTCGTCTTCAAATTACCCTATTATCTGCCACTCGGCGAACAGGCGGACCTGACGCTCACGCCTTTGATCGCAACCCGCGAGGCGCCGACCTTGGCCCTGCGCTACCGGCAGCGGTTCGCACGGGCGGCCCTGTCCCTTGAAGGCGCGTTCACGCGTTCGCGGCGGCCGGGGTCGAACCCATTCACCACACGACCGGCGGCCGGGCGCGGCTATGTCTTCGCCCGCACGCGCCTCTTGCATGGCAGCCGCTGGCGGTCGGATCTGCGTGTGCAGGCGGCAAGCGACGACACCTTCGCGCGCCTTTACGGATTCGCTGACGTCGATTCACTCACCAGCTTCTACCGACTCACCGGCCAGGGATCCAGCTGGCGCATCCAAGCGGAACTCTTGGGCTTCCAGGGGCTGCATGTGGAGGACCGTACGGGTCTCACCCCCCTCGCCCTCCCCCTGATCACCTTTTCCTGGCGTGCGCCGGCGCCGGTCGTCGGCGGCCGACTGGCCACCACGGTCTCGAGTCTCGCCCTGCTCCGGACGGATGGGGCGGACAGTTTCCGTCAATCGGCGAGGATGACGTGGAGCCGTACGCGAATCGATGGTCTGGGCGGGCTGTGGCGGCTCGATTTCCTGGCGCGCGGCGATCTCTACGCGGTGGAAGACGCCGGTCGCATCGACGATCCCCTTTTCGCCGGCCGGGACGGCAGCGCCTTACGCTCGGTCGCGCTGGCGGCCGTGACTTGGCGCTGGCCGTGGCAGTCTTTCGCCGGCAGGATCTATCAGCGCATCGAGCCGATTGTGCAGTTCGTGGCCGCACCGGCGCTCGCTGCCACCCCTGCGATCCCGGACGAGGATTCCCGGAGCTTTGCCTTACGCTTCGACAATCTCTTCGCGCTCGAACGTGCACCGGGCCGGGATTTATTCGAAAGCGGTCCCCGCCTCGTCTATGGCCTCGCCTACACGCTCGCGGCCGGCGGCGTGACCCTGCGCGCCGGCGCCGGCCAATCCTATCGCCTTGCGCGCCTGACCGGCCAGTTTCTCCCGGGCACCGGGATTGCGACTCGCCGCTCGGATGTCGTGGCAAACGCCAGCCTGCTGCTGCCGGCCGGCACCAGCCTCGTCTACGACGCCCAGCTCGACGGCCATAACCTCACCCCACGGCGCCACGAGATCTTTCTCGACAATCGTTTGGGGCCGTTGCTGCTGCGGGGCGGCTATGTGCGGATCAAGCGGGGACTCACCGTCCCCGATCGGGGCGATCGCGAGGAGTTGCGGTTTTCCGCCGCCCTCCAGCTCACCCGGCGATTCGCACTCACCGGCGGACTGATCGAGAATCTCGCCGCCGGCCGGCCGGTCGAATACGAAGCCGGTCTGCGCTATGAGACCGGCTGCCTGGAACTGGGGTTCACCCTGCGTAAGCGCAACACTTTCGACCGAGACATCAAGCCCGGCACATCCTTCATCTTCCGGCTGCGACTCCGCAATCTCGGGTTCTGATCCGGCAGGCACAGCCACCTCTCCAAAAGACCCAACCGGACGCCCATACGGACGACGTTTCTGCGAAGAGGGAGAGATTCCCCATGAGTCGCGCAGGCCGGGCTGCGCGCCGGCAAAATTGTCAAGGCCAAAATCTGCTTGCTCCCCGCGCAGAAGGGGCTAGAATTTGTAGCCAGCGAGGGAGGAACCCCCCATATGCTGCGGCACACGGCGGCAAAATCAGACGGAAAGGATGAGCCAAAATTCTCGGCGATTCCGTGTGAAATGCAGCCGTCAGCGCCTGTTCCTCCCTCAAAAAGCGGAACCATAATCACCATATATTGACGACCAGGGAGACCACCATGCGAATCGAGCGCCGATTCACGAAGGCGGGCGAAAGCCCCTATGCCGGCATCAGCTGGAAGCAGGCGAAGTCTGAGATCCGCAATCCCGACGGCACCCTCGTCTTCGCGATGGAGGCCGTGGAGGTGCCGGAATCCTGGTCGCAGGTGGCCACCGACGTCATCGCCCAGAAATATTTCCGCAAAGCCGGCGTGCCCCAAGCGCTGAAATCGGTGGAGGAGCCGGACGTGCCCTCCTGGCTGTGGCGGCGGGTGGCGGATGAGGAAGCCCTCGCTGCGCTGCCGGAAGAGGCCCGTACCGGTTCCGAGACGAGCGCCAAGCAGGTTTTCGATCGGCTGGCCGGCACCTGGACATACTGGGGCTGGAAAGCCGGCTACTTCGATTCGGAATCGGATGCGCGCGCCTTCTTCGACGAGCTGCGCTACATGCTGGCGCACCAGATGGCGGCGCCCAACTCCCCGCAGTGGTTCAACACCGGGCTCTATTGGGCCTATGGCATCGATGGACCCGCACAGGGGCATTTTTATGTCGACCATGAGACCGGTGCGGTGAAGCGTTCGACCAGCGCTTATGAGCGTCCGCAGCCTCATGCCTGCTTCATCCAGTCGGTCGCTGACGATCTCGTCAACGACGGCGGGATCATGAACCTGTGGGTGCGTGAGGCCCGCCTGTTCAAATACGGCTCGGGCACCGGCACCAATTTCTCCACCTTGCGCGGGGAGGGCGAGCCGTTGTCCGGCGGTGGCCGCTCATCGGGGCTGATGAGCTTTCTGAAGATCGGCGATCGCGCGGCCGGTGCCATCAAGTCGGGTGGCACAACGCGGCGCGCGGCCAAGATGGTGATCGTGGACATCGATCACCCCGATATCGAGGATTTCATCGACTGGAAGGTGCGCGAAGAGCAGAAGGTGGCGGCGCTCGTTGCCGGCTCGCGGCTCGCCAACCGGCATCTGAACCGCATCATGGAAGCCTGCCACCGCCAGCGCGATCGCTTGGGCGAAGATGCCTTCGACCCGAAGAAGAACGCGGTGCTCAAAGCCGAAATTGTCGCCGCGCGCCGGGCCGAGATCCCGGACAACTATATCTTCCGCGTCATCCAGCTGGCCCGTCAGGGCGCGACCAGCATCGACTTTCCCGTCTTCGACACGGACTGGGACGGCGAGGCCTATGCGACCGTCTCGGGGCAGAATTCCAACAACTCGGTGCGTGTGTCCGACGCCTTCATGGAAGCCGTCCACAAGGGCCTGCCCTGGAAACTGACCCGGCGCACCGACGGCCAAGCCGCGCGTACGGTGGATGCTGCCGAGCTGTGGGAGAGGATCGCCTATGCGGCCTGGTCCTGCGCAGATCCCGGTGTCCAGTTCGACACCACGATCAACGACTGGCACACCTGCCCCGCCTCGGGCCGGATCCGGGCGTCGAATCCGTGCTCGGAATACATGTTTTTGGATGACACGGCTTGCAATCTGGCGTCGCTTAACCTGATGGCCTTCCGTGACGCTGACGGCCGTTTCCGGGTGGCGGATTTTGCCCATGCGGTACGGCTGTGGACGATCGTGCTCGAGATCTCGGTGATGATGGCGCAGTTCCCGTCCGCGCGCATCGCCGAGCTCAGCTATCGCTTCCGCACATTGGGTCTGGGTTACGCCAATCTCGGCGGTCTGCTGATGTCGCTCGGCCTGCCCTACGACAGCGACGCCGGTCGGGCGCTGGCCGGCGCCATCACCGCCTTGCTCACCGGCATCGCCTACCGCACCAATATAAAACAAAATTATTAAAATTACCCTCGTCATCACCCAGCCCAAAACTA
>CAZJPA010000116.1:0-9383 GCA_964547755.1 uncultured Sphingomonadales bacterium
AATGGGATTGGGGGGACCCTCCTTTCCCACCACCCCGCTCTTACGATCTCTTGAAGGCAATCTGCCGAAGCCTCGCCCTCGCCGAATTCTTCCACTACCAGCTCTTCCAAAAGCATTTCCGGCGTTATCGCGATCGCGATCGGCCTGGTCTTATCACCCGGCTCAAAGTGGCGTTGGGGCGCGTGCAGGAGGCGGAAGACGACGAGCTGGCCTACGCCTATTACGCCGCGAATGTCTGGTCGCGCGATCCCCAAGCTCCCTATCGCCGGGACGAGATGGCCCGTGCCTACTGGGTACGGGCGATGCGGCTCTATCAGCCCCAACATCTCGACTCGGCCGCGCGCATGATCTTGCGGGCCGCTGAGATCCGGGCCAACGGCTGGCTGGGCGACGCCGCAGCCCGCACGGCCTACGCCCTCGTGCGCCACCGCTGCCGCAAGCTCGAGAAGGCGGTCACCGCCTGAGCCAACCAACCGGCCTTCCGAACGAGGGAGTGGATTCGGCCGCCCGTCGCTGCCGTCCCTGGGGGCGGGGGATTCTCCCCACCTGTCTCGGCTTTTGGTTTAGATGCGGCCCGCAAGGCCATACCGTCCCTTTACGGCGCCCCCTCGGCTCGTCTAGCCTCGCGCCGGGCCGCCCGGCTTGGGTGCGCCGGGCCGCTACCGGGACCATGGAAAACACGAAAAGCGAGGAGGATGGCTGCCATGCCGTGGCGCAGGATTCTGATGACCGCAAGCTGCATTGCTCTTCTGGCCGCCTGCCAGGGAGAGAAGAAAGAGCAGCAAACCACCGAGAACCGGCAGACGACATCCGCCGCGTCGACCGGCAAGGCGGAGCTTGGGACGTGGGGCGTGGATCTGTCGGCCCGGGATCTGTCCGTCAAGCCGGGGGACGACTTCTTCCGCTACGCCAACGGCACCTGGCTGAAGACCTATGAGCTCAAGCCCGATCAGGTGCGCTACGGCTCCTTCAACATCCTGCGCGACAAGTCGGAAGAACGCGTCAAGGCGATCATCGACGAGCTGGCCGCCGGTGATCACAAGCCCGGTTCCATCGAGCAGAAGATCGCGGATTATTTCGCGAGCTTCATGGACGTCGATCGCCTCAATCAGCTCGGCATTGCGCCGATCGCCGACGATCTCAAGGCCATCGCCGCCATCGGCGACAAGACCGAGCTGGTCGCAACCTTCGCTCGGGCCGACATTCTCGGCGCCGAAACACCCATCGGCGCCTTCGTCTCCATCGACCGCAAGAATCCCAACCGCTATCTGCTGACCATCGGCCAATCCGGCCTTGGCCTGCCGGATCGCGACTATTACCTGGCCAAAGGCGACCGTTTCGAGAAGATCCGAACCGCCTACAAGGCTCATATCGCGCGGATGCTGCGTTTCGCCGGCTATGACGACGCCCGGGCGCAACAGGCGGCGGATGCCGTGTTCGCTCTCGAGACCGAGATGGCAAAAGCCCACTGGCCGCGCACAGAGCTCCGGAACCGCGACAAGACCTACAATGTCACCACCCTGGAAGGGCTGGAGAAGAATTATCCGGGCTTCCCCTGGCGGGCCGCCTTTACGGCTGCCGGCATCGATCTTACCAAACTCGACAAGATCAATGTCGCACCACCCAGCGCCATTAAGGGGCTGATCGCGATCCTGGAGAAGACACCGCTCGATGTCTGGAAGGATTATCTCGCCTTCCATCTGATCACGGGGAATGCCGCCTATCTGTCCCAGGAGATCGACGAGGCCAATTTCGCCTTCTACGGCAAGGTGCTCTCCGGCCAGCAGCAGCAGCGCGACCGCTGGAAGCGGGCGGTGCGTCTCGTTGGTGCGCGCAACGGCCTGGGCGAGGCGATCGGCCAGATCTATGTCGCCCGCTATTTCCCGCCGAGCTCGAAGGCCATGATGCTGGAACTGGTGGAGAACCTGCGGCGCGCCTTCCGCGAGCGGATCACCAATCTCGACTGGATGGGGCCCGAGACCAAGAAAGAGGCCCTGGCCAAACTCGCCGCCTTCCATCCCAAGATCGGTTATCCCGACAAGTGGCGGAGCTTCACCGATCTGACCATTCGCCGCGACGATCTGATGGGTAATGTCCGCCGCGTGCGCGCTTTCTTCCACGCCGACGAGGTCTCCCGCCTCGGCAAACCCACCGATCGCGACGAATGGTTCATGACGCCGCAGACGGTCAACGCCTATTACAATCCGCAGTTCAACGAGATCGTCTTCCCGGCCGCGATCCTGCAGCCGCCCTTCTTCGACCCGCATGCGGATGCGGCCGTCAATTACGGCGGAATCGGTGGCGTGATCGGCCACGAGATGGGCCACGGCTTCGACGACCAGGGCTCGAAATCCGACGCCCACGGCATCCAGCGCAACTGGTGGACGCCGGAAGACCGCAAGCGCTTCGAAGAGCGCACGGCCGCTCTCGTCGCACAATATGACGAATACGAACCGCTGCCCGGCCAGCATATCAATGGTCGACTCACCCTGGGTGAGAACATCGGTGATCTGGGCGGCGTGTCGATCGCGCTTTACGCCTATCGTCTGGCGACGGCCGGCCAATCGATCCCGGTGCTGGATGGCTATACCGGCGATCAGCGCTTCTTCCTCGGCTGGGCGCAGGTATGGAAGTCGAAGGCACGTCCCGAGTTCCTGTTGCGCCAGCTGCGCTCGGACCCGCATTCACCGGCCGAATTCCGGGTGAACGGCGTCGTGCGCAATGTGCCGGACTGGTATGACGCCTTCGGCGTCCAGCCCGGCGACAAGCTCTACCTGCCGCCCGAGAAGCGCGTGCAGATCTGGTAGACGGGCACGGAGCCAATCAGCTTCGCTTTTTTCGCTTTTCACGGAAAGCCGGTCCTCACCTGTCAGGACCGGCTTCCTGATCACAGGCCGGGGAACTTGTCCCGCCGGATCCACATGCAAACGGGCAAGGTCGCCTCATCCATCTTGAAATTTGTCGCGTGAGGCACGACAATCCTACCATGATCCGGTCCTTTCGCCACCGTGGATTAAAAGCCCTCTACGAGGGGCGCACGGCTGCAAAGGTTGCGCCGGCGCATGTTGCAAAACTGAGACGGATCTTAACCGTGCTGGACTGCAGCACCAAACCAGAAGACATGGACCTCCCAGGATTTCGGCTCCACCGTCTGAGTGGAAATCTGAAGGGGCGGTACGCGGTGTGGGTCTCTGCGAATTGGCGCGTAACCTTTCGATTCGAAAACGGCGATGCGTGGGATGTCGATTATCTTGACTACCACTAAGGATCGACGAGAAAGGATCACCCCATGGCTATGAAGAACCCGGTCCATCCTGGGATCATCTTGCGAGAAGAGTGTCTCAAGCCGTTAGGCTTGTCGGTCACGGCAGCGGCCCGTCATCTCGGTGTAGGCCGGCAAGCGCTTTCGCGCCTTGTGAACGGCCGAGCCTCTCTTTCGATCGAGATGGCCTATCGCCTTGCCAAGGCTTTTGGATCGACTCCGGAGACTTGGTTGAAAATGCAGCTGGCCTACGATCTTGCCTGCTCGCGCGATCTGGATCGGCAAATTTCCGTCAAGCGGATTGCGTAACCTCTGTTCTTTTTGGATTGGGTCGGCTGTTTCATGGTCATATCCGGGTTTTCTCGCACATGGCCGCAACGGGCCCGCCTATCCACTCAAGCAAAGCACATATCGGCACGGGCTCGTCCAGCTGCCTTCTCGACATAGGCGGCCCGATGCGCTAGCTCGCCGGGCGAGAGGGCGCACAGCCCTGTCCTGGATGCGACGGGAAGGCACTCCTGAGGATGACCAGGCTGCAACCGGTACGCGGCACGCGTGATCTGATCGGTGAGGAAGCACGCCGCTTCCTTCATGTCGTGCGTCTATTCGAACGTCTTGCCGAAAGCTGGGGCTTCGACCCGATCGCCACCCCCATCTTCGAGTTCACGCCGCTGTTCGCCCGCACGCTCGGCGAGGCGTCAGACGTCGTGACCAAGGAGATGTACAGCTTTACCGACCGCTCCGGCGATTCGCTCACCCTCAGGCCCGAATACACCGCCGGCATCGCCCGCGCCTGGATCTCGAACGGCTTGGCGACCAGCGGCATCGGCCGTTTCTACGCCTGGGGCCCGATGTTCCGTCACGAGCGCCCACAGAAAGGGCGCTATCGCCAGTTCCACCAACTCGATGTCGAGATCATCGGCTCCGACTCGCCGCTGGCCGACGCCGAGTTGATTGCGCTCGGCCATGAGCTTCTTACCATGCTCGGTGTCGCGGATGGAGTGACGCTCCACATCAACAGCCTCGGCACGCCCGGCTGCCGCGCGCGCTACCGGGAAGCGCTCGTCGCCTATTTGAGGGCGCATGAAACGCAGCTGTCGCCCGACAGCCGCATGCGCTTGGAGCGCAATCCCCTGCGCATTCTGGATTCGAAGGACGAAGGCGATCGCCGCATCGTCGCCCGCGCGCCGAAACTCGGCGATTTCCTGGACGAGGAGGCCCGCGCCTTCTATGCGCGCGTCAAGGACGAGCTCGCCCGCCTTGCGATCCCCTTCCATGAGGATCCCTATCTCGTACGCGGCCTCGACTACTACACCCACACGGCTTTCGAGTTCATCACCGACCGCCTCGGCGCCCAGGGCACGGTGCTGGGCGGCGGGCGCTACGACGGGCTGATCGAACAGCTCGGCGGCCCGGCCACACCCGGCGTCGGCTGGGCGGCCGGGATCGAGCGGCTGGCCATGCTGCTCACCGAGACCCCGGCGCCCGACCCGGCGATCGCCCTGATTCCGCTGGGCAGCCGGGCGGAAGGCCGTGTGCTGACCTTGGCCCGCGACTTGCGGCGGGCGGGCTTGCGCGCGCTTTTTGACTATCGCGGTAGTCTGAAGAAGCGCATGGGGCGGGCGGCGAAGGCCGGCGCCCGCTATGCCGTCATCTTCGGCGACGACGAGCTCGCCCGCGAAGCGGTGACCGTGAAGGATCTTGCGCGCCAGAGTCAGGAATCCGTGCCGCTGGCAGCGCTCGTGGACTGGCTGAAAAGCCGGCTCGCCACGCGGGAGGAATGACCAGCGATGAGCGAGCCGGCCGACATCCCCATTCCCGAAACCCGCATCCGTGAGCTGCTGCAGCGTCATGAGGAGCTCTCGGCGGAACTGGCAAGCGGCGCGCTTTCAGGCACGGAATACGCCGCCCGCGCGCGCGAGCTCGCCGAGCTCGAGCCGGTGGTCGAGGCGATTTCCGCCTGGCGCAAGGCCAAGGAAGAGCGGGTTGAGCTCGAAGAACTCGCAGACGGCGCCGATCCCGAGCTCAAGGCGCTGGCCCGCAGCGAACTACCGGAAGCAAAAGAACGCGAACGGGTGGCGAAAGACTGGCTGCTCAAGGCCTTGCTGCCGAAGGATGCGGCCGATGCGCGCTCGGTGATCCTGGAGATCCGCGCCGGCACCGGGGGAGAGGAAGCAGCGCTGTTTGCCGGCGATCTGCTGCGCATGTACGAGCGCTACGCTCAGCTGCACGGTTGGAGGCTCCACATCCTCTCGGCCAGCCCCTCGGATCTCGGCGGCTTCAAGGAGGTGGTGGCGGAAGTCAAGGGCCGGGGCGTTTATGCGCGGCTCAAATTCGAATCCGGCGTCCATCGCGTCCAGCGCGTGCCGGTCACCGAGGCAGGAGGCCGCATCCACACCTCGGCGGCCACCGTCGCCGTCCTGCCCGAGCCTGAGGCCATCGATGTCGAAATCGATGAAAAGGACCTCAGAATCGACGTCTTCCGCGCCTCCGGCCCCGGCGGTCAATCGGTCAACACCACCGACAGCGCCGTGCGCATCACCCATCTGCCCACCGGCATCGTCGTCCAGCAGCAGGACGAGAAATCCCAGCACAAGAACAAGGAAAAGGCGCTCAAGGTCCTGCGCGCACGGTTGTTCGAGCACAAACGCCGTGAGGCCGAATCGCGCCGGGCCGCGGCGCGCCGGGCGCAGGTGGGCTCGGGTGACCGATCGGAACGCATCCGCACCTACAATTTTCCGCAAGGGCGCGTCACCGACCACCGCATCGGACTCACGCTCTATAAGCTTGATCAGGTGCTCGCCGGTGAGGCGTTGGACGAGATCGTCGATGCGCTCATCGCCGCCGACGAGGCGGCACGGCTCGCCGAGATGGGAGACGCAGCCGGAGCGGGCGCCGGCGCCGCATCGTCTCCCGCCGCCCCATGACCACCGCGACCGATTCCCCCTCCCCGGTGCCCGCGAAAATCGGCGCCTTGCGTCGCTGGGCCCGTGAGCGGTTGCGTGCGGTGGGAATCGACACGGCTGCGCTCGATGCCGATCTTCTGCTCGCCCATGCCTTGGGGCTTTCGCGTGAGGCGCTCCTGCTGCGCGATCCCGCCCAAAGCGTCCCGCCGGCGGCGCGCGAGGCTGTCAGAGACCTGATTGCCGCGCGCGGCCGGCGCGTGCCGGTGGCCTATCTCGTCGGTGAGCGGGAATTCTATGGTCGGCGTTTCCGGGTCGGCCCCGGGGTCCTGGTGCCGCGGCCTGAGACCGAAACCCTGATCACGCTTGCCCTGCGCATGGGACCGACCGGTCCGGCGCATCTGCTCGACCTCGGCACCGGCAGTGGCGCCATCCTCCTCACCCTGCTTGCGGAGCGGCCGAACTGGCGGGGCGTCGGCGTCGATCGGGCAAAAGCCGCTGCGGCCTGGGCCGGAAAGAACGCGGCAGCCTTTGGGCTGAGGGAACGGGCGCGGATCGTCGTCAGCGACTGGGACGGGGCGCTCGATCCTGTGCTGCGTTTCGATTGCGTGCTCGCCAATCCGCCCTATGTGCGCCGAGCCGTTATTCCGCAACTGGCCCCCGAAGTCTCCCGCTATGAACCGCTGGCGGCACTCGATGGCGGCCCGGATGGCCTGGACGGCCTGCGGGCCGTGCTGGCCGTGGCCGCCCGCCGGCTCATGCCGGGTGGTCGGCTGTTCGTCGAGATCGGGGCGGACCAGGGGGATGCGGCGGCGGCGCTGGTTCGTTCGGCCGGTTTGGAGGCTGTGACCGTCCACCCCGATCTCGCCGGCCGGCCACGGGTCGTGACCGGCAGATGGCCTGATCCTCCCGGCCAGGGCGACACTCATTCTTTGTTAACCGAGGATGCGGCAAAAAAGAGCTTGGAAAACGGATAATGAGCCGCTAGAGTGCGCGGCGCCTTCCCGGTCGCCTATCAAGGCATGCACCACGCACCGGGCGAGAGAGTGGAAGGCTCCGCCAAATCATTGGCAAGAGGGTGACGGCACCTGCATGAGGCGGGGTGGTCGTCGGGTGCAAGAAGGGCTGCGTCCGCATGGGGCGACAGCAGCAGCTCGCAAGCCGGTTTCTTGGGATCCGGTGGAAACGGGCCACGAGATCATCGGAAAAAACGGCAAAACAGCATGAGCAGACCGCAAAATGCGCGACGCGCGCAGCGCCGTTCCCAGCGCGCGCAGAATGGACGTCAGGACCGGGGAGGCATCGACCCCCAGCTGCGTAATCATGCCCGCCAGATGGTGGACAAATACCGCAATCTCGCGCGCGAGGCGCTGGCCGCCGGCGATCATGTGCAAGCCGAAAGCTACTTCCAGCACGCCGATCACTACCAGCGGATTCTCAATGACCTTCAGGAGGCCCAGCGGGCGCGCCAGGCCGAGGCGCGGGCCCGTCAGCAAGCCCGTCAACAAGAGCGACAGGACCGACAAGACCGCCTGAACCGACAGGCCGCCCAGGACCATCCGGCGGCCCAGCCGCCGCGTGAAACGGATCGGAATGACGACGCAACGGCCGATACCGCCCAAGCGGCTGTATCCCCCTCGCAGGAACCGGATGAGCTGAGCGCAACCCCAAAGGAGGCCGACTCGACCACCGAAGCAGCCGCGCCAGCCGTCAACGGTACGGCCCGCCCCACTGACGGGGAGTCGGACGCGCAGGCCAAGACGCCGGCCCGCAAGCGGAGCGCGCGCACGAGCCGAAAGGGAAACGGCCGCTCCGGCGACGACACCGGCAAGACGACCGCCTCCTCCCGCCGCCGCAAGAGTCGGACAGCCGCCCCACAGACCACCGAAACCGAACAGTCTGCTCCCGTGGCTGCACAGGACGATTCCGCCGAGCCGGTCGGCGAACGGCCAGCGGCCGGCGAGTAGGGCTTGTCCGCCGATCTCATGGCGGCGCATGGCGCACCGGATCGGGTGCGGCGCCATACGTATTCCTGACGACAGGGCCGGGATTCGTGCCGTTCCCGCTGATCCGCCCTCTTGCCGCGCCGGCCGATCGCCGCGGCTGATCATCGGTCGGCGATCACAGGCCAAACCCGCCGGATCCGACCGGCCAGCCGGTAATGGACGAGGCCCAGCCATTCATGGGCCGCATCGTCGAAATCCGCGAGCGCGCGTGTCGGATGCCGGGACGGGAGATTGGCCAGCAGACTGCCGGCCGCGCGCCAGTCCACCGGGTGCGGGGCGACGCGCACACCGGCCGCATCCGCGCACAGCACGGCCCGCGGCATATGGTAGGCGCTGGTCACGAGAATCCAACGGCGCCGGCCATGGCGGCGCTCATAACGGGCGACGGCCTCGAGATTGTCGCAGGTATCGCGGGAGGATCCATCGACGACGATGGCGCGACTGCTGCCCAGTATTTTGTGAAAGAGCGCAGCGATCCGCGCCCGCACCGCCGGGGCGCCGGCGGCCAGGTCGCCGCTGGCATAGAAGACCGGCGCTTCGGGACGGGCGGCAGCGAGTGCCAGCGCAACGATGACCCGCTCGCCCGCATCATTGATCACGAGATCGCCGGCATGGGCGCTGGCCGCCAGATCCTCGGCCCCGCCCAGGATGAGGATGCCGACCGGTTCGTCATCGCCAGGCGTGGCGGCGAGCCTGCGCGCGGTCTCCTCAAGGGGGCGCATCACCAACCACCAACCGCCCAGGAATGCGACGAAAAGCGTATAGCACAGGCCGCCCGCAACCCAGCGCCCCAGTCTGACCGAGCGACCGCATGCCGCCCACACGGCGGCCGCTGCGATCACATACAGCCCCCACAGCGACGGCGCGAACAGATACCAGAGCCAGTATTTCCAGGTCATCACCCGCATCCCTCAGGAAAGCGCGAATCGCCGCTTCCCGCACCAGCACATGGCTGCGCCCGATAGCATCTCCCTCCTGCCACGAGGCGCGGCCGGCGACAAGCGGCTCTATCGCCTCCACTTTTCACCAATATCTCGTTAACCAAGGGCATGAGACACGCTGAAATAGTATTTCAGGAGATGAACAATGCTACTCTTGCGGGTTTTTCGATGTCTGTTTTTGGTTGGGTTGTGTGTCCGCGTGCCGGGGGAGTGCGGGAGGAAGTAAACATTAGGGAGTTGCGGGGGTGGGGTGAGGAGAGGGATGGGTGGG
>CAZJPA010000117.1:0-9313 GCA_964547755.1 uncultured Sphingomonadales bacterium
GAGCTTGTCGCGCTCGCCTTCCGCGGCCTTCAGACTGGCGGTCAATTCCGCGAGATTGCGCCGAAGCTCTTCGGTCGTGCGCCGCTCCAAACGCAGCATTTCCGACATCTGGGCAAGCTGCGCCTTGAGATCGGCCAGCGCCTTGTCGCGTCCGGACAGAACATTGCCGAGAAAAAATTGTGACAGCGCAAACAGCGACAGCAGAAAGACCAGCACGAGCAAGAGGGTGGACAGCGCGTCCACGAACCCCGGCCAACTGACGTCTTCGTCCTGACGCGCACGCCGTCTCATCACGCGCTTCCACCTTTCGTGGTCTCTTCGCCCCCGCCCGCGCCGGTGACAGGTGACGGTCGCCTGCCGGCCTCGAGCGCTTTGGCGACCGTGCGCGCCAGCAGACGCAAATCGTCCCGCACGCTCTCGGTCAGAACTTCCCGACCGGTGACGATATCCGTGCGCAAGGCCTCCAGCGCCTGCTCGATGCGGGCAAGATGCGTGCGCAGCTCGGGATCCGCAGCCGGCTTGGCGGCCGAAAGACCTTGGGCAAGACCGGTGATCGTCCGCAATTCGGAGGCGACGGTGTCCCGAATGGCCGCGAGCGTTTCCCCGACCGTGCCGCTTTCACTCCTGAGGGCGGCCAGATGATCGCGGATTTCGCCAAGCACCTGCTCGCGCGCCGTTCGCAGCCGGCGGTCCTCGGCCGCATGGACCTCCATGCGTTCGAGGTGATCGGCCAATTGCTCGATCAACGCAGCGAGATACGCGCCGCCGGCAGCACCTTCCTCACCGCCACCGACACCCCCCGTCACCAGCCGGGTATGGTCTCGCAGCCAGTCCTCAAAGCGCCGCAGGAAGGCGCGTTGCGCCTGACTGGCTTGAAGGTCGAGAAAACCGAGCACCAGCGAGCCGCCCAAACCAAACAACGAGGAGGAAAAGGCCACAGCCATACCGCTCAAGGGCCGCTCCAAGCCGGCTTTGAGGCTTTCGAAGAGCAAGCTCACATCGCTCGTCTCCACCGACAGCCCAGCGATCGTGCGACCGATGGCCGATAACACCGACAACAGCCCCCAGAACGTGCCCAACAGACCGAGGAAGACCAGCAACCGCGTCAGGTAGCGACCGATTTCCCGACTCTCGTCGAGCCGCGTCTCAACCCCTTCCAACAAGGAACGCTCGGCCGCCGCCGTGATCGGAAGCGGACCGCGATCGGCCGGTCGATCGGCGAACAGCTGCGCCACCGCCGCCAGCAGCCGCGGCCGCGGCATGGGCGTGGCCCCTTCCTTTTCCCGGAGCCGTGCATCCGAGTCGAGCCATTTGAGCTCGGGCCCCAACGCCAGAACCTGCCGAAAATGAAAAACGATACCAAAGACAAGCACGAGCAGGATCGTGCCGTTGAGATAGGGGTTGGACAAGAAGGCTGAAGCCAGCGTGTTCGCCAGAACGACCGCAAGGGCCAATGCCGCAACCACGAAAACGCCCATCCGCCGGGCGTAGCGTTCGACATCCGTCATGACAGCCGATGCCTTCCTTTGTTCTCGTTCCCAGGCGCCGGAACGCATTCTTCGCAGCAGACCATAACCTGCCATGCCGTTCTGGCCAACCACCGGCCCGAGCCGTTAGCATCAAAAGATGGCGGAGTCGTGCAAGCGCATCCGTTCGCGCCTGGAGTCCGGTTCCGGCGTGGTCAAGGCGGCAATGCGTTCATTCGCTGAGTCGCCAGCCCGACATGGGGGCGGCGGACAGGCAGGACCGTTTTTGCATCACGCCGGTCGGAATCCCCGGAACGATCTTCTTCCTCGCCCATCAGCCGCCGTCCGCCTGGAGCTTCCCGCTCGTCCTACGGCCTTTCGAGGCGTTTCTGTGATGAAAAAACCGCCTGACTTGTTCGCTACCGGACACTTCGCTACCGGACACCTGTCATGAAGTTTGAGGCGAGGCGGATACGCGCCCCTTCGGCCGGCGCGGGCGAAGGCATGTCCTTTTCCTGCGGTGCCGGTTGGGCGGTGGCAAGAATGTCGATGCGGGAAGCCGGCAGCCCCGCCTCACGCAGCAACGCACGCAGATACAATCCACGGGCGAAGGCGCGCTCCAATGCCTGACGCCGGGCCTGCTCGTCCGCAGCCGCCGGCGGTGTGACCCAGACCAGTACATCGACGATGCCGCTGGCCGCACGCACACCGGCCGCAAAGCGCTCGATCAGCCGGACATCATCGGCCGAGAGCACATACTGATCGGGTGCGAAGGCAAATACGAGCGGCTTTGCCCCGAGGATGACCTCATTCAGCGGCGCAAGCTCGCCACCTGTTGCCGTCTCTTCCCTTCGCCTCGCTGAAGCGGCCACATCTTCGCCTGTCATGGTGGCAGCCGGCCGCTGTGACGGTTGGGCCTCGCTCCCGCCGGGCAGACGCTTCTTTCCGGCCTCTGACGCCCTGTCGGCAGAAGTGGGAGCGGTCACCTGGGGCGCAGGAGCAACGGGCAGCAGCGGTGTGCGCTCGGATCTCGGCTTTGTCGGGCGTTCGCTCTTGGGCAGAGGCCAGCCGACAGGCTCGTCATCAGTCTGCTGGGCTTGGACGCGGGGAGCAAGGGCGATCATTCCCACCAGGAGACAGGCCAGTGCCGCCATGCCGTATCCCGAAGCGGTTCTCACGCTTGGCTCTCCTCCGCCTGCGGTTGCGGACCAGCCACCCCGGCTGCGATCCGTTTGTGTGTCAGGCGCAACAGACGCAGCATCGGTCTGTGCAGATGACTGTTGCTGGCCAGAATCTCACCGGTTTCGAATGCCCGCGGCCGTCCTTGGTGGTCGCTCACCAATCCACCGGCCTCCTGCACGATCAGCGCCCCGGCGGCGATGTCCCACAGATGCAGCCCATGCTCCCAGAAAGCGTCGTAGCGCCCGGCCGCGACATAGGCGAGATCGAGCGCCGCCGATCCAAAACGGCGGATTCCGGCAACCCGCGGCATGATCCCTGCGAGCTCGGCGAGAAAGCGTTCATGCTCACCATGGCCGGCAAAGGGAATACCGGTCGCAATCAGGGCCTGCTCAAGCTTCTGACGCGCGGACACACGCAGCCGCTGGTCATTGAGAAAGGCACCGCCGCCGCGCTGCGCCCAGAACAGTTCGTCACGCACGGGATCATAGACAACGGCCGCTTGCACGCGCCCTTTTTCCTCAGCCGCGATCGAGATCGCGAAATGGGGAACCGCATGGAGAAAATTGGTGGTCCCGTCCAAGGGATCGACGATCCAACGTCCTGTGGGTTTCCCGCCGGCGGGTGGCGGACGCTCGCCTTCCTCTTCGAGCAGAAAGGCGAAATGTGGCCGCATGCGGCCCAATTCTTCCTGCAGAATACGTTCGGCCGCGCGGTCGGCATGGGAGACGAAGTCCGCCGGTCCCTTCTTCGAGACCTGCAGATGCTCGACTTCACCGAAATCGCGCAGAAGCGAGCGCGCCGCCTTCATCGCGGCACGGACCATGCAGGTCACCAGGGGATGACGTCTTGACATCGGTTTGTGGTCCGATCCGTGTTCGCTCGCAGCACGAGACCCGCCGCAACCACCCTCGCCCGCGAAAGAGAGCTTGCGCGTGCCCGTTCAGTCCGCCCGCTTCACATAGCTGGCATCCGCCGTGGCGACGACGATGCGGTCGCCGGCATTGACGAAGGGAGGCACCATCACACGCACGCCATTCTCCAGGATCGCCGGCTTGTAGGAAGACGCCGCCGTCTGTCCTTTGACGACGGGCTCGGTCTCGGCAACCGCCAGCGTGACCTGTTCGGGCAGTTCCAAGCCGAGAGGCCGCCCCTCGTACATGTCTATCTTGACGGTCATACCCTCCTGCAGGAAGCGCACGGCGTCTTCGCCGATCTGTTCGAGCGGGAGCTGGATCTGATCATATGTCTCCAGATCCATGAAGGTGAACATGTCCCCGTCCTGATAGAGGAATTGGAAGTCCCGCTGGTCGAGACGCACGCGCTCGACCTTCTCGGCTGCGCGGAAACGCTCGTTGAGCTTGGTGCCGTCGAGAAGATTCTTGAGTTCGACCTGCAGATAGGCGCCGCCCTTGCCGGGTTGGGTATGCTGGATCTTGACCGCCCGCCAGAGCGACCCCTTGTGCTCGATTACCATGCCGGGGCGGATCTCGTTGCCGTCGATCTTCATCGCTTGTCCTCGCCGTTTCTCGCGGTCTCAAGAAGAAGGCGCGCGGCCCCTGAAGAAGCGGGACCACGAGCGCATCCCGCCGGCCCCTTAGCAGAGCCTCCTATCGCAGGCAATGCGCCAGCGGGATAAGGGCGCGGATACCGAATTCGGCTGCCGGCGATCACATGCCCACAAACAAAGAACACCGACAAGAAGGCGGATGTGTCCGCCGACAGCCGGAAGATCGTGCTCGGAGATTGGTGCCGGCCCGGTGAGGGAGACTTCCCCGTCTCAACCGCGCCGACACGGGACCGAATGAACGATCTGCAGAAGATCCGGGTCAGGGCTTGTCCGAGTCCGCGACGACCGCTTCCTCGCCGGCCGCACCCTGCTCGCCTTCTTCGTCCTCTGCCGTTTCTTCAGCCTCTCCAGCCTCTTCACGGGCCTTGAGCTCAGCGAGCGCCTCTTCTTCCAGAAGCTCGGCGGCCAGTTCCTCTTCGTCAACCGCCTCTTCCGCTTCTTCAGGCATCTGCCCCATGGCCTCGCGCTCGGTGCTGGCGATCAGGGCATGGCCAAGCTTCCACTGCTCTTCCGCCTCGCCTTCTGAGCGCGCGACATTGAGCTTGACACTCGCTTCCACCTCGCCATGCAGCCGTATGGTGATGTCAAAGATCCCGATCGTCTTGATGGGATGGTCCAACACCACCTGGGAGCGCTCGATAGACACGCCCTGCTCGGCGAGCGCGTCCACGATGTCCCGCGGGCGCACGGAACCATAGAGCTGACCGGCCGCACCTGCCTGACGGATGATCACGAGCTTTGCGCCGTCCAGCTTCTCTTTGACCGCCTCGGCCTCCTTGCGACGGGCGAGATTACGCGCCTCGATCTCTTTGCGCCGTTCCTCGAAGATCTTCAGATTGGCCTCGGTCGCCCGCAGCGCCTTGCCACGCGGCAACAGGTAGTTGCGCGCATAGCCCGGTTTGACGTTCACGACGTCGCCCATCTGGCCGAGATGCGGGACGCGTTCCAAGAGAATGACCTGCATCGCCCCTCTCCTATCGCACGGTAAACGGCAGCAGTGCGAGAATGCGAGCCCGCTTGATCGCGCGCGCCAGCTCCCGCTGCTTCTTGGCCGAGACATTGGTGATCCGGCTGGGAACGATCTTGCCGGTCTCCGAGATGAAACGGGAGAGCAGCTTGACGTCCTTGTAATCGATCTTCGGTGCGTTCGGCCCCGAAAACGGACAGGACTTGCGCCGCCGGAAGAAGGGGCGACGCACGGGTGCGCTCGGTTTCGTCATCAGCTGGCCCTCCGTTCACCACGATCGCGCCGCGAACGACGCTCGCGTCCCTTCGCCATCACCGAAGGTGCTGTTGCCAGCGTCTCGGTGCGCACTGTCAGCAGCCGGATGATATCCTCATTCAACCGCGCGCGCCGTTCCATCTCCTGGACGGCCGCAGCCGGCGCGTCGATCGCAAAAAGCACGTAATGGCCCTTGCGGTTCTTCTTGATCTTGTAGGCAAGCGGCCGCAAGCCCCAATGCTCCGTCTTGGCGACCGTGCCACCATTGTCTTCGATGATCTTGGCCAGGTCGGCGGCAAGGTGTTCCACCTGCTTGGCGCTCACGTCCTGGCGCACGATGAAAACCGTCTCGTAGAACGGCATCGGCAACATCTCCTTGATCGCATCGCGAGACAGCAGCGCCCGTTTTGCGCTCCTTGGCCACGACAAACCACCGTGGTGGGTCCGCTTCCCGCGCACAACCCAACGCCGGGCGGCAAGGAGACCACCCGGGAGGCCGGGCTTATAGCGTCCCGGCCGCCGGCTGACAAGAGGGGGGAACGTCCAAAGGCAAAAGGCCCATCGGCTGTACAGCCATGGGTAGGGGAAGCATGGCTCTGTCCCCACAATTCACAGCATGTGGAAAAAAGATCGGGCATATCCCAATTTTGATCTCGGAGCCGGCAGGCAAAAATGGCATGGTTTTGTTCAGCAGGGCGGATTGCCGTACGCGCAGCCGCAGTCTCATTGCAGCCTGACCGGACTTGTGTCTCCTGGTCAGGAGATGATGGGTGTGACTTTGCCGAACATGGCCGCCACGGCCTCATCGAAGCGCAACCGGTTCCAAAGTGAGGGCACGGCAGATGGATGAGATGGCAGCGAGTCAGTCGGTGACGCGGATGGCGGATCAGGATCCGCAATATCGCCAGATGCCGCACAATCTGGAGCTTGAGCAGGCGCTGCTTGGGGCGATGCTGGTTGACAACGAGGTGGCGGAGCGCGTGCGCGAATTTCTCGAACCCGAGCATTTCTTCGAGCCGGTTCACGCCCGCATCTATGAAGCGATTCTCACCCTCATGGACCGGGACCAGCGGGCCGATCCCATCAAACTGAAACCGCTGTTTGACACCGACGAGGCACTGAAAGACCTGGGCGGAGGCGGTTATCTGGCGCGCCTGGCCGCCAACGCGGCTCTGTTCACCGATACCCAAGACTACGCCCGTGCGATTCGCGATCTGGCGATGAAGCGCGCGCTCATCCATATCGGTGAGGAAATGGTGCTGACCGCCTTCGACGCCGATTTGAGACACCCGGCCGAGGAACAGCTGGAGGCGGCCGAATCGAAACTCTTCGATCTGGCCGCCAAGGGCACGACGGACACCGGCGCCAAGCCTTTCCGCAAGGCTGTCTTCCAAGCGTTGGAAGCCGCTGAAGCCGCCTATCGTGATCCCGACAAGATCTCAGGCATCACGACGGGACTCACGGCACTCAACGACAAGATCGGCGGTCTGCATAAGACCGACCTGATTATCCTCGCCGGTCGCCCAGCGATGGGCAAGACGGCTCTTGCCACCAATATCGCCTATGCGGCGGCCAAGCGCTGGATGGATGATTTGGAGGCCGGCCACGACCTGTCGCGTTCGCGTGGTTGTCCGGTGGCCTATTTCTCTCTGGAGATGTCGGCCGATCAGCTGGCGGCCCGCATCGTCGCCGATCGTGCCGGTATCAAGACCGAGGAGATGCGCCGCGGCCGCCTCAATGCCGAGCAATTCGAAAACCTCACCCGGGCCGTCCACGAGCTCGAAAAGCTACCGCTTTATATCGACGACACGCCGGCGCTCTCGATCACCGCCCTCTATACGCGGGCCCGGCGGATGAAACGGCTCCATGACATCGGGCTTGTGGTCGTGGACTATCTGCAGCTTCTCCATGGCAGCCGCTCTACGCCGGAAAGTCGCGTGCAGGAGATCTCCGAGATCACCCGTGGTCTCAAGGCGCTCGCCAAGAAGCTGGAGGTGCCGGTGCTCGCTCTCTCGCAGCTGTCGCGCCTCGTCGAGCAGCGCGACAACAAGCGCCCCCAGCTGGCAGACTTGCGCGAATCCGGCACGATCGAACAGGACGCCGACATCGTCATGTTCGTCTATCGCGAGGAATACTATCTCGAACAGCAAAAGCCGGACGAAAGCTCGGACCGCTTCGACAAATGGGTGGAAAAGATGGAACGGGCCCGCGGGCTGGCCGAGGTCATTATCGGCAAGCAGCGGCATGGCCCCACCGGCACCGTGCCGCTCGCCTTCAACAAGGAAACGACCCGCTTTACCGATCGCGCCAACCCCGAATACCTGCCGGAAGGGTATTGAGCGGAACGGGCAAGTATGGAGGAAGAAAAGCGGGAAGGAGAAAACAAACGGGTGCGAGGAAGAGGGAAGAGAAAACAGGAGGAAACGACCGCCAACGCCAAAGTTTCGGCTGTCGGATGGGCGCGCCGTTTTTCGGCAGCGAATGACGCAGAAAAGGACACGTCACCCATCCTCCTTCGTCACCCACCGGCCCCTCTCATTCGTCACCCGCCGACCCCGGATCAAGGTCCGGGGCAGGCTCGACCGGCGGGTCCAGCGGACAGCGCAGACAATCCCCAGCGCTGAAGATCACCTCACCGCCTGCTGGATTCGCCGCTCTGCGGCGGCGAATGACGCAGAAGAGGAAGAATCCGCCGACACTCCCCCCCCTCGTCATCCGCCGCACTCTCTTCCCTCTCCAACAACCAATCACGGATGACTGATCACTGATCACAGGAACGTCGCCCGCCTGCCCTCTTTTCTTCGTCACCCGCCGGCTTGACCGGCGCCCCCCCTTCCTCGTCATCCGCCGACTTGATCGGCGGATCCAGCGGACAACGCAGACAATCCCCAGCGCTGAAGATCGCCTCACCGCCTGCTGGATTCGCCGCTCTTCGGCGGCGAATGACGCAGGCAGGCAGAACCCGCCGCGCCCTCTTGCCTCTCCAACAACCGATAACTGATAACCGATCACTGATCACCAGAACGCCATCCGCCGATCCGGGGGCGACAAGGGGCGAATATAGGAAACAAGATCCGCCACCAACCGCAATCGGCCACCGCCACTGTGTCCTCCCGCAAGAAGATGAGCAGGCAAATGCCAGGATCGCCGAGAAAGACGCTCATCACTCCTGTGGGGGCGCATAGGGAATCACAGCGATCGTCGGCGGCAGCCGACATCCCTCCGGGGGACGGCGGTCATCACCCTTGCGGCTGAGGTTCGGGACCGAGCGCCGGCGGCCGTCCACGCCGCCGTCCCGCCTTGGGCACCGTCGTGGGCTTGCGCACAGGCGCTTGCGGTTTTTCCTCTTCCGTCACATCGGGACGTTCAATGGGGCGGCCTTCCAACACCGCCTTGATCTCGTCACCCGAAAGCGTCTCGTATTCGAGCAGAGCCTTCGCCAAGACGTGAAGATCGTCGAGATGATCCTCGATGATCCGTCGCGCCCGCGCATATGCTTCTTCAACGAAGGCCCGCACCTCCTCATCGATCTCGCGCGCCGTCTGTTCGGAAATGTGGCGCTGACGGGCGATGGCGGCGCCGAGGAAGATCTCCTCTTCGTTCTCGTCATACTGCAGTGGGCCGAGCTTGTCCGACATGCCGTATTTCGTGACCATCGCGCGCGCCAGCTTCGTGGCCATCTGAATGTCGCTGGCCGCACCCGAGGTCACCTTTTCGGGTCCGAAGATGACCTCTTCGGCCACGCGCCCCCCCATGGCGATGGCGAGATTGTCCTTCATCTTCTGGCGAGACTGGGCATACTCGTCGCGCTCGGGCAACCGCATAGATCGGAAGAGCACACGTCTGAACTCCAGTCACGAATTCGTATCTCGTATG